>JAIQFL010000668.1 GCA_020073365.1 Terriglobia bacterium | reverse complement strand
CATCGCTTGGATCCAGTCGTAGATCTCCCGCCGGGTTTCACCGGCAAACTCGATCTGCGAGCTGCCCTTGATAAAATCATCGATTTCCTGGGGCGTTAGCCCCTCCACGTTCTTCATCCCAATTCGCATCCACCTGAAAGGGTGGCAGACCACGAATTTCAGGATCATCTTGCATTGGAAACGTACTTCATTTCAGGATCATCTTGCATTGGACAATTCTCCGGCCTGTCCCACGCCGGCGGATCTGTTATAGTAACCCCGGATCGCCTATGACCCGCCGCCAGTTTCTTCACACCGCATCGGCCTCCTGCGCCTTTGCCGGCCCGTACCAGCGGGTGGCCGCGGCCCTGCAAAAGAAGGTGAAGATCACGGACGTCAAGTGCATGATCGTGCGCGGCACCTGGGACTGGAATCTCATCAAGATCGAAACGGATTCGGGTCTTTATGGCATCGGGGAAGCCTACTGGGGCTGGGGCGTCAAGGACCTGGTCCTCAACAAGCTGAAGCCCATTATCCTGGGCGAAGATCCGCTCAACGTCGACAAGCTCTATACCAAGATGCTCATGCAAAGCGCAGGCGCCGGGGCCATCGCGGGAGTCACCGTCACCGCCGCCGGTGGGATCGAGATCGCTTTGTGGGACCTCTGCGGGCGCATGCTCCAGACGCCCGTCTGCAACCTGCTCGGCGGCCGTTTCCGCGACCGCATCCGCTTCTACCGCACGCTCCAGGCGGTCGACCACGTGGAAGATCCGGCCGCGTGGCGCGCGCAGGCCGAGGAAGCTCGCGCGGAAAAGTGGGGGTGGACCGCCTTCAAATTCCAGGGCGATGGCGTTCCCCTGAAGGCCGATCCCGAATTCAAAGAGCCCGGGCACGACCCTTACGGGCGCGGTCTTACCAACCGCGACTACCGCCGCATCGTAAAGGGAATGGAGACCGTGCGCGAAACGCTGGGCCCGGATGCGGACTTCGCCATCGAATGCCACTGGCGCTACGACACGCAGGATGTGATCCGCCTGGCGCGGGAGCTCGAGCCGGTGAAGCCTATGTGGCTGGAAGACCCGGTGCCGCCGGATAACATCGAAGCCATGGCGCGGGTGACTCAGTCCATCGGCATACCGGTCTGCACGGGAGAAAATCTCTACGGACGGCAGGGCTTCCGGAAGCTGATCGAGATGCAGGCTTGTTCCGGCGTTCACATCGATGTTCCGAAGTCCGGGGGGCTTCTGGAGTCCAAGAAGATTTCGGATCTCGCCGACCTGTACTACATCTGGACCGCGTGCCACAATCCCGCCAGCCCCGTGGGGACCATCGCCTCGTGTCACGCTGCCGCCGCAATGCGCGAGTTCCGCATCCACGAATTGGCCAAGTGGGTGGACTGGTGGCCCGACCTGGTCATCAACGAAGGTCCGTTCTGGGAGAACGGCTACTTCACCATTCAGGACAAGCCGGGCTACGGCGTGGAACTGAACCCCGATGTCGTCAAGGCCCACCTGGCCCCCGGAGAAACATGGTGGGGCTGAGTCCTACCGCTTCCGCACCTCCAATTGCACCGGACGCGCGACCGAGTTTACCGCGGGGTCGTAATATTCATAGACTCGCGACGCGAAAGTCTTGGCGCGGATGGGATACTTGGCGCGCAGACGGAATCGCAGTGTTACGGTGTCGCCCGCGCCGATCGAATCGAAATATAAGATGGCCTGCGTGGCCGTCATACTGAACTTCTCCAGACGCCCGCTTTTCTGCCCGGCGCTCTTCTCCTGGTAGGCTTGCAGGTCTTCGCTGAGCAGATCGAACCCGGGAGGAATCCCCAGGTCCACCATCACCATGTTGGCGGCCTTGGCCAGGTTGTTTTTGACCGTCGCGGTGGCAGTGGCGATGTCGTCCTGCGCAAGCTGCGTGGGGTCATAAGCCACGCCGATCGAGAGCGGCTCGTTGGCCGGTTTCACGTTCCAGGGGACGAAGTAGCGACCGACTACCTGGTAGGCCAGGCCGCCCTTTCCGTCGAAGCGGATTTCCACCTTGTTGCGCTCGAAGCGACGCCCTTTAACACGAGATGGAGCAGATCGTTATTCTCCGGGGTCAGCGTCAGTTTTTCCGCTGGCTTGCCGTTCAGCGAGATCTCCAGCGTGCCGCGAACGTCCGCGCCGCCTTTCCCGGTCGAGAGCAGCAAGGCCCGCAGCGCCATGATGGTGGCCTGCGTGGTTCCCCAAGTGCCGGATGCATCCTTCTTAGACTTAGATGCGATATAGGTGAGGGCCTTCGCCGCCGTGGCCGAAGCTTGACCCCACTTGAGCAGGGCTTGCACGGCCAACCCCGTGGTCTCGACGCTGGCGCTCGCGCCGGTGGCATAGACGGCAGTTTCGTCGGCGGTCCACCACACCTGCTCATCCTTCTCGGTACGCGCGTCGAGCAGGAGTTGCATGGCCTGGCGAGTGAAGTCGCGGTCCTTTCCATAGTCGGCGGCGAAGTTCGCCAGGACCGCCAGGGTATAGGCGTCCGGCTTGGCATTCACCTGAACGCCCGTGTGCTTCTCGACGAATTGCTTGGCCCGCTCGACCGCCGGTCCCTGGTAACCGGTATTCTCCAATGACCAGGCCAGGTAAGCGGTAATACGCAGCACGTCGGAGTTGTAGCGGTTGGTAGCGCCTTCGTTGATGAAGTTGGTGTCCGGCTTCCAGCTTCCGTCCGGCTGCTGCTGTCCGGCGAGCCACTGCTGGGTCCGCAGAATCACCTGCGGGTCCATGTCGTGGACCTTCGACATGTCGTAGAACTCCATCAGGCCGTAAGCCGTCAGGATTTTGTTGGCCGGCGGGTTGCCAAACCAGGAGAAGCCCCCGCCAGGGACTTCAAATGTCAACAGGCGCTAGTAGCCGTTGGCGATGAACCCCTCGGCTTTGGCGTGGACCTCAGGCGTCAGCTTCTTGGTGCGCTTCATGTGATCCAGCGCGAGCACGTTGGGGTAGGTGCTGGAGGAGGTCTGCTCAAAGCAGCCGCCCGGCATGCGCAGGATGCTGTCCATGCCTTCGTTCACCTGGCTGAGCGGGCCGGGATACAACCTGACGAAGATCTTGCCGGCATCGGGGATGGAGGCGGTGGGGAAATTCAGCTCGTGCTGCACGGCAGTTTCGAGACGCCCGTTGAACACCGTGTTTTGCTCGCGTGAGCATCGCGAGCGCGTGGATATAGAGCTCAAGAAATCGCCGAATAAGATCTCAAATGCATGGTTGAAGAGTTTCACGCCCGCCAACGACGCTTTGGCCGCCTCCCGGAATCGGCGGCCGTCTGAACGATCTTCAGTGTGGGATGGCCCGCAGAGATCCATACCAGGGATGAGGGC
>JAIQFL010000255.1 GCA_020073365.1 Terriglobia bacterium | reverse complement strand
TGAACGAAACCCCTTCCCTAAGAAGGAAAGATGTAGCAAAGGTTCTCTTGGGTGTGATCGATGACGAGGGCGGACCGCTGATTCACAATTGCGCCTCCGAGGAGCAACAACGCTCGTTTGACGCCACCTGCCGCAAACTGCTCCGTTTCCTCTCTTCAGCCTCCGCCTGAAGGCAATTTACCCATAGATTCCTCCGACGAGGCCCCATAATGGGGCGCAACACATACATGCTCGCCGACCTGGCCACCGGAATGTACACGGCACTGAACACCACCTCGCAGGCGAGTGGATTCGGCCGCCCGTATGACGGAGCGTCAGCGCAGATGTCGTCGGAAGGCATCGGCAGCCAATACCAGATCATGCTCAACGGCATCCCCAACGCACCCGAGGAGCGCGCTTCGGCGGCCATTTACGTGGGCTTTGTGCCTTCGCCTGACTCCGTCGAGGAAGTCACGGTGCAAACCCACACATATGATGCGCAATACGGCCACAGCAGTGGCACGGTAGTGAATGCCGTGCTGAAGGGCGGCACCAACACGCTTCACGGTTCGTTGTACGAGTTTTTCCGCAATGACAAGCTCAACGCCAACAGTTTCGCCGGCAACGCGGCCAGAAACCCGCGCGGCGTCATGCGCTGGAACCAGCCCGGCTTTGTGATCGACGGGCCGGTGCGTATTCCGAAGATATACAACGGCAAGGACAAGACCTTCTTCATGTTGAACATGGAGTGGATCCGCAACGCCAGCCCGCTGCCTTACACGGCTTCGTACCCCACGCCCGCGGAGCGCAAGGGGGACTTCTCGGGCCTGGTGAACGCCACCGGCGCCCCGGTTATCATCTATGATCCCTTCTCAACCGACAAGACCACCTTCATCCGGCAGCCGTTGGTGGGCAACATCATTCCACCGTCGCAGATCAACAAGATCGGCCAGGCGCTGATCAACGACTACCCTCTGCCGAACATCCCGGGAACTCTGGGCGGATTCAATAATTACGTGGTGAGCCCGAACTCGCAGCAGGACCAGTATCACTCCATCTCCTCCCGCGTGGATCACCAGATCAACGAAAAGAACCGGCTGACCATGATGGGTTTCTCCAACGTCCGGCACCAGCTATTCCCCACCTACGGATGGGATAATCCCGCCGCCAGCCCCGGCTATCTGCATTTCCGCAACAACCACGGAGGCAGCATCGCCTGGACCGATACTCTCTCTCCCACCACCGTTCTGGACGTGAAATACGGGTTCATCTTCCACCCCTTCCAGGTCGGGCTCTACGGCGACAATTACGACATCAGCAAGCTGGGCTTTACGCCGCAGTTCATCGCGCAGGCGCCGCACCTGAATTACCCCGGCCTGAATATTGGGAATGGCTTCACCGGTACCATCGGCAATGCCGGCACCGGCACCCCCACCACCAGCCAATACACCACCACCTTCGACCATTCGCTTTCGGGAACCGTCAACAAGACCATCGGAAAACACAGTCTGAAGTTCGGCGGGGAGTTGTACGTGATGAAGGCGAACAATAACACTCCCGCATCCAGCATCAATCCGTTCAGCTTCAGTGCCGGCTTCACGCAGCAGAATGCGCAAAGCGGCAGCGCCACCGCCGGTAACCCATGGGCTTCGCTGCTGCTCGGCTGGCCCTCGGGCGGCGGAGTCAGCTACACCATCGCCTCGGCCTTCCAGCAGATCTATCAGGGATTCTTCATACAGGACGACTGGCGCATCACCTCCAAGTTGACCTTGAACCTGGGGCTGCGCTGGGAATACGAATCCCCCATGAGCGAGCGCTATAATCGCCAGAACGCGGGCTTCGATATTAATGCCACCAACCCGCTGCAGTCGCAGGTGCCCAGCTTGACCTTGAAAGGCGGCCTGCTGTTCACCGACAGCAATCACCGCTTCCCGTTCGTCAGGGACCTGAACAACTGGGGACCCCGCATCGGCGCATCTTACCGCTTGGGCAACAATACGGTGCTGCGCGGCGGCTTCGGCACGAACTATTCCGTCACCTTCCAGACCGGCGGCAACACCGGCTACAGCGCCTCGACCGGCTATGTGAGTACCAACGACGCAGGCCTGACTCCGGCCAACGGCCTGACTAGTCCCTTCCCCGGCGGGGTCCTGGTGCCCACGGGCAGCAGCCTGGGATTGGCTACCCAACAGGGACAGGGCTTCACGTTCGCCGATCCCAACCGCACCATCCCCAAGGTCTACAACTACTCTCTGGCGATTCAGCACCAACTGCCCGGGCAGACGTTGCTGGAAGTGGCTTTCGCCGGCAACTATGCCACCCAGTTGCCGGTCACCAAGGCCATCAATTTCCTGCCGCGCTCGTTCTATGCCCTGCCCGGCATCACACCTCCGGTACCCAGCACCACGCTGGTCGGTCAGGTGACCAATCCCATGGCGGGCAAGTTGCCCGGATCCAGCTTGAACAACGCCACCGTCGCCTACCAGAGCTTGCAGGTACCGTACCCCGAGTTCGGCGGCATCAGCGAATCCACCCATCCCATAGGGAAGAGCCTCTACAATTCCATGCAGGTTTCAGTGGAGAAACGCCTCCAGGCCGGACTCCAGGGAAGGCTCAGCTTCACCTGGAATAAGATCATGCAGGAAACGGGTTACCTGAACGACCAGGACGATTGGTCGCAGTTGGCGCGCGGCCAGGGCGGCGAGCCGTCCAAAGTGGTCACCTTGAGCATGACCTATATGCTGCCGATTTTCGCGAATAGTAAAGGCCTCCTGCACAACGTGCTGGGCGGCTGGGAAGCCAACGGCATCCTCCGGTATCTCAACGGGTCCCTGGTGGGCGCGCCGGGTGGCGTGTATTCCACCGGAGTCAACCCCAAGCTGGACAACCCCACGTATCAGCACTGGTTCAATACCTGCACCCTAAGCACCACGGGCGCGCGGCAAAACTGCGTTGACGCCAACCAGCCTGTGGCTTTCATCCAGCCGCCGCCGTACACGCTGCGCACGTTGAGCGGTAACCTGCCCGGCATCCGTACCGAAGTTCCCACCACCGTGGACTTTTCGTTGTTCAAGACGTTCCAGATCCACGAGAAGGCCAAGCTGCAGTTTCGCGCCAACGCCTATAACCTGGCGAACACTCCGGTATTCGGAGGCCCCAACACCACCACCGGCGTGATCGGTATCGGACAAGTCAACGACCCGCGTATCGTGGAGCTTGCGTTGAAGTTGAACTTCTGACGCTCCTGACGCTCCAGGGCAAGCCCTTATGAATCAGCCAAGACCTGACCGCCGCCTGCGCTTGGCAGGCGGCCTGGTCCTGGTGGCGGCGCTGGCCGTCCCCATTCTGTCCGCGCCCAGTCGCGACGTGCTGCGAGAAGGCTTCACCAACCCACCACCGGAAGCCCGCCTGCGCTGTTACTGGTGGTGGTTGAACGGCAACACCACCGAGGCCGCCATCACGCGCGACCTGGAGGAGATGAAGGCCAAGGGATACGGTGGCGCTCTGTTGGTGGACGCCAACGGATCGGAACAACAAGGCAATCGGGCCGTGCCCGCCGGGCCCATGTTTGGCAGCCCCGCGTGGCGCGTTCTCTACCGGCACGCGCTCCAGGAGGCGGCGAGGCTGGGCCTGGAAATCAGCCTCAATATCCAGAGCGGCTGGAATCTCGGCGGGCCCTTGGTGAAGCCGGAACAGGCGGCCAAGCTGCTCACTTTCTCCCGCGTCGCAGTGAATGGGCCTGCCGAGTTCCACCAACTGCTGGCAGAGCCGCCGCAACGCAACGGCTTTTACCGCGACGTGGCGGTGCTGGCCTATCCGCTGGCTCATGGGAAACCGCTGCCCGGTTCCGCCGGGCCTGGCGCGGAGGGGTCCAGCGCGCCGCGGCATCCCATCCGCCAGCTTGCCATGAAATCCGCCACCCAGGAGCTCGGGATGTCCATGCCTCCTACCGTGCCCCTGCTGGAGGACTACCCGCCAGCGCCCGGTGAAGAGGACGCCCGCACGCGCGACGTTGCGGATCTGACCGCCCGCATGCAGCCGGACGGCTCACTGGAGTGGCGCGTGCCGGCTGGAACCTGGGAGATCCTGCGTGTGGGATACACCAGCTCGGGCGCCAGGATCTCCACCTCGAGCGGCGCCTGGCAAGGCCTGGCCATCGACTACCTGGACCGCGGCGCGCTCGAAGCCTACTGGCGTGAAAACGTCGACCCGCTCTTGGCCGACGCGCGTCCCTACTCGGGCGCTTTGCGCTACCTGGTCACCGACAGTTGGGAGCTGGGCGGCCTGAACTGGACCGCCAAATTCCGCGACGAATTCAAGCAGCTCCGCGGCTATGACGTGCTGCCGTACCTTCCCGTGATCGCCGGGCGCATCCTGGACAGCCGCGAAACCAGCAATCGCTTTCTGAACGACTTCCGCCGCACCATTGGCGATCTCATCATCAGCCGGCACTACGCGCCCTTCGCCGAGTTGGCGGCGCGCGCGGGTCTGGGCATCCACCCGGAGTCGGGCGGGCCGCACGGAGCCCCCATCGACGCGCTGGAGACCTTGGGCGTAAGCGCGTTTCCGCAAACCGAATTCTGGGCCCGTTCGGCCACCCACCGCACCCGCGACGACGAGCGCTTCTTCGTGAAGGAGGGCTCCAGCGCCGCCCACATCTATGGCAAAACGCTGGTTGCCGCCGAGGGCATGACCAGCATTGGCCCACAGTGGGAGGAGTCCCTCTGGGACAATCTGAAACCCACCCTCGACCAGGCCTTCTGCGAAGGTCTGAACCGCCTCATCTGGCATACGTTCACTTCTTCGCCCAAGGAGATGGGCCTGCCCGGCCAGGAGTACTTTGCCGGTACGCACCTGAACCCCAACGTCACCTGGTGGAACCAGGCGGGCGCGTTCCTCAGTTATGTAAACCGCAGCCAGTTTCTGCTGCAACAGGGCCGGCCCGTAGCGGACGTGGTGTACTTTTACGGCGAGCAGGTGCCCAACTTCGCGCGGCTGAAGGGCTCGGATCCGGCCAAGGTGCTTCCCGGCTACGACTACGACGTTACGGATGCCAACGCGCTGGTCCATCGCATGAGCGTGCAGAACGGCCGGATTGTGTTGCCCGACGGTGTATCGTACCGCTTGATGGTCCTGGCGGATGGCGCAGGGATGTCGCTCACCACCGTGCGGGCCATTCGCAAACTCGTCGCCGATGGTGCCACCGTGTTGGGATCCCTGCCTCAGCACCCCATGGGCATCGAGGAGGAAACAGGAGCGGCCCCCCAATTGCCCGGTGACCTCGCCCACATGGGCACCCGGGACGCACTGGCGGCTCTGGGCGTTCCTCCGGACTTCGAATATCAGGCCAACGGCGCGCCAAGGCGTCTGGACTACATACACCGCGAGTCCGCGGGCGTGGACCTGTACTTCATTCGGAACACCCGCCCGCAGTCCGTCTATGCCGAGGTGACCCTCCGCACCCGTGGCAAAGCGCCGGAGTTGTGGCATCCCGATACCGGCAAGACCGAGCCCCAACCGGTCTACGATTTCACCCCGGATGGACGTACCCGCATGCCGCTGTGGCTGGAACCGAACGGCAGCGTCTTTGTAGTGCTGCGCCAACCTGCCGGCCGGCGCGTGGTTCAGTTGTCCAAGGAGGGCAAGCAGTACTTCCCCTGGACCGCCGCCGTCACCGAAGACCCTGCCCCGGTTGAGCTCCGCCTGCATGGGGATGGGACGGCCGATCTGGCGACCCAGGCGCCCGGCCGTTATGCCGTCAAAACCGCGGGCGGCGAAGCGTTTACCGTGGAAGTCCCTGCCGCGCCGGAACCGGCAGCCATCGAAGGGCCCTGGACCGTGCGATTCACCCCGGGCTGGGACGCGCCGGCGAGTGTGAGTTTCAACCGGCTTGAATCGTGGACCGAAAACCGCGATCCCGGAATTCGCTTTTACTCCGGAACCGCCACCTACTCCGCACGATTCTTTCTGCCGGGCAGCCAACCGCAGGCCGGCCGGACCCTGTATCTGGATCTGGGCGATGTCCGGGAAATCGCGCAAGTGCGACTGAACGGCCGGGATCTGGGGATCCTATGGAAGAAACCATTCGGGATCGCACTGGACCAAGCCGCCAAGCCGGGCTGGAACGACTTGGAGGTCGCGGTCACTAACCTCTGGCCCAACCGCTTGATCGGCGACCAACAACTCCCCCCGGACCACAGGTTGACCCGCACCAACATCACCAAGTTCCGGGCCGACTCCCCACTGATGCCGTCGGGCCTGCTTGGTCCGGTGGTCCGCCGGTGGGACAGGCCCTTTGGCCTGTCACTATCCCACTCAGAACGTTACCCTTAACCCAAACTGAATATACCGCGGGTTGTTCGTCTGGCTTCCGATGGTTCCGAAGTTGGACGTGGTCGCGGTCAGGGTCGGCGAAGCGAACAGCGGCTTGTTGCACAGGTTGAACGACTCGCCGCGGAATTGCACCTTGACTCTCTCCTTGATGGTGAAGGTCTTGGTCAGCGTGATGTCGATGTTGTTGGTATGGTCCACGCGGAGATTATTGAACTGCGTCGGGAAGGTGCGGAAATTCTGCGAAAGCTGCTGGCTGGACGCGGTATTGAACGCAGTTGTGTCGAATGAGTGGTTCACATTCTCGGCGTCATAGTTCAGGGGCGCGCCGAGATAGATCAGATTGCCCCAGGCGAGGGGCGCCCCGCTGTGCAATTCATAGATGCTGGCAATCGACCAGCCTCCCAGGACGCCATCGAGCGCGGCATTCATGTGATTTCCAAACTGTTTGCCTTTGCCGACTGGCAGTTCGTAGGTGCCGCTCAAAACGAAGCTGTTGGGCCGGTCGTAGATGGAGACGCGTTTTTCGAGGGCGTACGAGCCGCCGTTAAGGTAACTGATGCGCTCCATCAGCCGGGAGTAATCGTAGTTCATGACGAACTGCAGACCGCGGGAAAAACGTTTCTGTAACTTGATATTCAGCGAGTGGTAATAGGAACCCCCGTTGTTCAGGGTATTCTCAGTGACGCCGGTGAACTCGGGGAACGGCCGCAAGATGTTGGAGACGGCGGTGGTGGTGCCATTGAGCGTAGTGCCAGGCAGCAGCCCGGACAGAGGGTTTGGAACGACCGCGGCGAGCGCGTTGATCGTGGGCGTATCGCGGAACGGCGAGGTGCTCAAATACTGCGCCGGAAGAGAAGTCAGGCTGTAATTCGTCACTAGGTGGACAGAGTGATTCCCCATGTAGCCAACTTCCAGAACCGTGTCATAAGGCAGTTGTTGCTGAACGTCGAAGGTCCATCGCAGGCTGTACTCATCCTTCAGGTTGGGATTGTAGTAAGTCACGCTCTGTCCCAGAAAGGTATTTACGCCCTGAGCGGCGCCCGCGGGTTGTTGGATCCCGTTGGGAAAGGGATTGCTCAATGTGGTTGCCGGGCTCAGAGAACTGTTGTTAGTGGCCACGTATGCGTTGCTTACGCTGAAGCCGGGCTGCTGGCTGAGCAGTACGCCGTAGTTATATCCAAAGATGCCCACACCCGCGCGAATCACGGTTTTGCTGTGCATTCCGGCAGGCGACCAACTCAGGCCGAACCGGGGAGAGAACGACTTGTGAGAAGTGGCATAGGAGCCACGATGGTCTGGGGTAGCGAAGAGCAGTCCTCCGGTAGCCTGGTAGGCGACGCCCGGATACTGAGTGAGCGGGTTTTTGGCATATGCCGCTGCGGCGGCCTGGGTCACCTGATTGGCCGCCGCCGGATCGAAGCCCACGGTCTGGCGGTTATGACTCTCCGTGGTGGGACCGTCATATTCCCATCGAAGTCCCATATTGATCGTAAGATTGGAGCGCGCATGCCAGTCGTCGTTCAGGAAGAAACTGTCGTACCAGGAGTCGTCCTTGGCCGGAGAGTTAATGTCGAAGCTGCCGCTGGTGGGCAGACCTAACAGGAATTCCGCCATCGATCCTCCCAGGGTGGGGTTCGAGGCGCCGTTGCCGGCCTTCACCCAGGTTCCGGCGTCGAAGGTGTAGCCGCCGGTTGAGTTCAGCCAGGTGAGGTTGCTGAAATCCTGCAACAGCGCCTGGCCGCCGAACTTGATGGTGTGGGCGCCCAGCGACTTCGTGTAACTGTTGAAGATCTGATAGGTGTTGTACGGTTGACTGATGTAGTTGGAGGAAGGTGCGGCATTCCCCGCATAACCGTCGGAAAACGTAAATAAGGGCATCATGAGGTGCGGCGAGTTTGTCGCAATATAAGAGGGGAATCCCAGTTGCGACGGGTCGTATCCCACGCTCGCCTGGAACGAATACTGCTGATAGCGATTACCCCCGGCACGCAGGTCGCCGACGAAAGTGGGCGAAAACGTGTGAATGTCATCGACCATCCCTCCCCACAGATCGCGGCAGATGGGATGCTGCGAATAAGCCAGGTTCAGGACGATGTCGCTGGGACCGGTCTGGCACCAGTTACTGGTCCGCCCGATGATCGTGAGCTTGTTCCGGTTGCTGATGTTCACATCGCTTCTGCCGGAAAAGGCGTGATATTTGTCGACGGTATTTTCGGGGGAAAGGTAATTGTTGGTGTCGTCGTAGATGCCCTGCGTGTTCGACGGGGGCATATACAAACTCAGGAACTTGGTGGCGATGGGGTTCAGACTCGTCTGGGGAATGATGTTGTTGGGAAATGGCGTGCGCGTGATGGTGCTGCCGCTGAGCTTGGCGCTCTGAGGGTCATAGAGGGTGTAGTTCTTGGAACTGTTGTTGAGCGACAGCAGGCGCGAAAAATCTCCTTGCATTTCGGCGGTGGTGGGCACCGTGAAGTACGCCGGGGTGGCGTAGGCATCCTGAAATCCCTCGTAGGTGAAAAAGAAGAAGAGTTTATCCTTCCCGTTGATCACCTTGGGGACCCAAATCGGGCCGCCCACCGTCGCGCTCCAGAGATTCTGGCGGTAGGGCGGCTTGGGAAGCTTGGCTGCGTTGGTAAAAAAGGGAGTCGCGGCCAGGTTTGAGAGCTGGTTGAATTCCGACGCGGAGCCATGCAACTGGTTGGTGCCACCCTTGGTAGTAACTTCCACCGTCCCGCCGCCGAAGCCACCGTAGGAAGCGTCCACGTTAAAGGCTTCCACCTTCACATCCACCACGGAATCCACCGGCGGGCTGAACGACACGCGCGTCTTGTCCTGGCCCAGGGTCCCGATGTTGGGAACACCATCCAGCAAAGCTGCGTTGGCGCCGGTCGCCGCGCCGCCCATGGCGAACGTCGAGAAACCGCTGTTCTCAAACGGACGGTTCTGGTCGCGGACGCCGGTATTCACCACGCCGTAGCCCAGAATCGCCAGATCCATGGGCGCGCGCCCGTTCACCGGGAGGCTTTCCACCTCGTGGGTGGTGATGACCTGTCCGGCCGAAGCCGAGACGCTTTCGAGTTGCGCCGCGTCCGCGGTAACGGTCACCGATTCGGTAGCTTGGCCCAAAGCCAGCACAATGTCCTGACCGATGCGTGTGTTGCTGCCAATCTGGATGCCGGACTGCACGAATCGCTTGAAGCCGCCTGCTTCGGCGGACAGGCTATACGGACCCGGCGGCAAGAAAGGTAGGGTATAGAGGCCGTCGGCGTTGCTGACGGTCTCAAAATGGCTGTTGGTGTCGGACTTGGTGGCGACCACCTTCACGTTGGGCACAACCGCCCCGGAAGGGTCCGTGACCTTTCCCGTCAATGTAGACCGGAACTCTTGTGCCCCGCACAGGCACGCAAAAACGATGGCGAGGATCAGGGTGCGTCGTGGCATGACTCCTCCATGAGACCTGGAGAGCGGTTTCCCGCTCTGTGGCCGATTATACGGCTCAATGAACGCCGATTCAAGAGATATTCATGAAAATCCATGAAAATCTGTTAAACCGACTAGCCACAGATTATGGTTTCTTGGATATTCCGGGGATCTCCTTTCGCATTTTGAGATTTCTATTTCATGAAACATTGTGGAATCTGTGTTATCCTCATCCCGTGCGGCAACATCAGCGAAAAAAGCGCGCGACCATCGTGGACGTGGCGGCCAAGGCCGCTGTGTCGTTGGGCACGGCATCCCGGGTGATGAACAACCGGCGGGACGTGGACCCGGAGCTCCGTCGCCGGGTTACGGAAGCCGCCCGGACGCTGAGTTATGTCCGGGCGGAACGCGGACGGCGGCCCTCGCATGAGACCTGCCCGATCATCAGCTTCGTACTCAGCAACCGCGAGTTTCTGCATCCCATGCACGCGCGGATGCTCCAGGGGGCAGAGCAATACTGCGAGGAACACGGGTATTTCGTAGTGTTCAAGAGACTGGACTACACCGCGGAGACGCCGGTCCTGGAGCTGAAACTGCCGGCGCTGCTGCGGGAGCACGGCATCGCCGATTGCCTGATCCTGGCCGGCACCAACTACCCCAACCTGATCGAAGCCACGGAAGCCGCCGGCGTTCCGTATGTGCTGTATGGCAACAACCTGGTAGGAACCGCGCCACACCGGGGCGTCGACCAGGCCCGTTCGGACGACCGAACCGGGGCGGTGGAAGCGGTCCGCTACCTGGTGCGGCTGGGGCATAAGCGCATCTGTTTTATCGGAGATATCTCCCAGCCCTGGTTCTCCAGCCGCCATCAAGCCTATCTCGCCGTCATTGCGGAGGCCGGTCTGGAGCCCATCGCTCAGGTTGTGGGCCTCGCGCCGGATAGTTTTCAAAACGGCTTCACCTCGACGGAGGCGATTCTGCGACGCGGGCTCAGGCCCACGGCCATCTTCGCGGCTTCCGATCATATCGCCCTGGGTGTGTGGGAGCAATTGCGGCGCAGCGGTCTGCGAGTGCCTGAGGATTGCTCGTTGATCGGGTTCGACGACATACCGGACTCGCGCCTGACCAATCCTCCCCTGACCACGGTTCACAACCCTTTTCTCGAACTGGGCCGGGAACTGGCGCGCCTGGCCATTGAAAAGACCAGGACGCCGTGCGCGGCAATTCCGGAAGTACTGCTTCCCACGGAGTTCATGATGAGGGGAACAACATGGCCCTGCCTGGAGGCCTGCCAGGTAGGGTGAAGCCCCTCGGGAAGCGCGGCAAATGGTGTGCGGCGGCCCGCTCCTGTCAAAACCCGGACAGCGGCGCCCAACCTCTTGTATGAGATAAGACTGGTACTCGACATTGACGTCCAAGGTGCGAGACAATTGAAGAATCGGATTCCCGGAAGCTGTTACCGTGTTGATTCTGGCTCCCTCAAGGCGTACGGAGGACCAGAATCGAAGATCAAATCCGGCCCATTCTGGAAACATTTCAAGGTTAAAGAGGTATGGACAACATGGGTGACAAAGCTCCCCGCAACAACGCGCACTGCACTATCCCGGACGACCCCGATCAGAGCACGTACCGGTTCATTATCGTAGCGGCCAAGCGCGCCCGGCAATTGCAGGGCGGGGCGCGGCCGGTGTTACCCACGTCTTCCAAGAAGCCGACGGTGATTGCGATGGAGGAAGTCCGGCGCGGCCTGGTGAAGTACAGCCTCACTGGCCCCGTGCAGAACCTGCCGCTGCCGGAACCGGCCATCTAGTTCCGAGTGACACGGGCATTCTTGCCTGTGTGGTTTGTGCCCCGGACACGCAGGCAAGAATGCCCGTGCCACCGTGCGTATGAAAATCATACTTGGCGTAGCAGGCGGAATCGCGGCTTACAAGGCGGCCGAACTGGCGCGCCTGTTGATGCAGGAGAGCCACGAGGTCCAGGTGGTGATGACCAAGGCCGCGGAGAAGTTCGTCCGCCCCTTGACCTTCGCGGCTCTTACCGGACGAAAAGTGCTCACGAACCTGTTCGCCATCGAGAGCGCCATCGAGCACATCTCGGTAGCCCAGGAGCACGAACTGCTGGTGATCGCCCCCGCCACCGCCGACTTGATCGCCAAGCTGGCCCACGGGCTGGCGGACGATTTTCTCACCACTTTGTACCTGGCTTTCACCGGCCCGGTCTTGGTGGCTCCCGCGATGAACGTAAACATGTGGCAGCATGCGGCTACACGGGCAAACCTCGACACGCTGCGCTTGCGCGGCCACCGGATCGTAGAACCCGATAGCGGGTACCTGGCCTGCGGGATGACGGGTCCCGGCCGCCTCGCGGACCCGGAGGCCATCGTCGAGGCCATCGGACGAGAAGCGCACAAGCGCCGAGATCTCGCGGGAGAAACCGTGCTCATCACGGCCGGTCCCACGCAGGAGCCGCTCGACCCGGTGCGGTACATCTCCAATCGCTCCAGCGGCAAGATGGGGTACGCCCTGGCGGAAGCCGCGGCCGCGCGCGGCGCGCGCGTAATCCTGATCTCCGGCCCCGTGCACCTGCCGGCTCCGCACGGAGTGGAAGTTGTTGCCGTGCGCACCGCAGTCGAGATGCGCCAGAAAGTCTTCGAGAATCTCGACGCCGCCGATATCGTCATCAAGGCCGCGGCGGTGGCGGACTTCCATCTGAGCAAGGTCCCGGACCACAAGATCAAGAAGACCGCTGCTCGGATTTCCCTGGAGCTCGACCCCACTCCCGATATCCTGGCGGAACTGGGGCGTAAGAAAGGCGGCCGGCTGCTGGTCGGCTTCGCCGCGGAGACCCAGAATCTGCAGCAAGAGGCCCGCCGCAAGCTGGAATCCAAGAACTGTGACATGGTGGTGGGCAACCTTGTGGGGGTGAGCGACAGCGGATTTGAATCCGACCAGAACGAAGTCATCCTGGCCTTGCGGACAGGCGAGACCATCCCCCTGCCCCGCGCCCCCAAGCGCGAGGTTGCCGACTGCATTTTCGACCAGGTTTTGAGATTGCGTTTGGCCCTGCACGCCGCCAATGGAAACTGATCTTCTTCGCAAATACCTGGAGTTCTATCGGGACCTGGGGATTCAAACGTTGTACAAACGACCTGCCGCACCCAAGCCTCCCTCCGCCGAGCCGGACCAACCGGCAGGTCATCAGCCCGCCACTGCGGAACTGCCGGACTTGCCGGCTCTGGCCCCCCAGGGAGACACCTTATTTCAAATCCTCAACGACATCGGAGATTGCCACCGTTGCCGGCTCCATGAGGGCCGCAGCAAAATCGTCTTCGGGGTCGGTAATGAGCGCTCGCCCCTGGTATTTGTGGGCGAAGGCCCCGGAGCCGATGAAGATGCCCAGGGGATTCCTTTTGTCGGCCGCGCCGGCCAGTTGCTCACGCAGATGATCGAGAACACCGCGAAGAAGGAAGGGATGCACCTGCTGCGCGACGATGTTTACATCTGCAATGTCGTAAAGTGCCGCCCGCCGGGGAACCGCACCCCTGAACCGGACGAAATGGAGATTTGCGGCCAATTCCTGTACCGCCAGTTGATGGCCATACGGCCAAAGGCCATCTGCGCCTTGGGGGGCACGGCCGCGCGAGCTCTTACCGGTCACAAGGAAGGGGTTACCAAGATGCGCGGCAAGTGGTTCCATTGGAGGGATATTCCGGTTATCGTTACGTATCACCCCTCGTATCTGCTGCGGCCGTACAACCAAGGCGCCAAGCGGGAAGCGTGGGAAGATTTGAAGAAGGCGTTCCATTTCGTGTACGATTGAGTACGTTCTTCATCTCCGTAAGAGACTACGATGGTTATAGACTACACAATGGCAGACGCCGCGAAGCCACGGGACGCGAATGTAACCCCTTCCGGTTTGGATCCGCTCCGTGCCGTCATCCGGGAGCAGCAGGTCGCCCTGGACGGATTGGAATCGAACAGCCGCGAGCTGGAGTCCGTCATCGAACACCTGCTGTCCTCGAGGAATAATCAAGGGAATAACCCCGAGACAGTTGCCGCCCCGACACGGAACGGCCTCTCCAAACGCGAACTCCAGGTGCTCGCCCTGATGGTGGACGGCAAGACCAGCAAAGAAATCGCCACGGCGCTGGGAATCTCGTTTAAGACTGCGGTAACCCACCGCGCCAGCATCATGTGCAAGCTGGATGTTCACGAAACGGCTTCCGTCGTCCGCGAAGCCATCCGGCGCGGCTTGGTCTAAAGTTCGGCGAGTGCCGCCATTTGACTGGCGACGACCCTTGGCGGTTGAGTGGAGTTGATGTCCTGCTCGCGGAATGCCTTTTGCATGGCCGGCTCATAGATATCGATGGCCTTCCGCGAATAGCGGAGTAGTCCCATCCGGCGCAGCCGGTTCATCTGAAATGTCACAATCTCCCGCGACGTGCCCACGTACTCGGCAATCGTAACGTGCGTCAGGGAACCGATTCGCGTAGAGCCGTCAGCCATCGGCACACCCACCGACCCAGCCAGTTGCAGCAGCGCCAGCATGACGCGGTGGGGCGTCTTGTGCACCGCCATGCTTTCGATGCGTTCCTGCAGTTCGATGCACTGCCGTACCAGATATTGCGAAAGCGCGAGTCCCAGGCGCGGCTCGCGTTCGATCTGCTCTTCGATGTCGGTCCGGGTCCAGCACATGACGCTGGTAGGGTCGAGCGCCACGGCGGATTCCACTCGGTCCCTCGCGCCGATCAGCGCGGATTCCCCGAAAAGCCCTTCGGACGATACAATGCGACCGATGGTTTCAAAGCCATCGCTCGAAGTGGTGACTTTCACGCGCCCCATAATCACGACGTAAAGGCCGGGGCACGGATGCTGGCGATCGTAGATCACCTCTCGCCTGCCGAATTCCTGTATCGGCTTGCGCGGCAGATAGGTCAGCGGATCTTCGAAAGCAAGTACTAGTTCGGTACCGCAACTCATGGGACGCCCCCCAGCGTGGGCCAGTCGCTCGCTAATCGCAGCGTTGCCCGCTTGTGTAAGAATAACCCTTGTGAAAAGAAGACGGTATCGGCCATTTGACCGGTTCAACCGCTTAGTACTGTGCGACTCACCACATTGTACTAAAGATCACAGCTTGGTGGGACAGGCGGTTCCGGCTGTCTGGCGAGCGCAGCTCGCCACTTGTCCGTGGGGTCGCTGGGCACGCTGGCAACTTTGTTGGCGGCCATTCGGGCTGGCAGGTCTTACTGGCTACACGGTGGGGCAGCGCACGCGGGAGATCGGGGTTCGGATTGCGCTCGGCGCGCGCGGGACGCAGGTGGTGCGAGCGGTTCTGACGCCGATGCTGCGGCCGGTGGGGATCGGGTTTGTGGGAGGCATGCTGGGCGCGGCGGGGATTTCATCGGCGTTGCGCAAGGAGATCTTCGGACTGCGGCCGCTGGACCCGGTGGCGTACCTCGCGGCGATAGGACTGTTTGCAGCGGTGATGGTGCTGGCGACGACGGCGCCCGCGAGAAAGGCGATGCGCGTGGATCCGAGCGAGGCGTTACGGCACGAGTAGGGCAGGCTTCCCATCTGACCTCCCGGAATACTATCCGTGATCGCCCAAGCCCGGCTCGATGACCACCACCCGGCCGTAGTCGAACCCCAGGTCCGTGGCAATCAGGCGCTCGAAGCTCCGCATCAGCAGCCCCGACACCATCAGGAGCACGCAACTCGCCCCACCTGCACGGCGAGGAATACGGTACGCGCACTCCCGGCCCGCGGCGCCAGGCTCGTCAGCCGCAAGGCCGGGGCCAGTCCGAAAGCGGCTGCGGCCACCAGCGCGATCGCCGATGTGGCCGCCAGAACCCGCCAGTCAGGCGCCACTCCCCAGCCTTCCGGAGTGTCGGAACGCGACTGCGTCATCCGGACCGCAATCGAGCTGAGGACCAAAGCCGCGAAGCTGCTCAACACAGCCAACAGCACGCTCTCGGTGAGCAACTGCCGGATCACGCGGCGGCGATCCGCCCCCAGCGCCATCCGCGTGCGGATCTCGCGCTCGCGCGCCACTCCGCGCGCCAGCAGCAGCGTCCCCAGGTTGGTGCATGCCACGATCAGAAGCAGCAGTACCAACGTTGCCGCCATCAGCGCTGCGGCAACCCCTTCGGTATCCAGATGGCTGAAGGGCTTGGCGGCCAGCCACTCATCCTTCCAAACCTCTTTGGGCCGCTCTTCCCGCAGCTTCGCCGCTAACGCACGGGTTTCCTGCTCGGCTGCGCGCAGCCCCACACCGGAGCTGAGACGGCCGGACATCCACACCCCTCCCCCCCATCCGTCAGTAGCGTGCTGCACTCCACCACGGACGGCTGTTTCACCAGGGGCATCCAGACAGCGATTCTCTCTCTCGGCACTGACACGATTCCGACCACGCGTACGGGCTTGCCGGCTATGCGGACGAACTGGCCAACCACGGCTTGGTTGGCTCCCAGCCGCCGCTCCCAAAATCGCCTGCTCAACAGTGCCACCGGCTCCCGATCCGCCCCTTCACCGATGGCCTGAACCAACAGCCATTTCGTCCGCCATCAGCCGTTCGAACCGCCGCCGGTTGAGCAGATACCAGATCCGTCTGAGCCACTCCTCCTCACGCCAGCTTCAGCACCGCCTGAATCCCCGGCACGAGTTGCTTCCGACGGCGTTGCGGAGCCGCGACCGTGAGGGAGCGGTGGTTTTAGGCATAGATTACCTAGGTGTAGACTACCAATGGGTAGGATGCGGTGTCAATGCCTCCCCGTATTTGAGGTCTCCGCCGCTTGCGATCGGCTAGGAGCATTTTCCAATCCAAGGATGATCCTGAAATTAGGAATCGTTTCCAATGCAAGATGATCCTGAAATTGGGTACACCAAGACCAGGTGGATGACACTCCTTTCTTCCGGCTCGTGAGGCTCTGCAGGACGCCGTTCAGTCTTTGTCCTCCGCGACGAAAGGAGGACGTCCGAAATCAAATGAAAATGGAACCCAAGGGCGCGATCGGCGCCC
>JAIQFL010000667.1 GCA_020073365.1 Terriglobia bacterium | reverse complement strand
CATCCCTTCCGGCACCTACTGCCTGTCGTTCTATGCCAACAACGATGATGGGCGCGGTTCGGTGAACCGGCTGCGCGATTACCGCTTCTCGGTCCGCCCTTTCGCCGGGCAGGCCGACAAACTCGTACCGGCCGATCTGGAGCGCGTGAGCCGTCACGAGCGCATTGACCTGGTGAACCTGGACGGCTTCGCCGACAGGCAGGAGTTTGCGCACGCCCGTCTCCGCGACTTCTGGTACGGCACCTACACACGCTTCCTGGTTCGTGGCCCAGCCACCCTGACCGTCGAAATCGCCCGCAACGGGTCGTTCAATACCATCAATTCCGGCGTGTTCCTGGATGATCTCCTGGACGAATACCCGGGAGCGTACTACGGGAAAAAGGCGGAAAGCCGAAAGCGAAAAGCGGAAGCGGGGAACGATGCGCGGGAGACGGTCGTTGCCGAGATGCAGCGCCTGTTGCAGCGAAACCCCGCCGCCTGGGCCCAGCACCACCGCGCCTACACCGAGGTTCTGCGCAGCCTGGGGCCACAGTCAATCAACAATCAGCAATCAACACTGCTCGCCTCTTCGGCCTACCACACCTGCCAGTTTCCCTTGTGGGAAGATGCGGTTCACGCGCTAGGGCTCAAAACCACCCGCGAAATCGAGAAAGCTCTCCGCTGGGACGGCAAGACCTCCGCCTCCACCGGCAAAGAGCGCCAATTCCTCGCCCAATACCGCCAGCAGCCCTCCGCCACTGGCCCGGCGACCGGAGCAATGCAAGACAACCCTCAAGTGAAGGAGTAATCATGAAACTCAGCGTCATCATCTGTGGTCTCTTGTTCACGGGCATGCTTCTGGCCGCCGATGCGCAACAGGCGCCTGCCCCCGCTCAAGGTCGCCTGGTCAAGACTCCGTACGGGGATGTGACTTTGTTCCCCAGCGACTATCCCTTGAACCAGCCCATCGCCGATGCCCAGGTCCACGAGAACTCTGACGCCTTCATCCGCTCGATCGGAGAAGCCAGGATCTTGCGCCCGGGTTTCGGGCATCGCGACGAGGATGGCTCACCGATGGGCTTCCGCATCTTCACCATTCCCGGCGACCAGAAAAAGGTCAAGGTGAACTTCGAGTTGAATGAGCCGGCCAGCCAGGACATGATCGACTACCCCATTCCCGACGAGGCCGCCGCGCTCAAGGGCAGTTTCGGCAACCGCTGTGTCATCCTCGACCCGGCCAACAAGAAGCTCTACGAACTCGGTTGGCTGCGCAAGGAGCAGGCGGGGTGGAAAACGTTCAGTGGCCTGTGCTTCGACCTGACCAGCGCCAAGCTCCGCCAAGTGGGCAAGAAAGGCGGCTGCTCCTCGGGCCTGCCCTGCCTCGCCGGCCTGGTGACGGTCCAGGAGGTGCAGGCAGGCAAAATCGAGCACGCTATGCTCGTTTCGGTAAAGAAGACGCAAAAAGGCTGGATCAGCCCGGCCTGTGGCTTTGCCAGCGTGGACGCCAACCAGGACCTGCCGCCAATGGGCTTGCGGCTGCGACTCCGCAAGGACTTCGATACCTCGAATTGGCTCAGCACGCCCAAGATGATCGCCGAGGCGCTCAAGACCTATGGGATGCTGATAGCCGATAACGGTACGGAAATGGAACTGTGGGGCGAGGCCAGCCCATGGTGGGAGGGAAAGGAAGTAGACAAGCTCAGGAACATCAAGGCCGCGGACTTCGAGGTCGTGGATACCGGACCGATTGAGAACCCGTGATAGCGGGGAAAGGTCCAGAAATGCTAAAGCGATTCATCTTTGGCTTGCTTCTAATCACCTGCGGCCTTGCACGCGCTGAAGTCCCGACTACCGAGCCTGCGCCGCTGACGAAGGAGCAACTCATTGCGATGGTCAGGGCGAGTCAGGAAAAAGTCCAAACCATCGACTTTGTCACCACATCGGAGTTGCGTAAGGTGCTGAATGATCCGGTCCGCGGTACAGATAAGTTTCTGCGCAAAGCGGCAATCCGGATCAAGTATAGTGGCGCTATGGCGTTCGTCTCTAGCCACGGCTGGCTTGACCCTAGCGTCAAAGAGCCCCAACTGGGATCTGTAGTGGCCTACGATGGCCAGCGAACTAAAAGCTATGTTCCGGGGGCTCACCAGGGCACGATCAAGGACGATCGTGATTTCTGGGCGTGGGCGCATAATGACATTTACGAAATATTGATGTGGCCGACCAGGGCGCCACCATGGGAGAATGCTGCGGAGGAGCGGATACGCCGGATTACCTCCGATCTAGCGGAGCTGCTCTCAATTCCCACGGCAAGACTGCTGCCTGAGAGAGAGATGCTCTTCGGCGGCGAGGTGGTGGTTGCAGAGGTCAACGAAGGCGCGCTGAGACTGTGGATCGACCTGAAACATGACGCCATGATTCGCAAGCAGGAGTTCCGGCGTGGCCCAGGAGGCGAAATCGACATGCGCTTTGAAGTGCCCGAAATCCAACAGGCAGGGGGCGTCTATTTCCCGGCCATCGCGCGCAAGGAGTTGTACGCGGCTCCCGGCAACAGTCCCGATTTGATGGGCAAGGTCGTCGCTGAACTCGTGTGCACGGTGCCGCATGAGTCCCTGCATATCAACCAGAGGTTGACTGCCCGGGACTTCAATGTTGAATTTCCTCCTGACACCTTGGTCAGGGATGAGACTGCTAACGCCTCGTTCACGGCCGTGCAGGCGGAGGCCCGCCCGCAGTCACGTGCCGGTCAAGCGACTACAGGTCCGTCTGGTGAGGTGTTGAAGCCAGCGGCATCTGGCCCGGCCATCCTCTCTGTTGATGGCGCGGTGGATACGGAGGAAGCTGGCGCACTGATCACAGGAACCAATGCATTGGTGTCTTTGCAGCGAATCGAGTTCACTGTTACTCAGCAGTCCATTTCCGCTAACGTTCTCTTTGACTTCGTTGGCGCAGACGCCGATGCACACGCCACGTTTACTCTGCAGTTGCTCACAAAGGACAAGCATGCGGTCAGCACTGAGTCAGTGGTGGTGAAGAAGGAGTTACCGCCGGAGATCCCCGAAGAACACGGAGGGGCGAAATGGTACAGGATCACTTCGCCACGGTCCGCCAACATCAGATTCCGGAATCTTCCGATCGCAACAAAGGACATAATCAGCTACCACCTGGAAGTCAGCGGGAAATGAGATTGGGACCCAGATGGTGTGTGGCACTATCTGCGTTCTGCGGCCGTTCATGCGATTGGTTCCGCCGGGCCGGATTCGCTGGTGCGCAAGGTCGTGGAAAAGAGCAAGCTCAAATGGGATGAGCCATCACCCTTCGCCTCCGAAGGGACATTGGGCGAAACCATCATCGCGCCAACCCGCATCTATGTGAAGT
>JAIQFL010000254.1 GCA_020073365.1 Terriglobia bacterium | reverse complement strand
GCGGGAAGCCGGCGCCACCAGGGTTGACACTGTTAATTCTTCCCACCAGCGTTGCGTACATATTCTCTGCGTTACCTGGCCCGGCGCTGGAAACAGGTGACCACCATCGGCACCCTGCTCGACCCGATCGCCGACAAGCTGCTGATTTCGGCCGCGCTGATCTCCCTGGTGCAGGTGCGGGTTCTGCCGGGTTGGATGGCGATCCTGATCATCGGCCGGGAGTTCGCCGTCAGCGGGCTGCGCAGCATTGCCGCGGCGGAAGGCTACACCATCAAGGCCAGCGACCTGGGCAAGACCAAGATGTTTTCGCAGGTGGTGGCCATCTCCTGCATGTTGCTGAGCGTGCGGCATCCCTCGCTCCTGCTGCCGGGCAAGATCCTGATGTGGGGCGTGATCGTGTTCGCGCTGCTCTCGGCTGTCAGCTACTTCCGAAAGTTCTGGCACAAAGTGGACGAGCGCATCAAGAAGCGGCGGAGGAACGAACTGCTCTTGCTGGAGCGCAAGCGGCAACGGGCGTCGATGCGTCAGAGAAGAAGGTCCAGGGGCAAAGAGGGCTTGGGCGGAACCACGATCTGGAAGCCGCCGGAAGTAAACTGAACCGTGCGTACCTGCCCCTTGGGCCCGACCGAGCCGACCGGTTTCCCATTGAGCTTGATGCTGACGCCGCCGGCATTGCCCAAGCGCAACACCACGGTGTCGTTGGCCTCCACCATGCGAGTCTGGTTGGCTTCCAGCGTGCCGGAGAACGAGAACTTTCCATCGGCTCTCGCCAGCACCCAAACGGGTTCATCGGCAGTCACCGCCACCTGGATCGGCGCGTTGGGATTCGCGGCGGGAGGCCGGACGGGAGTAACGGATTCCTGCGGAGACGCGGATGTGGGGGGTGCGGCCGCCGCGCCTAGGCTGGCGGTTCGGACAGCAGGCGTGCCTTCCGGATTTGCGGGAATCGGCCGATCGCCCGCGGGCCGGTCCGCGGTGTTCTGAGTGGGAGGTTGCGCCGGAACGGATAGTGGTGGAGACGCTTCGGGCAGAGCCGCCGGCGCCTGAACGGCTGGCTGCATTTGCGGCGCCCGGGCGGTTTCGGCCGGCGCCGCCACATCTTCGTGCACCGTCGCGGGGCGGTGCGTCCGCTGCCACCATGCGTAGACGCCGGAGCAGACCAGCATCATCACTACTACCAGAGCCAGTGCGGGCAGTGACGAGGACCGACGGCTGTCCGCCACAGCCTCCCATTCCTCCACGCGCGGGAGACGAATGTCGGAAGGAGGCGGCTGGCGCTGCTCGGCGAACTTCGGCACAGCGGGTGTAGGATCCAAGGCGCGCCCGACTTCGCCGACGAGCTCCTCTTCGTCGAGGCCCAGCATGCGGGCGTATTGGCGCACGAAGCTCTTGGCGAAGACGCCGCCCGGCAACCGGTCGAATCGCTCGTCTTCAATCGCTTCGAGGAACTTAGAGGAAATCTTGAGTTCGCGAGAGATCTCGTCCAACGCAAGATTGCGCCTCAGCCTTTCGCGGCGCAATGTCTCGCCAATGGCCGTCATACTGGTGGTCTTTCCAGGCCCCTTAGTATCAATATACTACAGGCGAGTGACACAGGCATTCGTGTCCGTGTTGCTTTTTGCCTGGCGCTACTGGGAGAGGCTGGGCTGACAGACGACGAAAAACGATGGTCTGTCCCACTGGGCTCAGCCCGTTACGGACGGTCGCCGATGCTGTAGCCGAGCCACACCATCTCCGCCGTCACCAGGTTGTTGCCGAACTGGGAGAGGTTGTGCACGTAATGTACGTCGAACTGCGGTCGGAGGAATACATGATCGGTGAGATAAATCTGCACACCGAACCCGCCGTGCACCTGAAAATGATTCGAGCTACCGGCGTATTGGCTCTGGTTATAGCTGCCGACTAACGCATTGGCGCCCGAGGCATTTTCGTAAAACTTCAGGTTGGCGCCCCCGATACCGCCCAGCAATTGTACAGCGACTTTTTTCGTATTCACGGGCTGGAAAATGCCGTTGAAATCGAAAAAAGTGACTCGCGACTGAAGTTCAATAGCCGGCTGCCCCAGGCTTGTGATCGCCGGCTGCAACAGGGCGTAGCTCTGTTTCGTGGGCTGGATACTGACCTCCGCACCAACGCCAAATTTCTTCCAGAGCATCAGGTTTCCTCCAAAGCCCAACATGACGGTACTCAGGTTTTTCGTCGCTGAGCACGTCGAGACTCCAACGGGCGCACAGCTCAGAAACGTATTCTGATCGATCCCCGTGCTGGAGGCCTTGTCTTGGGCGGCGCCAACCCCAAAGTTCAAATCAAAGCCGCTCTGGGCGTTGACAAACTGGATCGAGAAGAGCAGCACAAAAAACAGCGGAAGGTAGCGGCAAATACGTGTCACGTCAGAAGTCTCCTCTAGAATTCTCGCAAAAAACAACCACGAATGGATGGCCCAAAACTGACGGCACTCCGGATAGCGCCTTTCTTCAACTCTAGCGCGATTCGGGGTGCCCTTGCACCACTAACGACGTTACCCCGGCTGCTTTGGTTTCAACGGTATCGGAACTAACGTTTCTGACATTTCGGGCAAAAATGCGATGATCGTTGCGACACCAGCACGCGGTGAATGGGAGTATGACAGGTAACGCAGGGTTCCCCGGTGCGCTGGTAAACCCGATGGCTGAGCTGAAAGAAGCCCTTGCGTCCCTGGGCGTCCACATAGTCGGAGATGGAAGAACCGCCCGCCGCGATGGCCTCCGTAAGGACCGCTACAATCGCGTCGAATAACCTCCGCGGGCGTTCCCCGCGCAGGCGCGAAGCCATGGCGAGCGGGTGAATCCCCGCACGAAACAGGGCTTCATCCGCATAGATATTGCCGATGCCGCGCACGAAGGCCTGGTTCAGGAGCAACGCCTTGATGCGTGTTTTGCGCCGCCTGAGCGCGGAGGCGAAATCCCGGTAGGGCACCTCCAGGGGCTCGGGCCCGAGCTTCGCGACTCTCTCCGGAAACTCCTCGCTGAATTCGAGACACCCGAACTGCCGGCTGTCGTCGTACAGCAGCACGCCGCGATCGAGCGTCAGAACGGCATGCGTGTGCTTGCCGGAGGGCCCGCCGAGCAACAGCCGGCCGGTCATCCCGAGGTGTATCAAAAGATAGCCGCCGCCCTGGAGGGACAGCAGGATGAACTTGCCGTAGCGTTTCACGGCCGCGATCCGGCGGCCCTGGATGCGCGCCGCCATCCGGTCGGGATCTCCGCCGCGGAGCACGCGCAGGCAGCGGAATTCGGCGGCAAGGATGCGGCGGCCCACCAGTGGGGCGATCGAACGCGCGACGGTTTCGACTTCGGGAAGTTCGGGCACGCTAGTCTAGTGTTTTGGAAACAACTCGACAGGCGGAAGCGCCTGTCCCACGTCGAAGCACGGGCACAAATGGCATCCTTTCCAGTAAGCCGGTTGCGGGCCCGGGTTGTCAAGCTGTGAGGCGGGGCATGGCGGGGCATGAGGGGCATGCTTTGGCTGGCCGTCTTGTGTTATTTGATTCCAGGGCAGGCTAAAGCATGGCTAAAGCATGGCTAAAGCATGCCCCAGCATCCGCTACAATCTAAGTACCGATGCAGACGATTCTGGTGATCGATGACGACGAGAGCCTGCGCGACACCATCGGCGTGATGCTGGAACAGGAAAGCTTTCGGGCGGTCCTGGAAGGCGACGGCCGGCAAGGCTTCGAGAAAGCCGTCACCATTAAGCCCGACCTGGTACTGGTGGACCTGCGGCTGCCGGGAATGAGCGGCATCGAAATCTGCAAGCAACTGCGCGCGGCCCGCGTGACCACGCCGATTATCGTGCTCAGCGCCGTGGCCGACGAAGTCGACAAGGTCCTGCTGCTGGAAATCGGCGCCGACGACTATGTGGTGAAGCCCTTCGGCACGCGCGAATTGATGGCGCGGATTCGCGCCGTGCTGCGCCGCGCGTCCCCGGACGCGCGCAAGGTGATTCATTTCTCCGATGCCGAGGTGGATTTCGAAAGGCGCATCGTCAGCCGCAAGGGCGAGGAACTGAAGCTCACTCCGGCCGAGTACAACCTGCTGTGCTATTTTCTGCATAACCCGGACCGTCCCCTGACGCGCGACATGATCTTGAATTCGGTGTGGGGCTATGAATTCTTCCCCAACACCCGAACGGTGGACGCGCATGTTGTGAAATTGCGGCAAAAGCTGGAACCCGACCCCGTCACCCCCCGTCATTTTCTTACCGTACATGGCGTTGGCTACCGGTTTGTGCCGTAGCAATTTAACAGGTCTAAAGCCCGGCTGGGGTAGTCCGCGCCACCGCGGATGCGGGACAATATCAGAATGCTTGTTGAGGGCGGAAGCGTGCCGCAGGCCCAGGCGCGCGGTGGGGACCCGCGTGCCGTTCTGATTGTGGAGGACTCCGAGAACAGCGCCGCCCTGCTGGAGATTGCATTCCTGCGGATTCCCGGGCTCTCGGTACTGCTGGCTTCGTCGGCCCTCGAGGCGCTACGCATCCTCCACCGTCCCGGTCCCGCGGTTCGAGCCATTGTCACGGACTTGAACATGCCGCGTATGGATGGGTTCGAGATGATCCGGCGAATTCGCGAAGATTGCGCGCTTTCCGCCACGCCCATCATCGTCGTCAGCGCCGACACGGACCCGGCGACTCCCGAGCGCGTCGCCCAACTGGGCGTCAGCGCTTTTTTCCCTAAACCGTATTCGCCCGCGCAGGTGACACGGAAACTGGAGCAGATTCTCGATGGTACGACTCAATAGGCTGTTCGGCCCGGCGGTGCTCTTATGGCCGCTGCTGGCAGGTGCGCAAACGCAGCCGGAGCTGGCCGCTATTCTGGAACGTCTGGACCGGCTGGAGCAGGAAAATCGTGCGCTCTCCGAGGAGGTGCGCGCCCTCCGCGTGAGATTGGATTCTCCAGGAGGCTCCAGAACCACACCCGCCGCGGAAGCGGAAACCGTACCCGGCGCTGGAACGGCGAATCCCACTGCCGGCTCAACAGCCACAGTCGAGGACAGACTTGCCATTCAGGGGCAGCGGATCGCCGAGCTGGCCCAAACCAAGGTCGAAGCCTCGCAGAAATTCCCCATCCGCCTCACCGGCATGGCGCTGTTCAATGCGTTCATGAATTCGAAGCAGAACGGAGGCGCGGAGTACCCTGTTACCGCGTCTCCCACAGGTACTGGACTTGCGGGCGCAACCCTGCGGCAGACCATCGTGGGCCTGGATTTCCGCGGGCCGGCGACGGTCTGGGGAGGCAGCGTCCACGGCTCCGTCTATATGGATTTCGCCGCCGGCGCGACCAATTCCGCCATGCGCTTGCGCACCGGCTCGGTGGAAATCGATTGGAAGAACCGCAGTGTCCTGGCCGGGGTCGAAAAGCCGATCTTCAACCCTCGGGAGCCGAGCTCGCTGGCCCAGCTTGCGGCCTCACCGCTCACCGGCGTGGGCAACTTGTGGTTCTGGCTGCCGCAAGTTCGCGTGGAGCAGGATGTTTCGCTGGCGCGATCGACCGGGTTACGCGCCCAAATGGGAGTGGTCCAGACGCGCGAATTTGGTCCGTATGCCGGCAGCGGACTCACTGGCCCGCTGGAAGCCGCCCGCCCGGGCGTGGAAGGCCGCTTCGAGCTCTTCCACAATCTGGATGAGGATCGCCGGTTGGAGATCGCGTCGGGGTTCCACACCAGCCAGACCCACGTGGCGGGTACGTCGGTGGCGTCGAGTCTCTTCTCGCTCGACTGGTTCTTCAATCCGTTGCGGCGGTTCGAGTTTACAGGCGCCTTCTACGACGGCCAGAATGTCACACCGCTGGGCGCGGGCTACCAGCAGGGCTACTGGATATATTATCGCCGCGCCCTGCCGGTGCATAGCCGAGGCGGCTGGGCGCAGCTCACCCTCCACGCCGCGCCGCGGCTGGATTTTCACCTCCTTTCCGGCCAGCAGGACGACACTAACCACGATCTGGAAGCAGAGCGCATCGGCAAAAACCTACTCTTCGGCGGCAATCTCTACTACCACCTGGCGCCCAATGTAATCCTGGGGCTGGAGGCGACGCAACTACGTACGGGTTACATTGGGCGGGGGATCCGAATTAACAACCACTATGACCTGGCGCTGGCTTATCTTTTTTAGCATGGCTTTGTGGCCGGCTCCCGCATCGGCCGGCGCCGTGGCGGCCGTTAGCGGCTCGGTGGAAATTACCAATTCGCATGAGGCCGCGGTGCGCAAGAACAGGGACTATTCGGGTGTGGTCCTATGGCTGGACCGGGCGGACCGCATCGCCCCGCCAACACCGGCACCCAAGCGTGTGCAGATGGTGCAGAAAGACAGGCATTTCCAGCCGCACGTGGTAGCGGTCCCGGTGGGCAGCACGGTGGACTTTCCCAATCGGGATCCGATCTATCACAACGCGTTTTCTAATTTCAGCGGCCAGCCATTCGATACCGGACTCTATAAGCCGGGAACCTCCGCGCGGGAAGTCTTCAAGCAGGCGGGCATCGTGCGCGTTTTTTGCAATATCCATCCCACCATGAGCGCGATCATCGTGGTCCTGCCTACCCCGTGGTATGTGTTGACCGAGTCCACCGGGAAGTTCAGCATCCCCGACGTTCCGCCGGGCGAGTACCGGTTGCGCATCTTCTACGAGCGCGCCCTTCCGGAGAATCTGCAGTTCCTCGAGCACCCCATCACGGTGCCCGAGGAAGGACTCACGCTGCCCCTGATTTCCATCTCGGAGACGGGGTTCATCCCGGCGCCGCATCTCAACAAGTTCGGCGCGCCCTATCCCCCCGTGACCAACAACGGAACATATCCGGGAGCGCCCAAATAGATGCGCCGGCGATTCCCCAGGCTGTCGCTGCTGTCCAAGATCCTGCTCTCCACGTCCGTGGCGGTTACGGTGCTGTTCGCCCTTACTGGCGAACTCGTACTGCGGCACATCACGCAGACCATGTCGGACAGCCTGCAGGCAGAGGTGGAGAACAGTTTTCAGGCGTATACGTCGCTATTCCAGTCGCGCGCGGACCTGCTGTCTTCGGTGAGCCGCCTGCTGGCCAGCATGAACGAGGTACGCCTGGTATTGAGTACGGGCGACCGGGCCACCATTGAAGACACCGCCAGCGAGCTGTGGTCCAAGGTCTCCGATGCGAACCCCATTTTTCTTGTGACCGATGCCAGCGGCAAAGTCATCGCTTCACTGGGTGGCGTCACCACGATCCCGTTGGACAAGAGTCTCCAGGTGGTACAGGAGGCAGCCCGGAAGTTTCCCCAACAGTCCACCGGTTTCCTGTTGCAGAACGGCGAGTTGTACCAGATCTCAGTGACTCCGGTATACGTGGATTCGACGCATGGGCAGGGCCTCTTGAAGGTACTGGTGGCGGGTTATCGCGTGGACGCTTCGGTGGTACAACGGCTCAAGGAGCGGACCAACAGCGAGTTTCTGGTGACCACGCCTGGCGGCGTCATTGTGTCGACGCTGAACCCGCGGGCGACCGATGCAGTGGTTCGGGCGACCGCCAGCGCTCCTGGCTCCGATCGGGTTTCGGACGGCGTTCTGCGGTATGCGCGATTGGTAACCCCGCTGAACGACATCGCCGGAAAGCCCGTGGGCGAGATCTCGATTCTGCGGTCGTTCGAAGGCGCCGAGCGGCGCATCGCCAGCCTCTACACCACCATCATCCTGATCTGGGCGCTGGCGGTTTCCATAGGGCTTGGTTTTACCTATCTGATGGCCCGCCGGATCGTGGAGCCGGTGAAGCAACTGGACCGCGCAGCCGCGGAAGTGGCACGCCAGAACTACGCCATCGAAGTGGAAGTGACCAGCGAAGACGAGATGGGCCGGCTCGCCCGCACGTTCAACAACATGTGCGCCTCCATCCGGCAGGCGCGCGAGGATTTGATCCGCCATGAGCGGATCTCCACCATCGGGCGCCTCTCCGGCTCCATCGTACACGACCTCCGCAACCCGCTGGCCGCGATCTACGGCGGCGCCGAGATGCTGGTGGACGCCGATCTGCCGCCCGCGCACGTGAAGCGGCTGGCCGGCAACATCTATCGCGCCTCCCGGCGCATTCAGGAATTGCTGCAGGACCTGCTGAACGTGTCGCGCGGCAAGAGCGCTGCGCCGGAGATGTGCCGGCTGCGGGAAGTGGCCTTGGCGGCATGCGATTCTCTGGCGGCGGCGGCCGAAGCTCAGGGGGTCGGCGTGAGCATCTCCATCCCTTCGGAAATCGAATTGCCGCTCGAGCGCAACCGCATGGAGCGGGCCTTCGTGAACCTGATCGGGAACGCCTTGGAGGCGATGCCGCAAGGGGGAACGGTTCAGATTTCCGCGGTGCTGGAACGTAGTTCCGTGGTGGTCCAGGTGGAGGACAACGGCCCAGGGATTGCGCCGGAGATCCGTTCGACGCTGTTCCAGCCGTTTGTCAGCGCCGGCAAACGGAACGGCTTGGGATTGGGTCTGGCGCTGACCCGCCAGACCGTGCTGGAGCACGGCGGCGACATGTGGGTGGAATCGGAGTCCGGCCACGGCGCGCGGTTCAAGTTCCGGCTCCCGGGTGCGCAGGTGGCGCAGGCGCAAAGCTTGCCCGCGTAGGGCCGGTGTACCGGTACGAATAGACCAAGGACCTGATGTCCGGGCCTCCTGGATCAGGCCATCGGTCAGCGCGAATTCGTACTTGCCTTCCACGGCTCCATCTGGGCCCAGCAGATGGCCGCCAGTTCGCAGTTCTCCAGTCGCCGGCAAAGCGGGAGAATATCGCCTGAATCTCCAGAACACTAGACGATAACCCAGGTTCAGCCCGATTACTGCGGGAAAAACGCTGGCTGGCGACGTAACGGTAATGAGTAAATTTTTCTCCAGGGGGAAGCGGCCCGCGATGCGTGCAATGGCCTTACGATGGTGGTGGTACCGAGATGAAACTACGCATCGGATGGACCGCATTGACGGCGTTGGCCGCAGCCGCAGTCTGCGCCCCGCAGCAAACGGCGCCCCCACAGCAGTATCCGTTTCAGAATCCTGACCTGCCCGTCGAGGAGAGGGTAAACAACATTATTTCCCTGCTGACGGCGGATGAGAAGATCGCTTGCCTGGGAACGAACCCCAGCGTGCCGCGCCTGGGCATCCGCGGGACCGGCCACTCCGAGGGTCTCCACGGCCTGGCGTTGGGAGGCCCCGGTGGTTGGGGCCGGCCGGTTCCCATCCCGACCACACAATTCGCGCAGGAAATCGGGATGGGCGAAACCTGGGACCCCGGCCTCATCCGGCTGGCCGGCGGCGTGGAGGGCTACGAAGCCCGCTACATCAACCAGAGCGAGAAGACCCATCGCGGCAGCCTGGTGATCCGGGCCCCCAATGCGGATCTGGGCCGCGATCCGCGCTGGGGACGCACCGAAGAATCCTTCGGCGAGGACCCTTACTTCAACGGCAAGATGGTGGCCGCCATGGTCAAGGGCTTGCAGGGCGACGATCCGAAGTATTGGCTGACGGCCGCCCTGATGAAGCACTTTCTGGCGAACAGCAACGAAGACGGCCGCGGAGGATCGTCCTCCGATTTCGACGCGCGCCTGCTCCGCGAATACTACTCGGTGCCGTTTCGGATGGGGGTGATCGAAGGCGGGTCACGCGCCTACATGGCCGCTTACAACGCGATGAACCACATTCCGATGACGGTCCACCCCATCCTCCGGGAAATCACCATGAAGGAGTGGGGGCTGGACGGGATCATCTGCACCGACGCCGGATCCTTGCGCAATATGGTGAACCCCAAGCTGCACAACTACTACAAGACCAACGCCGAGGGGCTGGCAGGCGCTGTCAAGGCAGGCATTAACCAATTCCTGGAGAGCGCCAACCTCTACCGCCCGGCGGCGCAGGATGCGCTGCAACAGGGCTTGCTGACGGAGAAAGACATCGAGACCGCGATCAGGGGCGAATTCCGGGTCATGATCCGGCTGGGGCTGCTGGATCCCCCGGAGATGGTCAAGTACGCGAGCATCAAGGGCGACGACGAAGTCTGGCAGCGGAACGAGCACAAGGAGATCGCCAAACGCGTGGCGCGCGAATCCGTGGTGCTGCTGAAGAACGCCAATGGTCTCCTGCCCTTCGACAAGGCTGCCGTGAAATCGATTGCGGTAGTGGGCCCGCTCGCGGACGTCGTCGCGCTGGACTGGTACAGTGGAACGCCCGGCTACGTGATCACGCCGCTCGAGGGCATCCGGAACAAGGTGGGCGGCGGCATCGCGGTGAATTACGCGCCCAAAACCGACATCGAGGGGGCCATCAAAGCCGCCAGGGAGTCCGAAGTGGCGGTGGTTTTCGTGGGCAACCATCCCACCTGCGATGCCGGTTGGGCCAAGTGCCCCACGCCCAGCGACGGGAAGGAGGCCATCGACCGGAAGGCCATCAACCTGGAGCAGGAAGAATTCGTCAAGCAGATCTTCGCGGCGAATCCGAAGACTGTGGTGGTGCTGCTGGCCAGCTTCCCGATCGCCATCAACTGGAGCCAGGAGAACATCCCGGCCATCCTCCACATCACTCACAACGCGCAGGAAGAAGGGACGGCCATCGCCGACGCCCTTTTCGGAGACGTGAACCCGGCTGGGCGGCTGGTGCAAACCTGGCCCAAGTCGCTGGATCAGGTTCCGCCCATGATGGATTACAACATCCGCAATGGCCGGACCTATATGTACTTCAAGGGTGAGCCGCTGTATCCGTTCGGCTTCGGCTTGAGTTACACCACGTTCCAGTACTCGAACCTGAAGCTGAGTGCGGCGCGGCTCGCCAAGTCGGGCGATGTCACGGTCAGCGTAAATGTGAAGAACGCCGGACGGCGGAAGGGCGATGAGGTGGTCCAACTCTACGTATCGCACCTCAACTCCAGGGTGGAGCGGGCGCGCAAAGAGCTGAAAGGCTTCCAGCGGCTCACGCTCGAGCCGAACGAAACCAGGACTGTCACGCTGCGGGTGAAAGCGGAAGATCTTGCCTGGTGGGACGAGAAACAGAACCGGTGGGTGGTGGAGGAGGACCAGGTTAAGTTCATGGTCGGCTCCTCTTCGGCGGACGCCAGGCTGGAAAGAACCATCAGCGTAGTGCAGTAGGCTCGCATGATGCACAACCGGCGGTCGTCTTACGTACCCCGCTCGTTACGTCTAAGGCCTCAACCAAACATAGTAAGGGGTTCTTTTAACCTAAATGTTAAGATCTGCCCATGGCGATGCTTCCCTTACGCAGGAACGAAGGGTTGATGATCGTGCTGATATTGGGAGTGCCGATGGCTCTGATGGCGCTGCGCCCTCTTGTTCGCCGGATCGTTACACCCACCTTCGGCGAGCCGCGCGGCGCGTTCCATTTCAAAGATGGCGTGTGGACGCCCGGCCCGCCGATCCCCGGTGGCCTATGGGGATTGCAGGTGTCCAGCCAGGGAGCGTTGTGGACCATCTCGGTCTCGCCCCCTGGGCTGTGCCGGCTGGACGGCGATCGCTGGACCCATTATGGCGGAAAGCAATTCGGCTCCCGCACGGATTGGCTCCGGGGCGGCTTCGCGCTGCGCGATGAGGAGCTGTGGGGCGCCACCGGCGAAGGCATCGTCCGCTTTGACGGGCAGTCCTGGCGTCTCTACACGGACGCACTAAGGACCAACCGGCCAGCCGACACCGTGGCGGGGCGTTCGGGCGTTTGGATCGTCGACCACGATGGGAACCTGTCCCACTTCGATGGCAGCGGTTGGACCGTCCGGAGCCTGAATGGCGTCGTGCCCGCGACGCCGCCAGCGGGCAGGTACTCCAGGGACCGCCTTCCACGCCTGGCCATGACTGGCGACGGGCGGCTGTGGGTCTCCTGGCGCGGCCTGTGGCGCCAGGATGGTGAAAGGTGGAGCGAAGTCCGGTCCCCGGGTCTGAACCTGGCGGAGGTCTGGCCCATCGGCCACGATGCGGAAAACGTGTGGCTGTGGCTGTGGCCCACGGGAGAGGTGGCGGCGGTGGCACCCGACGGCCGCGTCGCGGCTCGATATAGCGCGCGGGAAATGGGCTTGACCGAGCGCGTGCGCTTCGACGGGCTCGCGACGGCGAACGGGCGAATCTGGGTGGCCTCCTCCGCCGGCTTGCTGACGTTCGACGGCGGGCGATGGACGAATCGGGGGCTCCCACCAGGATGCACGATGGTTACGGATGTTGCCCTGGCGCCGGACGGCAGCGCCTGGGTGGCGGCGGAGACACGATCGTTCGCGGCAGATGCCAGGTCGTATGCGCCGCTGGCATTCTGCTTGATACCGGCGGTCGTCCTTTGCCTGCTCCTCTCGGCGTGGCTGCACGGCAGGGCCGAAAACATCCTGGCGACAGAGCAGGTACTGGTCACAGCCGCCGGCGATCTGCCGGGTATCGACCTCGCGACCGGCCAGGCTGATATCGACCGGCAAGCGCGCTGGCTCAAATGGAAGCTGTGCGCTGGGCTGGTGGGATTTCCATCTGTCGCGATTGCGGTCGAAATGGCCGCGTGGCGAGTGTGGCCCAGCGCGCCGGCGTGGGCTCCGCATACGGGCGTGCCGGGGTTCGTGGTGCTGGCGTGCCTTGTCTGGCTCTGGATCTCACAGCGGCGCCGATCCGCAACGGGGAATGCGGAGCAGACCCAACGCTCCCGCGTCCGGGTGGCGATGTGGCAGCCGGCGAAATGGATGCTGCTCCTGGCCATTCTTTCTTTCGGGTGCCTCGTGCCCTTTAGCTGGGTGAGTTGGCTGATCCCCAATGCCTCCTGGGCAAAGCACGTCAGGGCCTTACTCGTCACACTCCCGGTTGTGCTGATTTTCTTCGGGCGGGACATCGCGGCGGCTCTTCTGATCAGACCAGCTCTGTACGCCGGCGATTATGAGCACGCGATGCGCTGGGTCAGGCGCCTGAGCTTCGGCAGGCCGAGCGCGCTGCTCATCGAGGTGGAGGGGCGCATTCATGCCCTCGCGAACCGTCCCGCCGAGGCCGAGGCATGCCTCCGCCAGGCGCTGGCCAAAAGCTACACCAATGTCTTCAGTTCGCCTTCCGGCCGGGCAGACTTGCTGGATTGTCTCGGCAATGCTTTGAAGCTCAGGGCCGTTATGAGGAAGCCAGGAAGTGCCTGCAAGGCGGTATCGATATGGGGGACGACGACGAGGCATCCTCGCGGATCGATCTGGCGCAGTTGCTGTTGGAGCGGGAGGGCGAACCGCTCGATCGATGAAGCCATGCACACCGCAAAGGGGCGGGTGGCGAAGAAGGTCGAGCCTCGACACTGGGCCTCCCGTGCCTGGGCGCTGGCATTGCTTGGCCGCCGGGAGGAAGCTGAGCAGGCCATCGAACGGGCCACGCGGGTGCGCCGCGAGACCCACGTGGCTTTGTTCGCCAGCACGCGGCTGAACGTTGGCATGGCGCTGCTGGCGATGCACCAGCCGGAAAAAGCCATTGGGCATTTCCGCGCCGCACACGAGGCGGACCGCGACGGCAAGTATGGTGTGCTCGCCTTACAGCAACTCGAACAGCACGGCGTTTGGGATCAGTGAGAAGCGCGGTGCCTGCGGTATCTTCGGCGAGGATTGCTCCGTGCCTCCCGAGCCCGTACTGCGTGCAACAGCGCTGCGGGTTCCACCGGTATGCTCCGTTTCTTTCGAATCGTGCAGCCCAAAACTACAAGCTCTCTCCTTTCCTCGTCTCAGATCCACCATCCGCGTTTTTTCCGGGCGCGACGGTAGAGGCTGCCGGACAGTTGCGATAACGAGAATGCTAGAATACGTCACGAATCGCAATGGTTGACCGGCGCTCAGGATTGGTGGCCGTGTTGGTGATGGCGACGGCCTGGGGGTTATCCGCCGCCACTCCGCGGGCATTGCCGGACGGCTACACGCGTCGGGTCTGGCAGACGCAGGACGGGCTTCCGGAGAATACCGTTCAAGCGTTCGCGCAGACGCCCGATAACTCTCTCTGGATTGGCGCCAGCGGCGGGCTGGTGAGGTTCGACGGCGCCGAATTCGTACTCTATGACCGCGACAACACCCCGGTTATTCGGGAGAACAGTGTCTTTTGATTCAAAAGCTGATTCCGGCCGCGATTAATACTCAGACCACGCTGAACTGGCTGCCGAATATTGTCACCAACACGCAGCAGCAGATCCCCAGTCTGAAACTCGACGAGAATCTCAGCGATATGACCCACCTGAGCTTCTATTGGAGGCAGCAGCATACCAACCAGATCGCCGCGCCGGACGGTCTGCCTATTCCTCTCACCTCTTCGCGGCCCAAGATCATCGGCGGCAACCAATACATCATCAATGCCGACCGCACCGTTTCGCCCACCTTGGTGGTGCATCTGGGCGGTAGTTTCCAGCGCTTCATCAATCCCGACAGCTCTCCGGCCGCGGTTCTCGACTATGACACGGTGGGGCTGCTGGGGCTGGTAGGCAGCGCCAGCAATCCGGCCGGGTTCCCGCAGATTTCCGGGCTCGGCGTGAACAACCAGGGAGGCGCAGGCACTTACGGGCCAGGCACAGCCGATCACCAATACACGAACATTTTCGGGTTGGTGGCAGGCGTTACCTGGGTCCGCGGCAACCACACCTTCAAGTTCGGCGGGGAAGCCAAGCAGAACGTCTACAGCGACGTAAACGTGCAGGGAGTGCAGGGACAATACAGTTTCGGGAATGGGCCGACGGCGATCCCGTATCTGGGAGGCTCCAGCGTGGGCGGCGGCTCCATCGGCGCCGGCTATGCCAGCTTCCTGCTCGGCCAGGTGACCTATTCCAACGTGAACGCTCCCAGGAACACGCAGATGCGGAACATGGTCTGGAGCGCGTACGCACAGGACAACTGGAAGATCAACCGAAAGCTCACGTTCGACTACGGTGTGCGCTGGGACTTCACTCCCATGGCCCATGAGCTGTATTACAGGGAAGCCGAAATCGGCTTGCACACGCCCAATCCATCGGCAGGCGGTCTGCCGGGCGGGTATATCTTCGAAGGGTCCGGTCCGGGAAGATGCAACTGCCAATTTTCCCGCTCATACCCCTACGCCTTCGCGCCGCGGCTGGCCGTGGCCTACCAGATCGATCCCAAGACAGTATTTCGGGCAGGCTGGGGATTCACTTATAGCGCCGGCGATAGCTGGGGCTATATCAACGGTGGAATGCCGGTGGCGGGGCTGGGCATCAATTCGGTGACAGCCTCCACGGGCTACGGCTATGCCGTCTCCCCATTCCAGAGCGGGATCCAATACAATCCCTCGGTGCTCTACGCCGCCACTTTGAATCCGGGCGTAGCGCCCGGACCCGGATCGCTGGCCGCCGCGCCCGGTTGGGCCGCGCAGTTCCGCGACCCCGATGGCGGCAAGCCGGCCCGCATCAACCAATGGAATATCGCTCTGCAGCGGCAACTCACCCAGAACATGACTCTGGAAGCGGCCTACGTGGGCAATCGCGGAGTTTGGGAAGAAGCGCGCGGCCTGCTTTCGCTCAACGCCATTTCACCCGCGCGGCTGCAGTCGTTAGGCCTCGATCTCACCAATCCGGCCACACGGACTCTGCTGACATCTTCGATCTGCTCCACGGGGGCGGCGGCGGCCGGTTTCAATGTGCCCTACGCCACTTATCCATGCAGCGCGTCGGTGGCACAGTCGCTGCGGCCTTTCCCGGAATATAACGATGGCTTGTCCGCCTGGTTCGATCCGCTGGGCAATAGCTGGTACGACGCTCTCCAGGTGAAGTTTACCAAGCGCGTCTCGCATGGTTTGGACGTACAGTCGAGCTTCAGCTATCAGAAGGAGCTCTGCCTGGGCTGCGCCGGCATCAACGATGCCTTCAATCGCAGCGAGAATAGATCGCTCAACCCCTCCTCCACGCCCTTCATCTGGGTCACCGCCTTCACGGATGAGATCCCCAAATTCGGCACGAACCGGCTCGTCCGGCAAGTGGTGGGCGGCTGGACTCTTGGTGGCGTGGTGCGCTACGCCAGCGGCAACCTGATCGGCGTCGCGGGCTCGCGCACGAATATGAACTCCTACACCTTCAACACCAATACGAGATTCAACCGGGTGCCGGGTGTGCCTCTGTTCCTGGAGGATCCCAACTGCGGCTGCATCAATCCGAACAGCAATCAGCAGATCCTGAACCCCGCCGCCTGGGCGGATACGCCCGCGGGCACGTGGGGCCAAGGCGCCGCTTACTACAACGACTATCGCTGGCAGCACCAGGCGAGCGAAAATCTGAACTTCGGCCGGACCTTCGAATTGCGGGAGAAGATGCGATTGAGTATCCGGGCCGAATTCTTCAACGCCTTCAACCGTCTCTATCTGCCGCTCAACCAACTCCAGTCCGGAAACCCCGTGGCGACCGCGACCTTCACTGGCGCCGGGGTGCCCACGGGCGGTTTCGGCTACATCACGAATTCCAGCGGAATCGGCGGGCAGCGCAACGGGCAGCTCGTAGCGCGATTCCAATTCTGATATCGTGAACTTGAATTCCGTGAGCGGGCCTCCCCGGGGGCCCGCTGGAGTCTATTTTGCATCGGCCAATCGGATTTCTCGGGCCCCTAGTACTTCTTTTTTCCACTTGCGCGTCGGCGCAGTGGGATGACGGCTTGCTCAAGCCCTTTGTGATGGATCACCGCGCGGGCGGCTCGTCGCCGGCGGATGTCTCATTCCTGCTGGACGCCCCCGCCGGCAAAGATGGCTTCATACGCCTCCGGAACGGCCATTTCGTCAAGCCGGATGGCCGCCGCATCCGCTTTTGCACTGCGGCATGGTACTGATGGGGAATCCGAAACCGGAGAAGGTGATGGCCGGCATGATGAAGAAGAAGGATGTCACCATGGCCTGTTGCTGGGTGCGGGACACGGTGGAGATCAACAGCC
>JAIQFL010000253.1 GCA_020073365.1 Terriglobia bacterium | reverse complement strand
CACCGGAGCGTCACGTGGTCCCGGAGCAGAGCGCCATAGTCGGTCATGACAACCTCTCTGCTTTCAAGATACAGCCGCGCGGCCGGGGCCGATCGGCCCCGGCCAACAAAAGACGTCAGCCGGCGTTCACGCCGGCTGACTCGATGTTTTCGTTCTCTCGGCGGTATGAGGCTCCCTCGCTACCCACTAGCTCCGACTTCAAGTTGCAGCTTCGCTGCTCTGTGAGGCAGGTTGTCAACCCGCCAACTCCCTCACAGTTATGCCGGGACTTTTGCCCCGCTGTCAGGCGTACGGAATCCCGAGCGCGTCCATGGCGCCTTTCATATACCCGATGGCGAGCACCTTGCCGCCCATAGCGTACCCGGGCTTGTCATTCGCTTCGCCGTCGAGCGTCGGGGCGTGGTCGGGCCGGATGGCCCCTCGAAGCCGCATTCCTGGTAGATCCGCAACATCTGCGCGAGATCGACCGGACCGTTGTCGTGGAATGTTTCGCGGAAGTGTTCGCGCGTTCCCTCCACGTCGCGGAAGTGCACAAAGAAGATCTTCTTCTGGGCGCACCATTCGCGCGCCAGCGCCGCGATGTCTTCACCCATCAGCTTGAAATTCGCCTGGCAGAAGGTAATGCCGGTGACGGGACTGGGAAAGCAGTTCCTCTTTGCGGCCGTCCGGGAAGACGCGGTAGATCTTGTTCTTCTCTTCATCGCTCACGTAGAGGAACCCGCGCCCATCCCAGACGGGGCCTTCTGTGAAGCCGAAGTCGCCGGCCATTTTCTGGAGAGTGGCGGCCTGGTCGAACAGATCCCAGAATTTGGGCGATTCGGACTTCAGCTCGAACTGGCGCGGCGCCGCCTTTCGTTGAGCTTGCAAGCCGCCGCACGGTAAAAAGCGTGGAGGCCGAGCATCGCTGGGAAGATCCGTCTGATCATGCGGCCACCTCATCACGGTTCGAAAATGCGACCCAGGACTACCGGAGCCACTAGCCCTTGGGCATCTGGTTCTTCCAGAAGGCTTCGAATTCAAACATCGCATCCTTGATGGGCACGCCGCGCACGTCGATCTTGTCCAGGTCCGCCGAGCCGATTCCCACCGCCTCGCCCAGCAGCATCATGTTGTCGGCATACTGGAAGCCCTCGTCGGCCGGCGTCAATTGCTCCTTGGGATGGTTGGTCGGGCCCTTGTAAAGGCGATACGGAGCTTCATGCCGCCCGGCCCGCGGATTGTAACCCATGGTGGCCATTGTAACCGCGTCGGTGTTCACCGAGTTGCGTCCCACCACCAGGAAGCCCGGCTTGATGGGACGGGCGCCCAGCACCCACGGACCTTCGCCGCCCACGGTGGATATAATGGCGTCGTTGATCGCCAGGTCGATGGGCCGCGCCCCGATGATATCGACCAGGATCCGCGGCAGACGCCACCCCTCGTAACGGTTGGACTGCGGGTCCATTTCTGCCGGCGCGCCGGAGGGTGCCTGCACCTGCCCGTAGTGGAAGATGCGCTCGCGGCCGCCGTACAGCGCCGTGGGTGTCACTCCGAACATGTTCTTGATGGACATGGTGACGCCCATCTCTTCATGGCCCTTGGCCTTGCCCAGGCTCACGAAGAAATCGCAATCCTCGTACGAGTGGTTCAACTGGAAGGCCGGAAAAATATAAGGCTTGCTCTTGACCTTGAAGGTGGAGTACTGCTTGCCGAAGCCGAGCCCATTGGTGTCTTCAAACTCCACCAGCGGCGCGGCATTGCGGATCGCGGCCACGTCCCATCCGCCCTGCAGCAATTTGTCTTCGAGCTTGGCGTCGGGCCTGCGCCCGCCGGCGCTCTCCAGGATCCGTATCCGTTTGGCTCCCAACTGGCCGAGCACGGCGGTGACGGCGCCAACCACCTTGGGATGCACCCAGTGCGTGTCGCCGGCGGTGTAACCTTCGAAGCGGTTCCCACCGGACAGGTTCACCTTGATGGCTACCGTCTTGCCCTGCACCTGGCTTTGAATGCCGCCCACTTGGTCGAACATCTTGCGGAACTGGGCGACCAGGTCCTCGTCGTACGTGGGAACCTTCGCAATCGCGACGGGGGCCGCCGGAGCGGTGCGCGCCGGGGCCTGCGGGGCCGCCTGAGCACGTGCCGCGGACAGGGCACTGGCCGCCAGCCCGGAGGCGGCGAGCCAATCACGCCGTGTGAGAGTACCGTGAGCGTCTTTCATCTGCCTTCTCCTTGTTGCCCCGTTATTCTAAGAGCAGCCCACCCCACAAAGAGAGCTTTGGGATGGTGATATCGATTTGACCTTCTGCCGGACTCATCGCCAGTTTGGCGGGAGCGGCGTCCGGCGTGAACAGCCGCGCGGTCTTGAAACTCCCGCTGACCCGGATGGTGATCGCCGTCGATGGCGAGTTGGAGTAGTTGAGCAACTGCACCAGCAGGCGCTTGCCGTCGCCACTGCTGCTCGTATAGGTGATGACCGACGGCACATTGAACGCGACCACTCCGGCTTCCCGGTGCGAGAGCAAATCCCGCATGTCGCGCGCCACCGACTCGGGGTCCGGATCCTTGTAAACCGTCACGCGGCCCTTACCAAGCGGCACCTCGGCGAATGCCTCCTGCTTGGGAGGATTTCCCCATGAGGGACCGGCCACAACCAGCCCGCCGTTCTCCGCGAAAGTTGTCAGCATGGTTCTTTCGGCCGCGGAAGGAGGAGCGAGCGCCGTGGCCAGCACCGCGCGAAAGCCGGCGAGCAGCGCGGCGCTGAGCTGTGAGCGCGCGATCGGGCGGTAGGGCACCTGGCGGCGCGCCACCAGCTTCAGGTACTCATCCGCCATCTCGCCATCCTGCGCGGCGGTGTCGACGATCACCCCGAGGTTTCCGTAAGGAGCGAAGCCGTGCCACTCCGCGTGATCCTCGGCGAACTTGAGGTACGCTCCGATGCGCTGCCAGGCGGCCAGCGCGGCAGCCTCGTTGCGTCGTAACTTCGCGCGCAGACCGTCGTCGAGGGCGGCGATCCAGCGGCCTCCCGCCACTGCCGCGTCGGCCACCGACCTGGCATAGTCCGTGGGTGTGCCGTCATCTGGCTGATAGCTGATCCAGACCGGGCGCCAGGCCGGCGCGAGGCGAAAAGAGCGCACCAGCCAGACGTTGGATTGGATCCACGGCTCGCTCGATGGTGCGGCGCGGATACCCATGTCCGAAAGGTTGCGGGCGCTGGGCGAAACTCCTGCCACCGCCAACACCGGCAGCCTGGCTGTCCGTATGGACGCCGTATCCGTCGCGATCGGGATCACTACTGCGGAGCTGCCTGCCGAGGCCAAGGCTCTGGTCACCTGCTCGGTGAATCCGACTGGGAACTCTCCATCCAGGACGAGGCCGTCCAGGCGCGCTTCCACGGCTGGGGCGACGAACTGCGACGAGTCCGCGCCGGGATAGACCAACCCCAGGACGGCGATGCCTCGCCGGTGAGCCTCCGCGGCGTAGGCTTTGACGAGCTGGTGTTGCTGCCGCTCGATCACGCCATCCGCGCCCGCGCTCCAGGTGAGCAGCAGACAGTTGACCGGCGATCCGTCCAGCAGGCTCAGAGTCGCCGGGTCGTACCAGGTTGCAATGGCTTCGCGAATCGCCGGATCGGACGGCGCGGTTTTAGCCTTGGCGCGGCGCTCCAGCTCCAGCGGTCCTCCCGGCCAGTGTGCCGGGATCCAGGAATCGGGCGTTCCCTGGTTTGTACCCCACAATACAGCGGGCAGGCACAAAAGGAAGATTAACGGGTGCTTGGTGCCCCGAGTTTTCATTAGAGAGTTCTAGGCTCGATTATCTTCCATATCACCACCGGATGCAATGCGGTGAAAAGCAATCCGGGGAGGCTGCTGCGGCCCTAAATCGAATTCTGTTGCAATCGGCGAATTCCGGGAGTATATATGCCATAACAGCAAGTTCGCCTCGGGGATTCTGTGCAGAGGTGAAGGGCGCTTGGTCCGGAGGGGAAGAGGAAAGGTGCCATGACTAATCTGAACATTCGAAAATTCGTAGGAACAGTCTTCACGTCCTACGTTGTAATGGTTGCCTGCCAGACGGTTCTGCAGGCGGACACTACGGGTACCATTCTAGGATCGGTGCGCGACGCGAGCGGCGCCGCCATGCCGAGCGTGACCGTCACGGTCACCAACGTCGAAACCAATTTCACGCAAAACGCAACTACCGACACGTCGGGGGACTACCGCTTTCTGGCTTTGCCGGTGGGAACCTATCGCGTGGAAGCAACCCAGACAGGATTCCGCAAGTTTGTGACCGCCAACGTCGTGCTCACGGTCAATCAGGAGCGCAGGGTGGATATCGGCATGGAAGTGGGGAGCCTGGAGCAGCAGGTGGAAGTGAGCGCCAACTCCGTCCAGGTGGAGACCACGAGCACACAGTTGGGAACGGTCATCGAAGAAAAAAGCATCGTGAATTTGCCGCTAAACGGCCGCAGCTATATCGACCTGCTGTCGATCCAGGCGGGCGTGGCTCCCACGACGTCGTCCACGGGCAATATCTCCGTCAACGGGCAGCGGGAAGGTTCGAACGCTTTCTATGTGAACGGGGGAGACGTCAGCGAGGGCCGCAACAACGGCACGTCGGTCATCCCGAACCTGGACTCGGTGGCCGAATTCCGCCTCATCACCAACAGCTTCGATGCGGAATACGGGCGGTTCAGCGGCGCGGTGATGAACGCCATCACCAAGTCGGGGACCAACGGTTTTCATGGCACCGCGTTCGAGTTCCTGAGAAACAACGCCCTGGACGCCAAGGGCTTCTTCGATTCCGGCGTGCCAGTGCTGAAACGCAACCAGTTCGGCTACGCCGTGGGTGGGCCGGCCCTCAAGAACAAGCTGTTCTGGTTTACCGACTACCAGGGCACGCGCCAGCACCAGGGCTCATCGGGCAGCCTGAGCCAACTACCCAGTGCCGACATGCGGAATGGCATTTTCAACGTTAGCGACCTCAGCGAGGTGGTCAGCGGCCCGTATTGGGCACAGGTGCTGACACAGCGGCTGGGCTACAACGTCACCGCTAATGAGCCCTACAGCGCTGCCAGTTGCGTCACCACCGCGCAATGCGTCTTTCCGAAAGGCGTCATCCCGACGAAGGCCTTCTCGCCGATAGCGGTCAACCTGCTCAAGAACTACATCCCTCTTCCCAACGCCGGGACGACCACGTTCAACCCGCCCAGCCAGGTGAGCACTACCACCGACGACAAGTTCGGCCAGCGCGTGGACTTCGATAACAAGAAGACCGGAAGGTGGCAGGGATACTGGCACATCGACAACACGACCTCGGTCAGCCCGGGTACCTATGGCCCGCAGTACGGAAATTTCGGCACCACACAGCCGCGGCGCGCGCAGCAAGGCGTACTCTCCAACACGCTGACGCTCGGCCCCACGGCGGTGAATGAAGCCCGCGTGGATTTCACGCGCAACGCCTCATCCGGCACACAGCCGACGGATACCAATGTCGGCCTCTCCAGCCTCGGTTTTGTCACCGGAGCGGGTACGCTGGGAATCATCAAGTCGGGGCCGGATAACTGGGAGTCGGTGCCGCCCATCTCGCTATCCGGCCAGATCGGATTCAGCATCGGGCGGAACATCCAGGCCACCGGGCAATACAACAACACCTGGCACGTGGCCGACAGCTTTTCGAAGATCTACCAGAAGCACACCTTCAAGTTCGGCGGCGACTACCGCTACTTGCAGATCAACGAGCGCAACGTGTATGCCCCCAATGGGAACTACACATTCGACGGCACCGAGACCGGCCACGATATCGCCGACTTCCTTTTGGGCGCGCCTTCCGAGTACATACAGGCCGCCATTCAGGTTCTGGACTCGCGCACGCGGTACGGCGCCGCTTATGCGCAGGATTCCTGGCGGGTGGCGTCGAACTTCACGCTGAACTACGGACTCCGTTGGGAAGTGAGCATGCCCTGGTACGACACACAGAACAAGATCCAGACGATTGTTCCAGGCGTGCAGTCCACCGTGTTTCCGGGAGCGCCGAAGGGATGGCTGGTGCCCGGCGATCCGGGGCTGCCCGGCGGCGGGACGATCCCTTCGACGCTCGCGCCGACCACCTGGAGGGACTTTGGTCCGCGGCTCGGCCTCGCCTGGTCGCCCACCGCCGGTGGACTGCTGGGCAAGATCCTGGGCAGCGCCGGGAAGACCTCGATTCGCGCCGCGGCGGGGATCTACTACACCGCCATCCAGGACGCCGGCCTCTTTATCGAAGTGGCCGATGCCCCTTACGGATTGTATTGGGTCAGCATCAATCCGCCACTGTTCGACCAGCCCTTCCTGACGCGGGCGGACGGCAGTTCCCAAGCACAGCGCTTCCCGTTTGTTCTACCCGTGCCGGGTTCGGCGGCAATCAAGAACGTGGACTGGTCCGTGTTCCTGCCGATCACGAGCTCGCCCGGATACATGCCGGGCAACAAACTGCCCTACGCCGAACACTTTAACTTTTCCATCCAGCGGCAGCTCAGCTCCAACACGGTGCTGACGATGGCCTATGTGGGGACAGCCGGGCACAAGCTGTTCGCCCAGTATGAAGCCAATCCGGGCGACGCCGCGCTCTGCCTGAGCCTGCGCGGATCCGGGGTCAAGGCGGGCACCACGCAGTGCGGCCCCAACCAGGAGAACACCACCTTCACCCGGCCCGACGGCACCCAGGTGATCGGAACCCGCTTCCCGCTCGGCTCACGGGACTTCGGGCAGAACACCTACGAATCCACCAACGCAAACTCCCTATACAATGCATTGCAGGTGTCGGTACAGCGGAGCGGCAAGGGGCTCACTTTCCTGGCCAGCTACACGTTCAGCAAGTCGATGGATAATGCCTCGAGCTTCACCACCATGAACTTCTCGAATTTCCGTCTGAGCCGCGCCCTCTCGACCTGGGACAGCACGCACAACTTCGTGGCCAGCTATAACTACACGATCCCGTTCGACCGCCTGCTCGGCGCGGTTCCCAGGCGCGTGACGCAAGGCTGGACGATCAGCGGCATCACACGCTTCGCCACCGGATTCCCCATCGGCATTTCGCAGAGCGGAGACCGCTCCCTCACCGGAGCCGGCGGCGTCGATCACCCGGACTTTATCGGCGGGCTGGTCATCACGCCGGACGTGCGCAACACGCCCAACCACACCTATTTCAACAAGAGCGCCTTTGTCTCCGAGGGCACCAGCATCACCACCGCCAACGGCGGGCTGGGTGTTCAGGGCACCGCGAATCAGCGCTTCTTCCACGGACCGGGAATCGAGAACTTCGATCTGGGGCTGCAAAAGGTTACGAAACTGCGTGAGAGCATGTCGCTTCAATTCCGCGCCGAGTTCTTCAATGCTTTCGAACACGCCCAGTTCAACAGTCCCAGCGGCAGTTTCACCAGTTCCACCTTCGGCCGTGTGACGAGCGCCCGGGCGGGACGCATCGGGCAGATGAGCCTGAAGTTCCTCTGGTAGAGCCATGCCGCTAAAGCTGGCGTTGATTCTTGCACTCGCGGGGCCTGCGCTGCCGGCCCTGCTCGCCCAGGAGCCGGCGGCGTGCGACGTCGCTCGCCCGACCGCCAACTTCTCCATCTCTCATGTTGAGTCTGCGCCCGAGCTCAACCTCGACCCGCAATCGCCTGTGTGGAAGAATGCCAAATCGGCGCTCATGGTCAAAGACTGTTCCCGCACCCTGGACTATCCGGACCTTAAGACGGAAATTCGCGCCTTCTGGACGGACACCGATTTGTACCTGCTGTTTGTCTGCCCGTATCGCTCTCTCAATCTCTTTCAGCCGACGCAAAATGACCAGCCGCGGCGCGGCCTCTGGGACCGCGACGTGGTCGAGATGTTCCTGGGAGACGATTGGGACAACATCCGCCACTATCGCGAGTTCGAGATTGCCCCCACCGCCGACTGGATCGATCTGGCCATCGACCTGGATCACCGCGGCCAGAACCGCAACTGGCGTTCCGGCTGGAAAACCATGGCGCGCATCGACGAGCAGGCGAAGATCTGGTACGCCGCCTGCCAGATACCCTTGAAATCCGTCAGCGAGAAGGAAGTGAAACCGGGGACGCGCTGGCGAGCCAACCTCTATCGCATCGACGGCGACGGACCCGATCCACAGCGTCGTTTCATGTGCTGGCAGCCCACCTGCGTGGTGAATCGCGATCCCAACCACGTCCCCGAGAATTTCGGCACCCTGATATTTGCCAAATGAGGCCGGCTGCCCGCATGATCAGGGGGTGGGCTCTCGGGCCCTCTGCCGCGGGATCGGTAGAGTTTCCTTTTGGGAGGTCTTTGTGTTCCATTCGATGAAAGGCGTGTTGGAGCAGTACCTGGGCGGCTTGAGCCGTCGTGAGCTGTTTCGGCGAGGCGGTCTGCTGGCGGCTGCGCCGGCATTTCTGCGCGGGCCCAGAGCGGAGGCTGCGCCGGCCAGTGGCGGCCTTCGCGTCGGCGCGGATATCTACCAATCCATCGGTGTCCGTCCACTGATCAACTGCCGTGGAACTCTGACAGTGGTCGGGGGCTCGCTGGAATTGCCCGAGGTGCGGGCGGCCAAAGATGCCGCCGCGCAGCATTTCGTCCAGATCGACGAGCTGATGGAAGGCATCGGCAATCGCCTGGCGGAGTTGACGGGAGCGGAATGGGGAATGGTCGCGGCCGGTTGCGCGGCGGCCCTGGCACACGCCACCACGGCCTGCGTCACCGGAGGCAATCCCGAGTTGCACGTGCAAGTCCCGAACTTGGCCGGCTTTCCCAAAGACGAGGTCGTCATCCCCAGGCACTCCCGCAACGAATACGATCAGGCCGTCCGGTCGGTCGGCGTCCGGATCATCGAGGTGGCAGACGCAGCGGAGTATGAGGCCGCGTTAGGGCCGAAGGTCGCGATGGTGTACGTGTTTGCCGGGCCGCGGGCCGAAACCGGACCGCTGCCTTACGACGCCATTTACGGCATTGCCAGGAAGAAGAACGTCCCGGTGCTGGTGGACGCCGCTGCCGAGATGCTGACGGTTCCCAACGTCCACCTGCAAAGGGGCGCCACGCTGGTAGGCTACAGCGGCGGCAAGTGCATCCGCGGGCCGCAGTGTGCCGGAATCCTGCTGGGCCGCAAGGATCTGGTCAAAGCCGCCTGGGTCTCGAGCGCGCCGCATCACGGCCATGGCCGCACCATGAAGCTGGGCAAGGAGGAGGCCATCGGCATGCTCATGGCGATCGAGATGTGGATGAAGCGCGACCACAATGCCGAAATGGCGCTGTGGATTTCCTGGATGAACAACATTGCAAATCGGGTCGGCAAGATCGATGGCGTCACCACGGCCGTGCGGGAGCCGCGAGGGCTGTCCAACCACAGCCCCGGTCTGTCGATCAGTTGGGACGCTGCCAGGCTGCGCATCACGGGACAGGAGGTGGCCCATATCCTGGACACCACCGAGCCGCGCATCGTGCTCGGCGGCGGCGCGGGCGGCGGAGGCGGACGAGGCGGTCGCGCGGGCAACCAAACGGGAATCTCCATCACCGCCTACATGATGTCTCCGGGAGAAGACAAGATCGTCGGCGACCGGATCTACGCCATACTCTCCGCGTCCCGGCCAGAGCGGAAGGCGGAGCCGCCGAAAGCGCCGGCGGGCGACCTCACCGGCCGCTGGGACGTCCGTGTCGAGTTCGCGGCGGGCAGTGCGGACGAGATTCTGCACGTCAAACAGCAGGGCAACCAGATCGCCGGTACCCACCAGGGGGCATTCGTTACGCGCGATTGCTCCGGCACCATCGCCGGCGATGACGTAATGATCTCGAGCAATGTGGGCGAAGTGCACGGCGCCGCACTCTCCTATCGCTTTACCGGAAAGCTGGCCGGTGACACCATGTCGGGCGTGCTGGACATGGGTGAGTATCTGGGCGCCAAATGGACCGCGAAGCGGCACGTATTCGCCCGGCCAAACCAGGGCGGCGACGTCGGGTGACGCCCGCCAGGGAGAATCGACCATGCGGAACAAGCACATCAAGGCCCACCAGGCCAGGAAGTAAGTGGGACAGACGCTTTCGTCTGTCAATCCGGGCGTTCATCGCCCCGCACGGGGAAGGTCGGTGATCCACTTGGGCATGCGGGGCTGCGGTGCGGTGATCTGCTTGCCCATGGCCCGCGCCGAGCGTTCCAGCCAGGAACCTCCGTCTCCGGCAAACGTGTCCGGACGCAGGTACGCCGGATCCTTGGTGGCCTCCTCCAGCGTCACGAAGCGGTAGCCCCGCTGGCGCATCCGATCGATGCTCTCGCGCAGTGTCACGGAGTTCAGTTCGTTGCAATGGATCAGCAGGATCTGCGGCAACTCGTATCCGAAGACCTCCGCCGACGCTTTCTCGGCGTGCTCGAAGCCCCGGTCTACCTGGTCCAGATACGCCTGCTTGACCTTCTCCGCCACCTCCGTGTTTCCCGCGCGCAGCAGGCGCAAATAGACGCCGGCGAAGCTGTAGTCCTTGTAGTCCACGGTGATATGCGCCACGCGGTAATGCCGCTGCTCCAGAAAATCCACGAACGCCTGGTGGACCTGGGCGTCGGGTCCGGAGTCGAGGAAGGGATAGCGAAACCACACCAGCTTGCGTCCGCGCTCTTCCAGGAGCGAGCGCATCACCACTTCGCCGCGGATCAGGTCGTCTTCAAACTGCCATAGCGGGATTTTGTTCAGACTGGGATGGGAGTAGGTGTGGTTGCCCAGATCGTAACCGGCATCCAGCCATTGAGCCAGCACCTCGGCCCGTCCGTCACGCTGGCCCTGCACGTTGAGCTGGCGCTCATTGATGAAGATGGTCGCCGGGACCTTCTCGGCCACCAGCGCTTCGCGCAGCCGGCCGGCGATCCGCTGGAAGTTCGCGAGGTCTTTCAACTCGTTCACTACCGGTCCGTCGTCGAGGGTGATCGCCACGCTGCGCCCGCGCTCCGGCGTTTGCGCGGCACCTCGCGGGAGAGCGATCGCCGCCATCGTGGCCGCCAAGCCTGCAATCAGCAGGTGTCGTGGAACAGAACCGATTCGCATTCGCCAACCTCCATGCCATCCTGTCCGGCTATTGTACTGCGCGGCATGACGTCTCGGGCTCAACACCGACGCCGGGGATTGCGCACCTGATTGCGACCCAGACGCGGCGCAGTTTCTACGCCATCGCTTCGGCGGACGTTCCCACTCCGGATAAGCTTGCGCAGGTGTTCTCCAGGGCTCACGACTAGAGCCCGTCCATCCTGTTCATCGACGAGATCGACGGTCTTCTGCCGCGCGGCGACAACGGGCACTTCATGGGGCAGCACCAGATCCAACTCGTCGAGCAGGCTCTGATGTTGATGAGCCAACTCGATCCCGGCAACCAAGTGTTCCTTGTCGGGACGACAAACCACATCGAGCATATCGATCCGCGCGTGTTGAGAGGCGGGCGATTCACCGAGAAAGTCGAAGTCGGCGTCCCGGACGATCAGGGCTATTTGCGGCTTATTGAGAAGTGCCTGGGACCCATACCGTTAGCCGCGGGCTCGATTACGTGCCGCAAGCCGAGTTCCCGTTCCCTATCCAGCCAAACACCCCCGCACGACAAGGCCGCTCACCAAGGGCGGCCGCATATCGCGCGAGCCCGGCCGAAGAGTGCATTTTGCGTGCGAATTTGGCCATCCATGGTCAGTTCACGCCCGAGACAATGTCACCAAAATCGGCGGGTCCAAAGCTCGTACGCTCTTCTCGGTCCCTCGTGAACTCCGTTCCCAGGGTCCATTGCAGCGGCGTGGCGCCGGCGCGCCATGACGTATTCATCTCTACCTCCTCCCAGGCTCCCTACCATGTCCCGCTAATGTTGAACATCGCGCATTGCCGAGATTCAGCAGTCGGGACAGATCGTCTCCGTTCTGCCGTCGAAGCGCGTCAAGGTGAATCCCGGAAACACTTCGTTGTACAGCGTCGCGGTTTCGCGCAGGATGGACAGCGCGACTGCTTCTCCCAGCAGAATTCCCTGAATTCCGTCGGAACGGTAGTGCACTCCGGCGGCATCGCGCCCCAGGGCAATGTTCGACGCGAGCTTATTCAGCTCGTTGCCCACGGTCAGCGCCGGGCCGTTATAGGGCAGCAGCGACATCCCGTCATCGGAAGCCACGACAGGATTGGGAATCAAACGACTCGTTGAAGACCGCCTTGAGCATCGTGATACCGGCCCCCGCGGTTGTGGCATGCGCCGCTGGGTAGGACGGATGGAGGGGCGATCCCACCGGATAGGCCATTGGCAAGAGGTAAGTGCCGTGCGCGCTGAACACCGCTTTGAGCGCCGCGGAATTCAGAATGTCGGAATGAATCGGATAGTTGGCCGCCCCGGTGACGTGATTGTGAATCCTCCCGGCGAAAGCTTCCGGCCGAATCCGTCGATGGACCAACCACTTCTGGCAGAAGTTCGCCCTGTTGGCCGGATTCGAGGCGCGGCCTACAAGGTCTAGAGACGTGGCGGCACTGAACGTGACATTTCCCACCTGAGTGGCGGAGTGAAGGTAAGGGTTATTGGGCGAAAGCGCCGCGCTCCCGAAGCTTTGCAGCAGGAGCGCCGCCTGGAAGTTCGCCTGGCCCGAGAAGTCCACCAACAGGTATAGGGACAGATCGCGGTTGTTTCGAATGTAACGGGGAGTCGAGTCGAAGACATTCGATCCGGCGGAGCCGCCCCGCTGAATATTCAGCCAGTCCGAGTATTTGGTGAGGTAATCGTCCCTGGCAACCGAGGTGCGGTAGAGTTGTGGTACCGTTGTGGCGCCGAATGGGGTCGGCTTGAGCAGAAACTGCGAAATGTAGGGACCGGTCAAATCGGCCGGCGTGCTGCCCCGAAAGATGACATCCGGTGTGACCTGCCCGTTCACCTTGGGCCCGCGATAGTCGGAGAACTTGCTCAAGTCGGCGGCAGCCTGGGCAATCGTCGGGTCGGTTCCATATTGGCTGAACGGCACGTCGCGCGTCAGGGCGTACCAGTAGTCCTCCGCGATTTCCGCGGCCATCTGCGCGCTGCTGAAGGCCGGCGGAGCCGGGATCGAGGGAGCGGCCGCATCGGCACCCTCCATGCTGAAGCAGTATGCGCCCTGCGGATTGGACAACTTGGACGTACCGCCCAGCGGGATCGACTCGAAATCGCCCCACCGCCCGCTGCCGAGTGCCTTGATCAAGGTGCCGTACGCGTTCAGGTCCACCTCGCCCAGGTTGTTATGCGGCAAGCCCTTGCTGTAGCTGGCGATCCGATTGGGATACAGTTCCTGGTCGCCGTTGGACAGGGAGGGATTGTCAGGAAGGTCCTTCTGGTAAAGGGCAGCATCGCGCCGGAGGACGAATGCCCGGTGCCGGCGCTCCGACGAATTCAGCGGTCCATCATCCGCGAAGGCCCTTGAGCTCGACAGGAGACCCGCCCCAGCAAATGCTGTTAATGTTGGAGCAGCGCCGAGATAACTCAGAAATGCCCGTCGGTTGGTCCGATACATTGGCTCACCTGCCGTAAACTTATTGGTTGTTGACATGTACGTTTTCCTTTGCATGAGTAGTGATGAAAAATAGCAGCACGGTCGATCACGCGCAGAAGTAATGTTCCGCAAGTGCGCTCATCACGGCACGAATGCGTGCGCCCTGCTTGCGAGTGAAGTTGAGTTCGCCGATGCTCAAGAGTACGATCCTGTCATGACGTTTTGCCCACCCACTCTGGTTCCTCTCAACAACGCTGTCGCAGACGCGAGCAGCGCCCGGGGTCCGTGCTTCCTCATTTGGCTCACCTTTGAATCTCCTCATTTCTATGAAACTAGTGGAAGCCCGCCTTCTACCTCTCCAAGAGCGAATCATACGGCTCGCCCGCCGCTGAAGACCTAAGGAAAACCTAAGGATTTGCGGGGCCCCGATGATATACTCCTCCTCAGCGGAGGTCGCCATGCAGAGACTGTGCCTTCAGGACCGGCTTGTCTTTCCCGAACTAATCTGATCGCCTGGAATGACGTCGCCGTCCATGTCGAGCCCAAGGCAATCGAAGTTCTCCTCGAGCTTGCGAAGCACCCCGGCGAAGTGGTTTCGAAGACCAGCCTGTTGCAGAACGTTTGGGGTGGCGTGTATATCTGTGAAGAGGTAGTTACCAATGCGGTTTCGTTGCTGCGGAGGGCGCTGCGCGACGAAGCCCGGAATCCATGCATTATTCAGACGATACCCAAGCGTGGATACAGGCTAATTGCCCCGATCACTCGGGAGTCGATCGTCAGGTACACACCGGAAACCGCGTCGGTCAAGACTGCGGCTCTTACCTCGGAGCTGGAAGGGAACGACTTGAAGCAGAGCGTTCTGCGCGTTCGGCACTTGCGTCACGAGGAGACGCCGGCATCCTTGACTTCGGCTCGCGCCTACTGCGAGGAACTCATTCGACAGGACTGTGCGGCAGCTTATGCTGAGTTGGTGTTGACTCTGTTCCTGCTCGAAAAATTGGGCGCGGCGCCTCGGGAAGAAATCGAGCCGATCGTCAGAAACGCGGTCGAGCGCGCAGTCCTGCTGGACGAAGGCTCTGGCATGAGCCTCGTTTGCCTCGCCAAGCAGGAGTACCGATACGACTGGAAGTGGGAAAAGGCGGAGCGCCATTTTCAAACGGCCACCGAGGCCGATCCGAACAATCCGGACGTCTTTTCGGAATTCAGCCTGATGCTTTCTGTCGTGCGGCGATTCGACGAGAGCCTAAGGTTGGTCGAGCGCGCGTGTCTGCTCGACCGGATGTCGCCTGCGGCGCGGTTGCAGGCCGGGCATGCGAATTATGCGAGCGGCCGATGGGCGGTCGCGGCCTCACAATACGAGAAACTCCTCCGCTTCAGCCCCCAGCACATCTTTGCCCACTGGGGTTTCGCCGACGCGCTCATACGGTCCGGCAAGCCTTACGAAGCCGTTTCCGTCCTGATGACCGCCATGGGAGCGAATGGGGGGAGCGCGCACCCCTTGTTGCAGACCTCCCTGTTCCGTGCGAAGGCGATACTCGCTGGACGGGGAGGTGGCCAGTTCGCCCCTCGTGAATTCCCGCCGGAGACAAACGATCCCGTCCTTCTTGCGGAGCTTTGCATTTCCGCGGGAGATCTGCGGCGGGCGCTGGGGTTGTTGCACCAGGCTGCCGATGTCAGGCATTATCGGCTCTCGGCTGTGAACATGTTCCCTCAATTCGCACCGCTCCGCGAAGATGCGCGATACGAGCACCTTCGCCAGAGAGTGGGGTTGCGTTCGTAGAGTATTGCCATTCCATGTCACTCGCACACCGATAGGTACCGGCAAACGCCCCAGGGTTCTGGAACCACCTGTCCGTGTAGCCGCCAAATCGTTCAATTGGCCCGAGTCGGCCTTCCGGCAGATCAGCGTCCTGCAGCCAACGGCCTCGCGCGGGCGGGCCACCCTGTCTCCTACCGCGCCTACTTGCGCCTTTCTTTCTCTCGGCCCAGCGGCGGTTTTTTCGCCGTGGCGGCGATCCCAGCCGCACGCAGCTTCGCGATCCGGCCGATCAGCTTCACCGGAACCGGTTTGGTGAGGGGGAACTGGACCGTCCCCTTTCGCAGCTCATAGCCCCTGAGTTCATCTTCGAGCGCCGCGAAAAACGTCCCCGATGCGGCAAACAGCGAATAGTGTTCCTTGAAGCCGGCGAAATACAGCATCGGCTTTCCGTGCAGCTTGTATCCGGGCATGCGATACCCGATGCCCTCCACTGCCTCCGGAACGGCCCTCCTAATCGCGGCGCGTACCTGTTCGAGCTTCGGCCGCATCACCTCGGGCTGCGCGGCAATGTACTCGTCAACCGATTTTGGAACGCTTTGTTTCATACCCCTCATTCTATGTTTCGGCATGCGGTTTTTCCTCGACCCATTTCTGGAGCTTTGCGGATTTCGCTCTAGCATTCTCGCAAGCCCTGAGTTGTGACCGGTACCGCTTCCGCGTTGGAAGAACGGACGGGAGCAACCAGGGTGGAATCCCGATGGAGGTCTACACGCAAATGAAGCACGTACGTATAGCGGCCATGGTGCTGGCAGTCTGCCTTTTGGTCTGCCAGTCCGTGGCTCTCGCTCAGGATCTGGGCGCCGCCCGCAAACCAACGTCGCGGTCCAGGGGCAAACCGGGGCGCAGCCGGAAGGCGCGTTCCTGAACTTCGTTAACTGGGTTGGCAACGTCATTGCTCTCGTGGGCGCCGGCGTGGCCGTGGGGCTGGTGCTTCGGCGTTGCAGAACGGAAGATTCGGCTTGTGGATGTTTTGGGGTGCGGCCTCCAGGATGGCCTTCTCTTCGGGATGCCGATCGGGTCGTGGCATCCTTTGGCCTCGCGGCGGGCGGTCCTCGGCCAGGGTCACGCGCTGGAACTCGGCCTCGGCGATGCGCGCATGGGTGACTACTTTGCGGACATCCAGTTGCAGTTCGACCTTGTCTTTGGTCTCGCGTACCTCCACCCGCCGGCCGATCCAGTCCACCGGAACCGAATAGCGATTGCTGTGGAGCGCCACATAGCCTTCCACGTCCACCACCCGATGCTGCAGCCGGTAGACCTCCGGAATCCACCCCGGCAGCGGCTTCAGGCGTAGCCGCTCGGTCGCGGCAGAGGCGGTCTGCACCCTGCGCTTCTCGCCCCCCAGTTGTACCTCGTGTGGCGACGTGTCGTGCTGCATCTCCTCCCCCGGCCGAAACTCGTATTGGCCACTCCAGAATCGTGGTGCGTTGACTTTGGTGACTCATCATCACCGTGCCATCAATCCCTCCGCAGTCGGTTCCAGGCTCAATCCCCATGAGCCAGTGGATCACTCTTGGCGAGCAGATGTGGGCTGATTCTCGAAAGCGCCGACAACGACCAGTTCTACCGCGTGCGCCGCGACAAGTGGGATGAACTCTACGCCGGTTT
>JAIQFL010000666.1 GCA_020073365.1 Terriglobia bacterium | reverse complement strand
GCTCTGACCACCTGAATAAGTGCAAGTAACTAGAGACTTTGTGCCACCAGGCCACCCCGCCGCCGAAAGTGGCCGGGGAGGACCCAGAATTGCTACAGGTAGCGTCGCCCCTTTGGTTTGCGCCCTGGTTGCGACCACTCCTGGCACGCCTGCCAACTGCGCGGCAGATGCCGGTCCGAGTAATGGCGCAGAGCCCGCCAGATCTCCCGTTTGCGTCCGACAGGCAGCGTGGTGAAGAGCCTGAGCGCATGCCTCGCCGGGTCGATGCCCGAGCGTTTACAGACCTGTCGAAAGCTGAAAACATGATTCGGATGCTGGTCAACGAAACACCACCGGGCGGCATCGAGCATCAGGTCGATGCACTCTTCCTGTTCGTCCTTGGTCATCCGAAAGCCGTCCGTGCGCAACCAGAGATCGCGCAACGCCTGCTTCAAGATGGCGAGATCGAGCTTTTGCTGATGGCGGGTGTCGATCATGACTGCACCGTGCAGTCGGCCACCACTTGAAGAAACAGCGGCCGCAGTTCGTCTCCCTTGCCCAGTCGTCGAAGCGTCCATGTGATGTTCCCGTCTGCCAGGCGTTCCCGATGGGAGTAAGCTTTCCCGCGGAGACGGATGATCGGCTCACCCGGACGGCGGTGGTACAGGCATCGGGCGATGTGACCTTTCGGATGACGAACGACCTTCGCCAATCCGAGCCGTTCGAGGCGAATGGCTCGTTGTTCCGAGATCCAGCCGCACAAACGCAGATCTGCCGCATAAAGCGGAATAGGCTTCGCCATCGGGAGACACTCCTGGCTATGCGAATGCGGGATGGAGTTTTGCGAGAGTCCCGGCGCTCGTATGGGGTGCTACTGAGGGCGTCTCCCGGAAGCTGCGCTTGGTGCCGGACCTTCGAACCGAGCCCCTACTTATCTATACTCGGCAAATCGCCAAAATGTACAAAATTAGTTCCCTGGACGTGTGCGCCGAATCCACGGCTGGTCCACATCGGGGTTGTAGAAACGCTGACGAACTTCGGTTGGTGGCGCGCCGATGATCTCGATGGACTGGAGGGTGACCTCGCCAACCTGGTCGCCAGGCCGCAGGAGCGACACCAGACCCCGATCCTGGCTGAAGAGCCGGCCACGGCCAGTGCCATACAACCGCTCCCGTTTCCACCCAAGCGCCAGCGCACGCTCACAGATGGCGTCAACCATCGCAATTGATTCCGGCAAACCGTCCGCGTCGGCATTGCGCTTGATTGGGCTGCTGGGCGGCGTGTCCGGTTCAGCCACCGGTGGCTGGTAGTCACGCGCGTCCAGAATGCGGACAGCATCTGCCAGCACACGTTCACCGAAGTGCGCCAACGCCCATGCATGGATGCCATTGAACTTCGAGCGCAACTCGTCGTATGCCTCACCGTCGATTTGGCCGGCCTGGTGGGCGCTCCTGGCGAGATTCATTCGCGAGCGGAGCCAGGCGTAATACTCGGGATCGAGCCGGCGAAATGCCGTGTCGTTGATTTGGACATCGCGGGCGAAAACATGAAGCTGATCGCCGGTCCATGACCCAAGGGCGGTGGAAACGAACAGCGCGACGGCTGGCCGGTGTTCCGGTGTACCAGTGCCCGAATCGGCGTCGGACGCGACGTGAACACCGGAACTTGCTGATGCTGAGTGAGTTAGCACCGTGTGTTCCAGTGTTCCGGTTGTTCCACCGGGCCGCCACTCTTCCTATAAAAAATAAACGTGAGTGTACATCACGGTCATGCACTCTCTTTTTCTATGCTTTATATAAGGACCAGACTGGAACACTTGAACACCTTTAGAAAACAAAAGACATAGACTGGAACACCAACTGGAACACCGACTGGAACACGGCCCAGACAGTGGTACACGCAGTTCAGAGTTCAGAATGCCTCCAGCGGGCGCCGGTAGCGCCATTCTCTGGCGTGCCGTGGCCCTGAGTTAAACCGTTCCCACCCGTGCGCACGAAGGCAACGCGCCACCCGGTTGCGATCCCACTGCGTCCACAGGTCCTTCTTCTTTTCGAGGCAGACGCTCAACACATCCGCGATGGAAACCGACTCCCGGCCTGCCGCCCACGCCATAATCAGTTCATCCCACGGATCGCCTTCGTAACGATCTGCCTGTTCCTCGGCCGCTTCGCGGTTCAATACCACGGAATCCAGCCACCATGGCTTCCCATCGAAGTACAACGCTGTCGCTTCGGCCCAGAGCTGGTCCCGCGCCTCCGCAAGAGCATCGACGTCGATCACCGCGATCTACACTCCGCCGGCCAGAAGCGGCGCCCGCCGGTTTCATCGCGAATGTACGTCCCGTGATTCACACTGCCGGCGAAGACGCACTGACGCGGTGAATCAATGGGACGCTTCCCATACGGCGGCCGGAAGCGGTCTGACATCCTGCTCATGAACGCCTTGATCTTGCCTACGTCGGAACGGGACAAGGAGTCGAGCTCCGCGATTTCAATAACCCACACTCCGCGCGTCTGAAGCGCCGCATCTTTTTACCCAAGGTCGGCGATTTCGTCTGTGAACCACGGCTGCGCCAGCACCCGCAGAGCGGTGGATTTCCGGATGCCCTGTTCGCCCTCGAGGATCAGGCAGCAGTCGGCCTTGCACCCGGGTTCGAATACACGGGCGACAGCGGAAATCATCCACCGCGAACCGACTGCGGTCGCGTAAGGCGATGGATCTACGCCGAGGTAATCGGGCAGCCAGGATTGTAGCCGGTGCGTGCCGTCCCACGTGAGGTCCTTCAGGTAGGTCCGAACTGGATGAAACGGGCGTTCTCGCGCCACGGCCTCGACCGCCTGGCCGGTCATATCCACGGAAACGAAGATGCCTTGGTGATGCAGCCACTCCGTGGTGAGGGTGTCATCGTTCGGTGTCCATTCCGCCGGCAACTCCACTTCGGCTTTCGCCCACAGCGCAGGTTTTTGAAGGACGGTGAAGTGGGCAAACTCGTTGTAGGCCAGCACGCCCGCCCATTCAGGTGCGCTCCGTAGCGCCGTAATGACGTTGGCAAGGGCCGGCTTCACCGTACCGTTCAGATTGAGCAGAAGCCCATCGCGCCATGCCGCAGATGCTCCGTCGACCGCCGGCACGGGTTGCGGGCCGCCCGTACGCGTGCCCCCCGATTTGCGCCCCTTCCCATTTCGACGGCTGTCGATCCGGACCACCTTCATCTGCTGCCGAAGGGCCGAGATCAGGATACGATCTTTACCGCACTTCTCCTGGATCAAGCGCAAGTGGCGCGGCTGTTCGATGGGATCAAGCTGGTGAACCTCGGAGAGGACAGGCCCAAGTGTTTTCGCCAGTTCCACCTCGGGAATCCCCGGCGAGAGCTTCGAGATCGCCAGCTCAAGCGGCGTCTG
>JAIQFL010000252.1 GCA_020073365.1 Terriglobia bacterium | reverse complement strand
CTAAACCCACAGCGATGGCCCGCCTGGAAACGCCACTGGCGCGCGCCACCAGCGATATGCCTCCCCGCCCGTGGGCCACGCTTTCCGCAGCCGCCCACAACCGTCGCGTACGCTCATCCAGCCAAGCCTCCAACTGAGAGAAGCGCTGCTTGATCTCACCTTCGTCGGCCACAAGAACATTCTAGGCCGGAAATGGTTTAATTGCTACACTTATTTTCTTACAGATGCTAAGAAGGAAAGATGTAGCCGAGGTGCTCTTTGGCGTGATCGATGACGAGGGCGGACCCCTGATTCACAATTGCACCTCCGAGGAGCAACAACGTTCGTTTGACTCCACCTGCCGCAAGTTCCGCCGCTTCCTCTCTTCACCCACCAAATGAAGCCGAACCAACCCACAGATTCCTCCGACGAGGCACCTTTTTCAACCGTGCCAAGCGAGCGTAGCTCGCCCTCCGCTGACGTGGCCATTCCCTCGGATGAAAAAGCGCAGGGGCAGTTCAGCGCACTGGGTGATGCCGATCCTGGGGGTGACTGCGACGTCCACGTCGCGGTGTTCGAGCGGTTCCCGCACCACCAGACTGCCGCGTGTCACATCGGCGCCATTCTGGGCGCGGGTGATGCCCAAGGCCAGAGTCAGCTTGCCCGGGCCGGATGCCAGATCTTCGGCCTTGCGGGCCGCTGGGCGGCGGCGACACATGATCTCCAGACCGGCTAACGGCTCCAGCGCGCGGATCAGCACGCAGCCGGGCTGGCCCTCGGGTTCGCACACCAGGTTGAGGCATTCGTAAATCCCGTAGATGAAGTAGACGTAAGCGTGGCCGGGAGGACCGAAGATGACGCGGGTCCGGTTGGTGATGCCGCGGGCGGAGTGCGCGGCAAGGTCGTCGCCGCCGAGGTAGGCCTCGGTCTCGACGATGATCCCGGCGGTCGGGCCGTGTACCAGAACCTTGCCGAGGAGGGCACGCGCGACTTCGATGGTGGGGCGATCGTAAAAGCTGCGGCGGAGGATGGGACCGAAATGCATGGTGCAGACATAGACAGGCCGACCCACAAGGTACCCGACCTGTCATACATTACAATAATGCGATTGTTTACGGGCTTGGATCTGCCCGACGAGGTAGTCCGCAACCTGGAGGAGTTGTTGGAGGCACTCCGTCCGAAAGCGCGGATTCACTGGAGCCCTCCGGCAAACCTGCATATCACAACGAAGTTTATCGGCCAGTGGCCGGAGGACCGGCTGGACGAATTGAAGGCTGCGCTGGGGACGCTACCCTCGCGGCCGCCGATCGGTGTGCGGATCCACAAGCTGGGGTTCTTTCCCAATCCTCATTCGCCGCGGGTATTCACCTGCGGCATCGAAGCCGCGGGGCTGGAGGCACTGGCGAAGGACACGGACAGCGCTACAGCGGCGCTGGGAATCGAAAGCGAGAAGCGGGCCTTTTCCCCGCACCTGACGCTGGCGCGCATCAAGGACCGCGTGGATCTGCAGCCGATGCGGGAAACCATTGCGGCGATGCCGTCGCTGGAGTTCGGCCGGTTCGAGGCGACCCGTTTCTTTCTGTACCAAAGCACGTTACGGCCAAGCGGTTCCGTGTACACTAAACTTGCGGAGTTTTCGCTCTCAAAGTGATGATTGCACTACTCGTTCTGCCGATCGCCTACCTGCTGGGCGCGATTCCGTTCGGATACCTCCTGGTCAAGTGGAAAACCGGCGCCGACGTACGCGGGACGGGCAGCGGTAATATCGGCGCGACCAACGTGCTCCGCACCACCGGCCGGGTGGCCGGCGTGGCGACTCTGCTGATGGATATCGGCAAGGGCTACCTGGCGGTCTGGATTGCAGGGTACCTGACCGATCAGAGTCAGTGGTGGATGAGCGCGGCCGCCTTAGCGGTGATGGCGGGACACGCCTTCCCGGTGTTTCTGCGGTTCCAGGGAGGTAAGGCAATGGCTAGTTTCGTGGGCGCCTTTCTTTGCCTGACGCCTTTGGCCCTAGCGGCTGTGCTGGTCGTGTTTGTGGTGACGGTGGCGTGGACGCGGCATATTTCGATGGGATCGATCGTGGGGGCAGCGACATTTCCACTGGGGGTCTGGCTGATACTGCAACCGCCGCTGCCGGTGATCGCAGCAGCCACTGTGGCAGGGGCGTTCATTATCTACAGGCATAGTAGTAATGTGCGGAGGCTGCGGTCGGGGGAGGAGCATCGGTTCCGGTTCGGAGGCGAGGGATGACGGGAAAGGAAGACACACAGGCAGGAATTCCCGTGTCACTCCGAGGCCGGCGCAGCAGGCTGAAAGCCTACGCCACGTGAAAAAGCTGTCCATCATTGGGGGCGGGAGTTGGGGGACGGCACTGGCGATTGTCCTGGCCCCTCGGTTCCCGGTGGTGCGGCTCTGGGTGTATGAGACGGATCTGGCCTCGCGGATGCGCGCATCCCGGGAAAACGATGTCTTTTTGCCGGGGTATCAACTACCGTCCCATGTGGAAGTTACCAACGAACTGGCGGTGGCGCTGGAGGGCGCCGAAGTGGTCTTGAGCGTGATGCCGTCCCACCTGGTGCGGACGCTGTATCGCCAGATGCTCCCGTTTCTGAATGATTCTATGGTGTTTGTGAGCGCCACCAAGGGCCTCGAAAACGGCTCGCTTCTGCGAGCGTCGGAGGTCATCCGGGAAGTTCTTCAGAACCGCATGGATCCGCGGGTGGCCGTGATTTCCGGCCCGACGTTTGCCCGGGAGGTTGCGGGTTTCGAACCTACAGCACTTGTAGTAGCATCGCCCGATGCCGCCTTGAGCGAATGCGTCCAGGCGGCCTTTTCCGGACCTGCCTTCCGTCTATACGCCAGCCAAGATTCTATAGGTGTAGAAATTGGCGGTTCCATTAAAAATGTAGTCGCCATCGGAGCTGGCGTGTTACATGGTTTAGGGCTCGGGTACAACGCCTCCGCGGCGTTGATTACCAGAGGGCTGGCGGAAATGACGAGACTGGCGGTGGCCATGGGGGGACGAGCTCAAACGCTGTCGGGCCTTGCGGGGCTGGGGGACCTGGTTCTAACGTGCACGGGGGATCTCAGCCGGAACCGCACGGTGGGGGTGGAACTGGCGCACGGGCGAAAGCTCGATGAGATCGTGAGCTCCATGAAGATGGTGGCGGAGGGGATCAAAACTACCAATGCCGCAGTGGACCTGGCACGCCGATATTCGGTGGAAATGCCGATCTCGGAACAGATGTTTCAGATGCTACACTTTGGAATATCTCCGCGCGAGGCGATCCAACGGCTGATGGAAAGGTCGCTTAAAGGGGAATGACGGGCTTTATTTCCTTGCGCGACGCAACCTCGGATGTCTGAACGGGTTAAGAGCGATATGGGGGCAGCCGTAGCGGCTCTGGACTACGACGCGGAGTTGATGCTCCGCGTGAAAGACGGGGATGGCGCGAGCTTTGGCGTTCTCCTGGAAAAGCATCGCTCGTCGGTAGTTCACTTTCTGTTCCGGATGGTTCAGAATCATCCCATAGCCGAGGAACTGGCGCAGGAGGTTTTCCTGCGGGTGTATCGTTCGCGGAGCTCGTACGAGCCAACCGCGAAGTTTACAACCTGGCTCTTCCGGATCGCGACGCATCTGGCCTTGAATGCGCTCCGGGATGGTAAGAATGAAAGATCCCAGGAACGGTTGGATGACGATTCGTCGGACCTGCCGGTACGGCAAATATCGGATAGCCATCCATCCATAGAGCAGTTTATGGTGTATCAGGCGCGGCTCGACGAAGTACGCCGGGCCGTGGCAACGCTGCCGGACAAACAGAGAGCAGCGGTCCTGATGCACAAGTATGAAGAGATGGAGTACTCGCAGATCGCCAGGGTGCTGAACTGTTCGGAATCTGCGGTGAAGTCATTGTTGTTTCGGGCGTACGAGACTTTGCGTGCCCGTTTGGCCCACATGGCATAGGGAAGGACTTTATGAAGTGCCCAATCGAAACTCGGGAAAACGCTGAGGTGTTGCTGGCGTACTGCTCCCGGAGTTTGGACGCCGAACGCACGGCGATCCTGGATGACCACATTCGGATCTGCCCCGGCTGCCGGGAGTTTGTCGAGGGTCAGAGAGCATTGTGGAAGGCCCTGGATGCCTGGGAGGCGACGCCGGTCTCGGCAGACTTCGACCGCCGCCTGTACCAGCGGATTCAGAAGGAGGTCTCGTGGTGGGACCTGCTGATGCGGCCATTCCGTCCCTTGCTCTTCCGGCAGGGTTTGCCGATCGCCGCGACCGCGGGACTGATGCTCATGGCCGTCCTGCTCTTCCAACATCCGGCGGGTGCTCCATCGCCGCCCGGGCCGGAATCCGCGCAAGTCGAGGGCCTGGCCCCCGAGCAGGTGGAGCACGCGTTGGATGAAATGGACATGATGCGGGAGTTCAACCGCCTGGTTCGTCCGGACACCACCGAACCGAAGATGTAGCGATGAAATGCGCGCTCCAAATCGGTGGATTGCTACTCTTGGCAGCGGCTATAGGTCTTTGCGACCAGAGTAAACCGGGGAAAGCTCCGCCGCCGCCCCGGAACGCGGCCCCGCCGCGCCCCGGCCCCAAGAACGGAGGAGCTCTTAAGAACGGGGGCGTTCCCAAGGTTCCCGCTCCACGGCTGATGAATCCGGCGAACCCGGTCACCCGATTGTACCGGGCGACTCCGGAGCAGCGGGAGAGATTCCTGGAGAAGCTTCCACCCCCCCGGCAGGAAGCCATGCGGAGGAACCTGGCCGAGTTTGACAGTCTTCCCAAAGGGCAGCAGGAACTCAGGATCCGTCAAGCGGAGCGCTTTGCCGCGATGCCTCCGGAGAAGCAGTTGGCCTTTCGCCAACAAATGCAGTCGCTCACCCTATTGCCCAAGGATCGGGAGATGGCCGTCAGGCAAACGCTTCGCCGGCTGCAGATGATGCCGGAAGCGCAACGCACCCTCATACTCAACAGCAACCAATTCAAGGAGCGCTTTTCGCCCGAGGAGCAGAAGATCATTCTGAACCTCTCCGAAGTCATGCTGCCGCCCATGTAAACTTTGGTGTACGTGAGTTCTCAGACTACCGGATATTTCCACCCTGCCTATTGATTTAAGAAGAGAATTCTGTTAAGTTTCATGAACCATTAAAGGTATCCCGCATCCGAAAAGCGGAAAGGGAGACGAGGGAGGGCTCATGAAGAAGAGCTTGCCGGTTCAGGAGACCAGCCAGGGGTATCGCGAAAAGCTACTCGATAAGCGCAGACAGGTTCTGTCCGGTCTCGGTATGAAGTTCGACACGCTGGCCCGGATGGGGCGCGTCGCCGAAGAAGATCAGGCCCAAATCTCACACGATGAATTCGTATCGCTCCATCTGAATAGCATGGATTACGCGCAACTCCGGCTGGTGGAGGAGGCCCTCGACCGCATGGACTCCGGCGACTACGGCATCTGCCTCTCGTGCGACGAGCCGATACCGGCGAAGCGCCTCAGTGTACTATCCTGGGCGCGGTATTGCGTGAAATGCCAGGATTCCGTAGGGCTGGAAATGGACCAGGAAATGGGGTCGGGACGAACCAGGGTGCCCGCGGGGGTGAGGTAAGCAGGACAGACGATCGGTTAGTGTCGCCTGCCGGTCAGGTAAGGGATACCGCCGGACGAAAATACAAAGCCGGGAGCCCGTTGGGGGGACTCCCGGCCTTGGGAAACTGTCGCTGGGCAGAGGCGAGGGACTATCCTAACTTACGGACAGGCTCGCCCGGTACGGGCGTCGCCGGTTTCGGTCCCGCCGGCCCCGGTTGAACCGCAACACCCGGCTGGCTGCTCATCCCGCCAACGAGGATCGGCTGCGCAGGAACGTGACCTTCGATCATCTTCAGCACTTCGGACTTCCCGACGGCTCCGACGCGCTGCTCCACGACCTTACCGCCCTTGAACAGAAGGAGGGTGGGGATGCCCCGAATGTTGTACCGCATGGCCGTGCTGCCGTTGGAATCGACGTCCAGCTTGCCAACTTTGATTTTGCCGGCGTACTCACTGGCCACGACATCGATCGTGGGCGCCATCTGCCGGCAGGGGCCGCACCATTCAGCCCAAAAATCCACCAGAACCGGTACTTCCGACCGCAACACCTCCTGGTCGAATGTCGAATCGGTGAAGCTTAGCGTGTTCAAACCTGCCATTTTCTCTCCTAACTACAATTATTAGAATGTCAACCTGGGCAAAAAGATTCACGCCCGCCCGAGAAGGCGCCGGTAGAGCGCCGAGTACGCGGCGGCGGACGCCTTCCAGGAAAAGTCCTTCTGCATTCCCCGCCGCATCATGTCCCGCCAGGCCTCCTGGTTAGTGTACGCCTCGACGGCAGCCCGGACGGCCCCCAAAAGGGCCGGCCCGGAATACTCCGCGAACTTGAACCCCGTTTCCTCTTCGATGGTATCATCCAGGCCACCGGTGGCGCGAACCACCGGGACCGTTCCGTATCTTAAACTATAAATCTGATTCAAGCCGCACGGCTCGTAGCGGCTGGGCATCAGGTAAATGTCGGCTCCGGCTTCGATGCGGTGCGCGAGGCCGTTATCGAAGCCCAGCCGCACCGCGATGCGGCCGGGGTGCTCGGCGGCCATGCTCAGGAATAACTCCTCGTACTCGGGATCGCCGGTGCCCAGGGCGACCACGTACAGGTCTTCGGCGACCAGTTGGCCGGCAACTTCCGCAATGAGGTCGGCGCCTTTCTGAGGCGTGAAACGGGAGACGATGCCGATAAGCGGCCGCGCCATGGCTTCGGGGGGCAGGCCGAATTCCCGCACCAGGTGTTCTTTGCAGAGCTGTTTCCCACCCAGGTCGGAAGCCGAGAATTGCGCCGGAATCAGCGGGTCCACATCGGGGCTCCACTCGCGATAATCGACGCCGTTGAGGATGCCTGTGAGTACCTCGGAGCGGGCGCGCAGGGCGCCATCCAAACCAAATCCGTACTCCGGCGTCTGAATCTCGCGGGCGTAGGTGGGGCTGACGGTACTGAGGGCGTCGGCGAACTCGATCCCACCCTTGATATAACTGACCTTGCCGAAGAACTCCATACCGCCAGGCGGCCGGTAAACGCTGGGATCGAGCGCCACCTCAGGCAGCACGGAGCGCGGAAAAAGGCCCTGATACCCCAGGTTGTGGATGGTGAACAGGGTCTTGGCACCGAGGAATGTCGGGTCGGTAGAGAACATGGTGCGCAAGTAGGCGGGGAGGGGCCCGGTCTGCCAATCGTGACAGTGGAAGATTTCGGTGCGGAAGAGGACCCGCGCCGCCGCCAGCGCCGCCCGCGCGAACACCGCGAAGCGGATGTGGTTATCCGGATAATCCATGCCGGATTCGCCGTAGAAGCCCTTGCGGTCGTAGAGCCGCGGGCAGTCGAGAAGATAGAATGGGGATCCTTCGGCAGCCTGATAGACGGCGGTATCATAGCGCGCCGGACCGAGATAGATGGGAAGGCTGTCGTAGACCCGGCGCGCGCCTTTGAGATCGATGGAACCGTAGCGCGGGACGAGGACCGTAACTTCGTCGCCGAACGAGCGGAGAGCCGGGGGGAGAGCCCCGACCACGTCGGCCAGACCGCCGGTCTTGGCATAGGGCGCGGCCTCCGAAGAGACCATCAGGACGCGAGCCACAGGGGAATTGTAGCAGAGGAGAAGGAACACACCGCGGGAGGGCCGCGGCTCGGCCTGCCCGACCGGCTACGTCAACACCGGCGCGGCGCGTTTTCGCGCTGGCTTGGCGGTACGCGCGACCAGCCACGCACCCATGCGATAGGCCAGCAGTACGCCCACCAGGGCACCGTACAGCAGGGGCAGCCGGATATCGGACTTGACCAGCCAGTAGTAGTGCACCACCGCCGCCACGGCGCTGAAGTAGATCAGCCGATGCAGCCGTTGCCATCGCTTTCCGCCCAGGCGGCGGATCCATCCGGTGGTGGAGGTCACGGCCAGCGGAACGAGCGACAGGAAGGTTGCCAGGCCGGCGATGATGAACCGTCGTTTGACGAAGTCCTTCAGGATTTCGTGGAAATCGAAGAACTTGTCGAGTCCGAACCAGGTGAGGAAGTGGAGGCTGCCGTAAGAAAACGCAAATAGCCCGATCATGCGGCGGTAGCGGATTAGGTCGGGCAAGTGCAGCAATTTGCGCAGCGGCGTGATCGCCAGGGTGGTGACGATCAGGCGAATGGCCCAGTCACCCGTGAAATGCGTGATGTACTCGATGGGATTGGCCGTCAGGTCGCCCTCGAAGGCGCGCCACCCCAGCCAGAATGCCGGCGTGAGACCCAGCACAAAAACAAAAACCTTGGTCCACCGGCTACGCAGCATGGCCTCAGTAGTTCTTCTTGAGATCGAGGCCGGCGTAGAGACTGGCCACCTGGTCGGCATATCCGTTGAACATCAGGGTGGGGCGGCGGCGGAACTCGCCCAGGCGGCGTTCCGTCGCCTGGCTGTAGCGCGGGTTATCGACGTTCGGGTTCACGTTCGAATACCACCCGTACATGGGAGGGTTGGCGAGGTTCCAGGTACACGGCGGCTGGCCGCCCACGAGCTTGATCTTGACCAGGGACTTGATGCTCTTGAAGCCGTACTTCCACGGTAATACCAGCCGGACGGGCGCTCCGTCCTGAGGCGGCAGCGTCTCCTCGTACATGCCAACCGAGAGGAGGGCCAGCGGATGCATGGCTTCGTCGAGCCGCAGTCCTTCCACGTAGGGGAATTGCAGGCCGGCGATTTCGGGCTTGGCCAGCGGCATCTGACGAAGGTCCCAGTAGCTTTCGAAGGCCACGAACTTGGCCTTGGCGGTCGGCTCCACCTGCTGCAGCAGGGCGCTCAGCGAGTATCCCACCCAGGGCACCACGATGGACCAGCCCTCCACGCACCGGTGCCGGTAGATGCGCTCTTCGAGCGGCGCCAGTTTCAGGATCTCTTCGATCGCGAACTTGCGCGGTTTGGCGACAGCCCCTTCCACCGACACGGTCCAGGGTTCGGTCCTGAAGTTCTTGGCCTGCACCGCGGGTTGGTCCTTTTCCGTACCGAACTCCCAGAAGTTGTTGTAGGTGGTGACTTCCTTGTAGGGGTTTTCCTTTTCCGTGGTGCTGAACGGGCTCTTGGCCAGATTGGCCAGTTTGGTGCCGGCCAAAGCCCTGCGCGAGGGTGACAGCATTTCGTGACCGGCGAGAGCGGCGGCGGGAATGCTGGCGAGGAACTTGCGACGGTTTACATATAGCGATTTGGGCGTAATCTCTGAGTAGCGGAAATCCGCAGGCTTCTTGATCAGCATCTTATTGTCGATTCTATATCCTTTGACGAGCCGGTGATATTCCCGGATTCCGGCATTTTCTTCAGGTGTGGAAACAGCCAATCAAAGAAGTACCGGAAGCCCCGAGCAGCGAGTCCAGCCCCACCTCGCGAGCCTTCGGCCCCCTTCCCCGCAGCCCAGCGGCAACGAGGAGTCCGGCAGTCCGGCTAATTGGAGTTGCGGTGGACCGTCTTCTCCTTGTATGCTTATAGTTTCCCCGCATTGTTAGCCTCGCTTTGGTGCGCGCGCATTGCGGGAGTGGTTTGGATGGGTGGCCGAGCGGTTAATGGCAACAGGCTGTAAACCTGTCGCTCCTTGGAGCTACGGAGGTTCGAATCCTCCCCCATCCACCAGAAGATCTTGTAGACTATGTCTTAGGGCCGCGAATTCGGGCGGCCCCGGCGCGCAGGTTTGCCGTTCTAGCACGCAAGTTCAGCCGTTGTAGCTCAGTTGGTAGAGCGCGTCCTTGGTAAGGACGAGGTCACCGGTTCAAGCCCGGTCAACGGCTCCAGTTTTCTTCCCTGTTCTAAATCCTGACAGGCAAAGGTCCGAGCATGGCAAAGGAAAAATTCGACCGCAGCAAACCGCACATCAATATCGGGACGATCGGACACATCGATCACGGCAAGACCACCCTGACCGCGGCGATCACGAAGGTGCTGGCCAAGCACAATCCGAAGAACAAGTTCCGGAGCTTCGACTCGATCGATAACGCGCCCGAGGAAAAAGCCCGCGGAATCACCATCGCGGTGGCGCACGTGGAGTATGAGACGTCCAAGCGGCACTACGCGCACGTGGACTGCCCGGGGCACGCCGATTACATCAAGAACATGATCACCGGGGCGGCGCAGATGGATGGCGCCATCGTGGTGGTGGCGGCCACCGACGGCCCCATGCCGCAGACTCGGGAGCACATCCTGCTGGCGCGGCAGGTAGGCGTGCCGTACATCGTGGTGTGCATGAACAAAGTGGACATGGTGGACGATCCGGAACTGCTGGACCTAGTGGAACTGGAAGTCCGCGAATTGCTGAAGACCTACCAGTTCCCGGGCGACGATCTGCCGGTGATCCGGGTATCGGCGCTGGGCGCGCTGAACGGGGAGCCGCAGTGGGAGAAGACGGTCGAAGAGCTGATGGACGCGGTGGACAATTACATCCCGATGCCGGAGCGGGTGATCGACAAGCCGTTCATCATGCCGATCGAGGACATCTTCTCGATCCAGGGGCGCGGGACGGTGGTGACGGGGCGGATTGAGCGAGGGGTGTGCAAGGTCGGCGAAGCCATGGAGATCGTGGGCTTCCGGCCGACGCGCCAGACGGTGGTGACGGGCGTGGAGATGTTCAAGAAGCTGCTCGACCAGGGGATGGCGGGCGACAACGTGGGGTTGCTGCTGCGCGGGGTGGAAAAGGACGAGGTGGAGCGCGGGCAGGTGATCGCCAAGCCGGGGTCGATCACGCCGCACACCACGTTCCGGGGGCAGGTATACGTATTGAGCAAGGAAGAGGGCGGGCGGCACACGCCATTCTTCAAGGGGTACCGGCCGCAGTTCTACTTCCGGACGACGGACGTGACGGGGGTGGCGGAGCTGCCGGAGGGCACGGAGATGGTGATGCCGGGCGACAACGTGGACCTGAAGGTGGAGTTGATCACGCCGGTGGCCATGGATAAAGGGTTGCGCTTCGCGATTCGCGAAGGCGGCCGCACGGTGGGCGCCGGCACGGTGACCGAGATTATCAAGTAGGGGCAGGCGTGTGGGGCCTTATGGCCCGCGCCTCCGCATCGAGATCAGGAGTAAATCAATGGCTCGCGACATCATTACATTTCAGTGCACGGAATGCAAAAACCGGAACTACTCTTCTACGAAGAACAAGAAGACCACCACGGAACGGCTGGAAATGAAGAAGTTCTGCCGGCACTGCCGGAAACACCAGCCCCATAAGGAAATCAAGTAGAATGAAAGAGCCCCCCGGTGCGGGGGGTGTGGCTCGCCGTGAGCGAGAGACCCAGGGGCGTAGGTTTAACGGCAGACCAGCGGTCTCCAAAACCGCGAGTGGGGGTTCGAATCCCTCCGCCCCTGCCAAACCACCCCGTATACAGTTGGGAGTCAGGCTGGCAGGGAATCCAGACAAGGAAGACGTATGGCCGATGTAAAGAAGTGGTTCCAGGACACGAAGGACTACATCAACGAGTTGAAGCTCGAGATGAAGCGCGTGACATGGCCGAACCGCAAGCAGGTGGAGGGCACCACCGCAGTGGTAATTTTCTCCGTGTTCGCTTTTGCCGGGTATTTCTGGGTGGTGGATGGCATTCTGTCGTCAGGCGTTACGCACGTCTTGAAGTTTTTTGCGAGTAAGTAGGCGCATATGGCAGCCGAAGAAAATGTTCAATCCAGCGAGAATGCGGACTCCGAAGACCGCATTATAGAGGCGGGCGCACTACCCGAAGAAGGTGCCGAAATAGCCCCTTCCGGCGAGACGACCCCCTCCGCCGACGCAGCCTCCAGCGACGCAGCCCCCTCAGGCGACACGGCTCCCTCCGGTGAGCTGCCGGCTCCTGGTTACGATGAGGCGTCCCCCAAGAAATGGTTTATCATCCACACCTATTCGGGCTTCGAGAACAAAGTAAAGGAGTCGCTCCAAACCAGGGCCGATGCGTTCGGGTTCGCCGACAAGATCGGGCAGATACTGATCCCCACCGAAGAAGTGGTGGAACTTCGTAACGGTAAGAAGGTGACCAGCAAGCGCCTGGTTTATCCGGGTTATGTGCTGGTAGAAATGGAAATGAACGACGAGCTTTGGCACGCAGTGAAGAACACGCCGCGGGTGACCGGATTCGTCGGTGGCGGCAACGCGCCGGTCCCGCTCAGCGCGGACGAGGTCAACCAGATTCTATATCGCCAGGCATCTTCGGCTGAGCGGCCGCGGCCCAAGATGACATTTGAGAAGAACGATCCGGTGCGGATTGTCGACGGGCCATTTGCGAATTTCTCCGGCAAGGTGGACGAAGTCAATCCGGAACGCGGCACGTTGCGCGTGATGGTGACGATTTTCGGCCGCGCCACGCCGGTGGAACTGGAGTTCCTGCAAGTCGAAAAGGTTTAGGTGACACTGGTATTTCCGGATGCGGATCCCCGGTGCGCGGGTTCGTTCCGGGTCCTGCCTGTGTGACTCGAGAGGATTGTCAATATGGCAAAAAAAGTTACCGCTCAGGTGAAGCTGCAGATTCCCGCTGGGAAGGCCACGCCGGCACCCCCGGTGGGAACGGCATTGGGCCCGCAAGGCGTCAACATCATGGATTTCTGCAAGGCGTTCAACGCGAAGACGTCAGGCAAGGACCAGGAAGGGTTGATCATCCCGGTGGTGATCACGATTTTCTCGGACCGCTCGTTTACGTTTATCACCAAGACGCCGCCGGTGCCCGTGCTGATCAAGCGAGCCGTAAACCTGGCCAAGGGTTCGGCCGAACCGCACAAGATCAAGGTCGGCAAGATCACGCAGCAGCAGGTGGAAGAGATCGCCAAGATCAAGATGCCGGACCTGAACTGCTTCGACCTGGACGCCGCCATGCGCTCGGTGGCGGGCACGGCTCGCAGCATGGGCGTGGACGTCGTCTAATCTCCCGACGAGTGAATTGAAAGGGTTGTTGACTCCAGCTTCGCGGTTTGGAAAAATGGAGTTGTCACCCAATTGTGCGGATGTGGCGGAATTGGCAGACGCGCATGGTTCAGGTCCATGTACTCGCAAGGGTGTGGAGGTTCAAGTCCTCTCATCCGCACCAAACTTAACATTCCTCTGCACTTAGACTCTTTACGGTGCGGCCCGGTGTGCCGAGTTCGCGGGCAAAAAAAAGCCCCACGCCAGCGAAGGCGTGGAGCGTGAAGGTTTGCTGCAATCTGTCTCGGAGGATGACAGACCGGTGATGATAGTACCACCTGTCCGAGTCCGAAATCAATCCAAAATCGATGTCATCCGCGGTAGTCCCCCTGGAATTTGGGGGGATCGGTCACATCAGCTCTTCCATCACCTGGTCCAAAACGGATTTTGAGGGCCGGATCTTGGATTCGGGCAAGGTTGCAATCGGCTCGTCGCCCAGGTTCAGCAGTTCCAGGAAGGTCGGCTTGTGCGTGTTCACGAAGAGCACGCCGGTCAGGACCTCATGCTTCGCGAGGGCGTCTTCCAGCACCGCCAGTGCCGCCATGCGGTCGGTCGGGTCGTAATCGCGCTGAAGCTTTCGGATCCGCAGGTGGGAGCCGTCATGCATCTCGACGTCCATGACGCCGCCTTCCGGGATTTCGACCGAAATATCCTCATATGAAGGCACATAATCCAGTTCATGCAGCATGAATTCGTGCTCCTTCATATAGCTGTAGCTTTTGGTGGAGCCCTCGTGGTCGTTAAAGGTCACGCACGGTGAAACGACGTCGATAACCGAGAGACCCTGGTGCGAAATGGCTGTCTTCAGGATGGCCTGCAACTGCCGCTTATCGCCGCTGAAGGAGCGGGCCACGAAAGTTGCGCCCCATTTCAGGGCCAGCGCGCAGCAATCGAACGGCGGCAGGTCGTTGTGAATCCCGGTCTTGAGGGTGGAGCCCACGTCCGCAGTGGCTGAGAACTGGCCCTTGGTGAGCCCGTAAACGCCATTGTCCTCAATGATATAGATCATTGGCAGGTTGCGGCGCACCAGGTGCATGAACTGGCCGATTCCGATGGATGCGGTGTCGCCGTCCCCGGTGACCCCAATCCCCATCAGTTGGCGGTTGGCCAGGAGGGCGCCGGTGGCGATGGCGGGCATGCGGCCGTGGACCCCGTTAAATCCATGGGAGAGGCCCAGGAAGTACGCGGGCGACTTGGACGAGCACCCGATGCCGGAAAACTTGGCCACCTTATACGGTTCCACTCCCAACTCGTAGAAGCACTCGATGATTCGCTCGGAAATCGAGTTGTGCCCGCATCCGGCGCACAATGTGGTCTTGCTCCCCTTATAGTTCAGAACCTCCAGCCCGATGCGGTTCACTTTCTTGGGCGGAGGAGCGGCGGTGGTGCTCATTTGCCCTCCTGTTTGACGACATCATCGGTAACCGTGCGCGCATCCAGCGGCAGGCCGCCATAGTAGCGCACGCTGCGCAGCTTAGCGATCAGGTCCGCATCGAATTCCAGCCTCATCAGGCCCAGCAATTGGGCGTCGCGGTTCTGATCCACTACGTAGACACGGTCGTGGCGGCGGATGAAGTCCTGGAGATGGGCGGTGAACGGATAGGCCCTCAGTCGCAGGTAGCTGGCGTCGATATCGTACTCGTTCTTCAACTGGTCACAACTCTCGCGCACGGCGTAATCCGAGGTTCCCACCGCCACGAAGCCGATTTTGGCGTGTTCGGCGATGTGGACCACGGGTTCGGGGACGTGCTCGCGCATGACTTCGAACTTGTGGGCCAACCGATCCATGTTGTCGATGTAATCGTCTTCGCGCTCAGTGTACTGGGCCTTCTCGTTGTGGCCGCTGCCGCGTGTGAAATAGGACGCGTTGGGGTGGTTGGTGCCGGGAAGCGTGCGGAAGCCGACGCCGTCGCCATCCACGTCCTTGTAGCGCGCGAACCCGCCGAGTTGGCCGAGGTCCTCCGCAGTGAGCACCTTGCCCCGCTGGATGGGCTTGTCGGGATACGGGAACGGGTCGGCCATCCAGTTGTTCATGCCGAGATCGAGGTCGGTCATGACGAAGACGGGGGTCTGGAACCGCTCGCCAAATTCGAAGGCATCTATGGTGAGAGAGAAGCACTCCTCGGGCGAGCAGGGGAAGAACAGCGGGTGCTTGGTATCGCCGTGCGAAAGGAGCGCGGTGGTGATGATGTCGCCTTGCGCGGTGCGCGTGGGCAGGCCAGTGGAGGGGCCGACGCGTTCGACGTCGAAGACCACCGCGGGAATTTCGGCGTAGTAGCCCAAGCCGATGAATTCCGACATCAGCGAGATGCCCGGCCCGGCGGTGGCGGTCATGGACCGGGCGCCTGCCCAGCCGGCGCCCAGCGCCATACCGATGGAGGCCAGTTCATCTTCGGCCTGCACGATGGCGTAGGTGGCTTTGCCGGTTTCGGGGTCGTGACGGAAGCGCCGCATGTAGCCGATCAGGGATTCGACCAGCGACGACGAAGGCGTGATGGGATACCAGGTGACCACCGTCACGCCCGCGAACATGGCTCCCAGCGCGCAGGCCGAATTGCCGTCGATGATGATCTTGTTGGCGGTTTCGTTCATGCGCTCGACGCGGTAGGGGTCCGTCTTGGTGAAGGTCCTGGCCGCGTAATCGAAGCCGGCCTTGGCGGCGCCCCAGTTGAGATCGGCGGCCTTGGCCTTGCGCTTGCCGAATTGCTTGACCAGCGCCTTGTGGACCTCGTCCATCTCGATGGAAAGCAGCCACGCCACGATGCCGTCGTAGATCATGTTCCGCACGAGCTTGCGGAGCTTGGCATCGGGACAAACGGGCGCGACGAGTTTGTCGAAGGGGACAGGATAAAAGTGCAGGTCGCTGCGCAGTTCTTTAAGCTTCAACGGCTCGTCGTAGACCACGGCGGCGCCGCTGTCCAGCTTCATGGCGTCTTCGCGCGCCGTCTCGGGATTCATGGCGATGAGGAAGTCGATTTCCTTGCGCCGCCCGATGTATCCGTGCTTGCTGGCGCGGATGGTGAACCACGTGGGCAGCCCGGCGATATTCGAGGGAAACATGTTCTTCCCGGAAACGGGGATACCCATTTGAAAAATCGCACGCATCAGGACGGAGTTGGCAGTCTGGCTGCCCGATCCGTTGACTGTTGCGACTTGAATGCTGAAATCGTTAAGGACGGTATGGCCGGATTGGTCCGATAGGGGCTCAACCGGCGAGACCTCTAGTGTCGACATCGATAGGGAGTCCTTGGTGAGGAGAGTGTACCCAGTTCACAGTTCCCTTTAATTATATGCAGAATCGGGGGCCGGTGGCGGCACGGCAGGCGCCCAGCGCGCCCAGCGGATTGTTGTCGTAAAGTGTCTAAACTCGAGTCGCCAGTGCCGCAAGAACGCGCGCGGGCGTAAACGGAACCTGGCGCAGGCGAACCCCAACCGCGTCGAAGACCGCGTTGCCGATGGCGGACGCGACCAGCGTGATGGTGCATTCGCCCGCGCCGCGCTGCGGCTGGTCCATAGGGTTCATCAGCACGGTATCGATCTTCGGAATGGGCATGCCCCACCGATAAACGGGGTAGCTCACCCAGTCCGTCGAGGTGATCACGTTGCTTCCCGTGCGCCATTTCACTTCCTCAAACAGCGCGCGGCTCATGCCCTGAAGCGCGCCGCCCTCCATCTGGTTCTTTAAGCCGTCCGGGTTCGAGACGGGTCCGGAATCCTGGCTGGCGACAAACCGCGTGACAGTGATGGTGCCCGTGGCCTGATCGACCTGTACCTCCGCCACGAGCGCGCAGTAGCCGTTGCTACCTTCATAAACCTAAGAACGGCAGTAGGCCTCGTGCCTTGAATAGAGAAACAGTTACCATTGTTCAACATGAACAATGAAGAAGAGGTCGTTCAGGCTCACCCGGAGGGTGAGGTCCAAATCGCGGGAAATCAGCCAGCAGAAACCGGTACCAGCCTAGACACCTTTGCGGGCAAGATTCATGTGAAGTGGGCACCAGAAGCCACGGTGAGCAGCCTTGGGCTGATGCCATTCTT
>JAIQFL010000251.1 GCA_020073365.1 Terriglobia bacterium | reverse complement strand
AGAGAACCGGATATTTCTGCCTGCCGGATTCGTAGCCCGGCGGGGTGTAAACGTACACCATGCGTTCGGCATCCAGATTGGGAGAATCATAGAAGTTCACGTGCACCGTCCCGTGCGGCACACGCCGTTCTTCAAAGATTCCCTTCTCTGCGCCAGGCACGATGAAGAGGCTGGTCGGTCCCCAACGGCGCATTTCCAGATTCGGATTCGACGGATCGGGCATTCGCAAACCGCCGTCAATCGCGTAACCGTAGGTGTAGAAGCCCGCGGTAAGTGGGCCCACGGTCAAACTCCATACTCCCTTCTCGTCCCGCTGAAGCGGCGTGGGTCTCTTGATCACCTCCAGGATCCCTGGTGACCCCATCAAAACTACTTCGCTCGCCTTGGGGGCAAAGAGCCGAAACGTGACGGTTCGATCGGCGTGCACCTCGGGCGAGACCGGTATATTGTTGGTGTCCTCGTAATAGGGCGCCGGACCTCGCTGGCAGAAACCAGTGCCGGCGGCAATCGAAAACAGAACGGCGGCGAATCGAAATCGCACGTGGCGCCTCCTTCGACGGCAGAACGTCGTGATCTGTTGCATGTTTATGGTTTGAGCCCGGTGGGATGGAACTCGGACCCCTTCACCAGAAGATCGAGTATTTCTTTCGTTCTCGCGGGGCAGGCCCTTCCTTTCTGGGGCGTCAGGTTGTCGTGCTCGGATTCGATCATGGGCAAGAGTTCTTTGGGGCTGGGAATCTGGTTCAGGGCCGTCCAGACGCCGGCGGGCGGCGAAATCGTGTCGATGAAACCCATGCCTGCCATCACCGGCGCCTTGATGCGCGAAGCGAAATTGACGGTATCGAAATAGAGCGCGGTTTTCATCACGTCCGGGTTGTCGGATGGCCAGTTGGGGTAGCCGGCTTTGCGGCCGTGAAGGTCGCCATTGGTGTCCGCCCCGGCCGGCACACAGACCAGCACCGCGGTGATCTTGCCGGGCCGCAGGCCCGCGAGCACGAGACTCTGTTGGCCGCCCATACTGCCTCCCGTCAATACGATCGTTTTGCCATCCCAGTCGGGCCGCGTCAGCAGGTAATCCAGAACCCGCGAGTCGCGCAGGTACATATTCAGAAAATACGACTTCTCGCGATCGGTGTTGCCGATAGTCTGATAGTTCCGCGGCACGTTGCCCGATGCATCGGACGGCAGCTTGTCGTGCGAATCGACGTTGAGAAACAGCCAGCCTTCGACGGCACGCTGCGCCGCGGCCCGCGCGTTTAACGCGTATACGCCCGCGTACTGCAATTGGATGAGAGCAGGAAACCTGCCTTCCTCGGCGGGTTTGGCGATGTAGCCGTGAGCTTTGGATCCGAGCGCGTCGAGGACGAACATGCTCAACTCGACTCCCTGCACATCGGTCTGGACCGGCGTGAGAACGGGGTTGATCGGGACTTTGTCCTGGGCGGCCAGCTTGCCGTCCCAGAATGCGTCAAAATCATCGGGACGCGGCGTCGAGAGCCCGATTTTCGCCGGCGCGACGGCGGCGCCGACGGCGTAGAGTCCGTTATTGCGGCCGGTGTTGCCTCCGGCATAACCGGACTCCGCGCTACGGCCCGGGCCGCCGGCGGGGGCGGCCCGTGGCGCCGGACTGGCGGAGCCTGCCGCGGCGCCCGGTGCGGACGTGTCGGCAACCAGGTTGGCGTACGGCTCTATGGCGGCGTAGATCATCTCGGGCTGATCGCCCGAGATTTCGATCTTGTCCTCGCCGGATGAAAGATCGAGCTTACCTTCTTTGAGAACCACCGCGTTATTGCGCCGTAGGGTCCATTTATAGGCATAGGTGGGTGCGACGGGACCGGGCGTCACGGTCCACCCCACGGTTTCGCCAACGTCATAGATGCCGTTGGCGTGATACGGCGTAAAGGTGAGTTGCTGTGGGATCGGCGCCCCGCGCTGGGCGAGACCGAGCCAGGCGGTGGCCAGGAGAGCGAACAGGAATCGTGCACGGATCCGAGTCATGGAAACCTCCGAGAGTGGTCGTTTCATTGAGGCGCGCTCATTTGCGAACCTCGCCCACGCTCACGGTGAACCCCTTCAGCGGCTTATCCTCCGCGTCGAGAAACCGGGCGCAGAAGTCGGTGGCTCCGCCGCCGTTGACGATGGCGGCACGCACGATGTTCGGCCCCTTATTGAGCGTGAGGCGTTTGGAAACGCCATCGTCGATGACGGTCTGGCGATCGCCGTAAATCCCGATGACCTCCTTGCCGTTGACCCACCAGACCGATGCCGCGTTGGAACCGATCGCCAGGCGCACGCCGCGCACCTCCTGTGGGCAGTTGACGACGGTGACGGCCCAGAACAGAACATTAGATGTCGGTTTGTCCAGTGCGTGGGCGAAGTGATAGAGGTCGACGTTGTAGTTCTTCGTTTCCACGGCGTGCCAGGTGAGTTCGGTGTCGCCGGCGGTCACCTTGTCGCCGTCATGCGGAATGACGGTGAACTGGCTCGGAAAATACTCCTTCTTGACGATCGCCTGGACGGCGCTGTCGGTGAGTCCATTGGCGCCGATTGGCTCTAGCAGCAGCCAGCGCGGGATGAATCCGCTGGCATCGGGCGCTTTTTCCGGCGACGTGGGACGCGTCAGGGTGACCGGCGGAACTTGTGCGGCGACGTCCGTCGCGGCGGCCGTCGCCAGTGCCGAGATGGCCAAGGCGGCGAGTGCCGGCATGCAGTGTCTATGGAACGAATTCATGGATGCCCTTCGCGGACTCTCGATTGGATGTTCACGGCGTCTTGATCAGCCAGCGCTGTTTTTCGCTCTTGGGATCGAACCTGGCCAGAGTCGCGAAACTGCTGCCCACGGCCGAAAGAACCAGCGCCTCTTTGGAATTTGGGGCTGACTTGGGCATGATGCGCCAGGCGCCGTCGGCAAGCTGGTCCATACGCCACAGTTGTTCCGGTCCGCCGGTGAAGGCCGGCAGGACGACCAATTCAGCGTCGTTGGAGGCAGCCAGCGTACGGTCCGTGCCGGCGATGGTGATCTTGAAGTACGGCGATCCGGGGTAGCCGCCGGCGTTGGGGACGGCGGTAATCGCCCACTTCTGCTGGGCCTGACACAAGTAATTGGCCATGCGGACGTCAATGTTGCCCGAGGGCCAACTTGCCGAGACCTGGGCGACATCCTGCGGCGGAATGGGGGCGCCCGTGCCGCCGAATATTCCGCGGCCGTCTCCGCCGCCGGGAGGTCCCGCTCCGCGGCCCGCATTTCCCGTACCGCCGCCGGGAACTCCCGCGCCGCCGCCACCCCGAGCGCCTCTACCGCCCCGGGCGACCCGGCCGCCGACCGGCATTCCCTCTACCGCAAGTTCCAGTGCCGTGCCGGTGCGCACGGATTCGATCTCATACGTGCCATCCTTCAAGTTCTCGCCGGCGGCGGGCCAGCCGTCTTTCCACAGCAGCGGGCGAATATCGAGCACGCTGGCGCCGCCCCGGTCCAGATCGGCTTCCCAGTGGAGCGAGAACTTCTGCACGCCCTCGCCGAGATCGAGGAGGCCGAAATGGCCGGCACCAACCACACGCCCGCCGGAGCCAACGAATAGCTTTCCGCCGCCTTGGATCATATCGACGCCCTCGGTGTCGAGGAAGGGACCGGTCACCTTCTTCGCGCGGCCGACCCGTATGTTGTAGCCGGAGTCGGCGCCGCGGCAGCAACTGCCGTGTGTGGCCAGCAGGTAATACCAGCCCTCGTGATAGATCATATCCGAGGCTTCGCAGTTGATGGCGAGGTTTCGGGGCTGGTCGCTGGGGTTGACGCGCTTACCCGTCTTGGGATCGAGCTCGACCAGCCGGATGTAGCCGAAATAGGAACCGTAGACCAGCCACAGCTTGCCGGTGTTGGGGTCGAGGAAAGCGCCCGGATCGATGGCATTCGAGTCTTCGACGCCGTCAGACGAGGCGACAACCCCGCCTTCTTCCCATTTGTAGTCCGGGGAATCCGGATCGAGGGTTTTGCTCCAGATCATGTTGACGGCGGCTTTGGGCTGCGCCCCGATGTTCGCGGCAACATACATGTAGTAGCGGTCGCCGAGGTGAATGACGTCGGGGGCCAATCCGCGACGCGGGGGTGCGGCCCCGCGCCGCCAGGTCCATCCGTCGTCAGACACCAGGGAGCCACCTCCGGTGCCATAGGTGTAAAACTTGCCGTTGCACAACACGACCGTGGAGGGATCGTGGATCCCGATTTGACCGTCCAGCGCCAAGGCAAGCGAAGCCACCACGAGAACTATAGCCAGAAGAGCGTATTTCATAGGACTTTCGGCGAATCCTTCTTTTACGGCCTTTTACGGCAGATGCTCCGACGCATGCTTGACAACCGTGAACGAGTTACATTTCATGCGCGCGAAATCATAAGGAAGGCCGGATGCACTCACTTTGATGGCGGACGGGGTCTGCCACCGGGAGAGGTCCAACCCGGTGGCGGATCGTACTCCCGTCGCGTGCTGGTCTTGTCAGCCAGCGGGAAGTCGCGCGGAACCTTCTCGGTGACCTTGCCGGTGGCGGCCCACTCCGTCCCGCGCTGGTAAGTCGTCATGAAGCCGACGCAGTTGAGCGCGGCCAGATCGTGGCCCATCACCGTGTGGAAGATCCGCCCTTTGCCATAAGCGATCACCATCAGGATCGGCTCGTCGTGACCGGTGCCGCGGTTGGCCGGATCCGACGACGCCGTGGAAAGCACGGTCATGTTCTCGCCCGGCCCCCGCAGATTGGCGTAAAGCTCGTCGCCCACGTGTAGCCACTCCCTAGGCAGGTCCATGGTGATGGGGTGGTCCGTGACCCGGTTGACGACTTTGAAAGGGTTCCGCGCACCGTGACTTCCCGCGGGGCCAGGAGCGGGATCCGGAACCAGCTTCCCCTCCTGATAGTAGAAATGCGGGCCCGACTTTTCGTTGCGGCCGCGCCAGCCGCCCACGCCAATCATCAGGTTGTACTCTTTCCAGTTCGCGAAAGCATTGTCGGCGGCGTGGACGGAGACGAACCCGCCGCCGTTGCGAATGTACTGTTCGAAGGAGGACCTTATACTGTCAGACCAGCGTTCGTCGGGAGCGTCGTAGTTAGACACCACGACCTGGTATTTGCTCCAATCCGGCTTGAAGGTGCTGAAATCGCCGTCGCGCGGCGGAGCGGTGACCACGTCCACCTGGAAAATGCCCGCGTCGTCCAGCATCCGTTTCAGATACGGCGTGGTCTCCTGCCAGGCGTGATAAGCGCCTGCCTGCTCTCCGTCGAGCAGCATGACGCGGATCGGTGGTGCGGCGGAGATCGGTAGGGAAAACGCAAGGCCGGCTCCCAGCAGCATTCCGATTATGCTAGTTCTCATCGTGTTTGGCGTTCCTTTCGTCTGCTACACCTTCAAGTCCCAACCTTTGCGGAGGAAGGGCTTCACATAGCGGTTCGCTTCTTCGCTGTTACTGAAGCGCCGCTTGTTCGCATCCCACATCAACTTTCCGGGAACGCGGAGCGCGATGGCACCCAACCCGAGCCACTCGATGTATTTGGTCGCGACGGCGAAGTCCGACACACCCGGTGCGCCGCCCTTACAGGCGCGAATCCAGTCCTGCTGGTGATTGACGCCGCGCTGCAGCAATTGCGGCGGTAGCTTATATTCCGCCCATCGCGATGCCGGCAGCAGCCAGACACCCTCTCCGCGAGACGTCGTCGCCATGTAGCCCTTGGATCCGACGAAGACCGCGCCGTTGCCGGGAGCGCGTATTTTGGGATCTTGAGAAGCGCCCGGAGGAAGACCGCGTCCGCCCGGACCGCCCGGACCACCCGGACCACCCGGTCCACGGCCGCCTGGGCCGCCCGGTCCGCGACCGCCGCCCGGCGGAAACGCCCCACCGCGGCCCTGTTGCCCGATGGGCTTGCCATCCGCCGTCAGTTGGGTGCTCACCAGCATCATGCCGTCGCCGCCCTGAACGAACGGGCGGCCTTTCTCGGTGAGATTATTCATCGGCGGGAAGAGGCGCTCGCCTTCGGCCATTCCGGGCGGATCCTGGAAGTCGCCGCGCATGTTCTGGTACGTATGCACGGTCACCGGGGGCATGCTGCCCCGCGCCGGAAATTCGAAGACGACGTGCGCGCGAAGCGGCCACAGCCACTGGTTCTTGCCTTCCACGTATACACACTCGACGCTGATCGGGCTGGCTTTATCGAGCTGCAGCGCCAGGTGGGCCGGTCCGATATTGTGCACCAGCCAGTCGCCCAGCGACCCGCCGGTGGAGAAGTCGATGAAGGCGCGCCACTGATTCGTCATCAGTGGATTGAACGTGCGCGGTTCGGCGCAGCCGAGCCAGAGGTCCCAATCGAGTGTGGACGGGACGGAGGTCGCTTCGGGGCCTGTGGCCGGGATGTTGGGCTGTCCGCCGTAGATGCCGCCAGTCCAGGCATGGAGTTCCTTGACTTCGCCGATCTCGCCTGACCAGAAGATCTCGCAGGCGGTCTTGGTACCCTCGTGATTCCAGCCCTGGTTGCCCATCTGGGTCGCGACCTTGTACTTCGCCGCCGCCTCTGCCAGCAACTGCGCTTCCCAGGCCGTCCGGGTCAAGGGCTTTTCGCAATATACGTGCTTGCCGTGCTGCATCGCGAGCAGCGCCACCGGCGTGTGCATGTGATCGGGAGTCGCGATCATCACCGCGTCGAGGTTCTTACCCTCGGTCTCGAACATCTTGCGGTAGTCTTTGTACTTCTTGGCGTTGGGGTACTGGGCGAACCCGCGCGCGGAGCGCTCTTCGTCTACGTCGCACAGCGCCACGATGTTCTCGGTCGCGGCGGCGCCGACCAGAATCGCGGGCCCGCGAACACCGACTCCGACGGCTCCGATGTTGAGCTTTTCGTTCGGCGACTTGTACCCTAGTGCTGAGAGAGACGGCGTGCTCCCGAACCCGCGGGATGGGACTGCTCCCGCCAGCAGGGTGCCGTAGAAGAAATAGCGTCTGGAGAACCGATGATCCTGCAAAACGTGCCTCCTGGCTTTGAAGTTGCGTCTGCCAAACTGTAGCAGATGGCGGTGTCCGAAAGCATCTCCGTCTGGTGCGCAAGCCATCGCTGTATCAATCTCCGCCGTTGACCTGACGCACCAGTTACGCGAGTATCTACAGTAGGTCCACGCTAGCATGGAGGGCCGCCGGGGGGTAGGTTTGGCACGGTTTCCTGCGTTCAATTACCAATGGAATGTTGAGTTTGTGCCAGGGGCGGCGCTCGCCCGTTCCGGTGGTCTTAACTGTTAATCGTGCAGTTAAGCCGTCTTCACACCGCCGTGAAGGGCCGATGCCGGGGCTAACCTCGAATCACCAGGCGGAACTTTAGAAACTCGGCGACGTCTCTGATTGCCTGGCGGGCGAGGCGCAAGGTACCTGGCATTGTGAAAAATCCGTGTATCGTGCCCGGATATCGTCGCACTTGAACCAGGTTGCCAGCCTCGATCAGTTTTCGCGCGTAGGCTTCGCCCTCGTCTCGAAGCGTGTCGTACTCCGCGGTCATTATGAACGCAGGCGCTACCCCAGCGGTGTCGTGGGCATAAAGCGGCGAGGCCAGCGAGTCGCGCGGATCGACACCTTCCGGCAGGTATTCCGACCAGCCCCGCTTCATGTCGACCGCCGCCGGCCCGTAACCATCGCCGTACGTGGCGAACGAAGGTGAACTGCACGTGGCGTCGATCATGGGATAAATCAATACCTGGCAGCGTAGGCCCAAGGTCCGGTGTGCCAGGGCGGCTACCGCGGCGAGGTTAGCTCCTGCACTGTCGCCCGCCAGTGCAACCGGTACACCCTGGTTTGAAACCCACTCAACCGCCCGGCATGCGTCCTCACGCGCGGCGGGAAAGGGATGTTCCGGAGCTAACCGGTAATCGACGGCAATGACGCGGCAACCGGCCGCGATAGCCAGCACCCGGCACAGTGCGTCGTGGCTTTCGAGATCGCCGCTGAAAAACCGGCCGCCGTGAAAGTACATGACAATCGGCAGCGCACCCTCCGTCGAGGGCCAATACTGCCGTGCTCCCGTATCCCCGGGCAGCAGGATCTCATCGACTCTCGGAAGCACTGGCGGCTCGCCGGCCAGTGCGCCAGCCCGCCGAACCATCTCTCGGGTTCCGGCGACATCGAGGGCGGAGCGCGGCGGCAGACTCTTTTGCCGCTCCAGCAGCGCGGCGACCTCAGGATCGAGCGGCACTGGTTTTGCCCGTGAGCTGCGCGAAGATCTCGCGATAGAAGGACGGATGCGATTGCCACGTCTGTGCGGTTACGATTCGCCCGTCGCGCACTGTCTGCTCGTCCACAAACGTCCCCCCGGCTTGCTCGGCTTCCAGGCGAACGTGCTCATAGCACGTCACCCGCTTCCCGCGCGCCAGCCCTGCCGCAGCCAGGATCTGCACGCCATGGCAAATGGCGAAGACCCATTTCCCCTGGCGGTCGAACTCACGCACGATCTCGATCACCCTGGCGTTGTTGCGCAGGTACTCCGGCGCCCTGCCCCCCAGGACGAGCACCGCCGCGTACTCCTCAACTCTGACATCGTCGAATGCCACGTCGGCTTCAAGCCCGTAGCCGGGGCCACTCGATGTAGGTGTCCCATCCCGGCTCAAAATCGTGCATCACCAGGTTCAGCCGCCGCCGCGACGGAGCCGCGACCACCGCCTTCCAGCCTTCCTCCTCGAACCGATGCACGGCGTAGAGAGCCTCATACGATTCTCCGCCGTCGCCAGTAATGATCAGGACTTTAGACATCTCTCTACTGTAACCCGAGCCCATGCGAAGCGGGCTTTCCTTCAACCCGGCCCGTTCCCGGCCCGGGTACCTGCCGTGCCGGACGCGCCGCCCGGCCCGGTTCGCATCGGCATTTTTGGTCAGGACGCCGAGCGGCAAGCTGCTCTCCTGGCACCCGCGATCGAGCTTTACGGCGGCCGTTACGCGCTGACGCCGGTCTCTTCGGATGCGCCTTGGGGCAAGGCGTCCAGTGCGCTGGTCAAGCTGATCTATGAGGACCATGCGCTGGCACTCGTTGCGGGCGACCGCAACTCCAGCCACCTGGCCGAGCAGATCGCGGTCAAGGCGTTCCTGCCGGCGGTGGCTCTTTCAGCCGACGGGACTCTCACTTCGGTCAATATCCCGTGGATCTTCCGTCTCCCGGCGGACACGCAGATGGCCGACGCCGTGTGGTTATCCGCGCCGCGGAAGCTTCGGGTCCGAACCGGGAACGGCTGCGCGATGCTCTGGCAGCCAATCCCTTAGGGCCGGGAAGATAAACAGGACGCGCGAATTGGCCGCGAGCTGAGCCTATTCGCAGTGCGATGCCCGGCCGCTGTGCGGGTCAAGGACGGTGATACCATCGTGCTGTGCCCGCGGAGGGATCTACCATGAGCGCCAGGAACCGAATGGCCGGGGCCGCCGTCCTGGCGACTGCCGTGTGGGTGGCCGCTTTCGGCCAAAAGGCGACCGTCTCCCCGATCCATTTCAGCTACCGCGCGATCGCTTTCCGCCTGGATAGCTGCGAAACCGACCGGCGCCATGCTCCCGAGACGATGGCCGGCGGCGTGGCGGTCTTCGACTTCAACAACGACGGCTACCTCGACATCTTCTTTGCCAACGGAGCCGACATTCAGACTCTCAAGAAGACATCGGCGAAATACTCCAACCGGCTGTTTCAGAACGACGGCAAGGGCAATTTCAAGGATGTCACCGAGCGGGCGGGGCTGGCCGGCGCCGGCTATGACACCGGCGTCGCCATAGGCGACTACGACAACGACGGCTTCGAGGACATCTTCGTGGGCGGCGTTCACGGCAATCGCCTGTACCACAACAACGGGAACGGCTCCTTCACCGATGTCACCGAAAAGGCCGGGATCGCCACAAAGCCCGACCCGCAGTACGGCCCCTTATGGTCCGTCGGCGGCGCGTGGTTGGATGTCAACAACGACGGCCGCCTGGACCTGTTCGTAGTGAACTACCTTGCCTGGAACATTCAGACCGAGCCGGCTTGCGAGGCCGCGCCGGGGCGCCTGGACTATTGCCATCCCAAGTTCTACAAGGCCACACCCAACCAGTTGTTCCTGAACAATGGCGACGGGACCTTTCGCGATGTTTCGGCGGAATCCGGAATCCGCGCCCACCCCGGAAAAGGGATGGGCATCGGCGTCGCGGACTTCGACCTGGACGGCTGGATGGATATCTTCGTGGCCAACGACAAGGTCTACAACTCCTTCTTCCATAACAAGGGTGACGGCACGTTCGAAGAGACGGCCTTCCGCGCGGGGGTGGCGCTCGCCGAAGACGGGAATTTCATCTCAGGAATGGGGGTAGACGCCCGCGATGTGGACAACGACGGCTATCCGGACATCGCTCTCGTCGCTCTCGACAATGAGACCTTTCCCATCTTCCGCAACCTGGGAAAGGGAAAGTTCGCGGACATCACGGCTTCGAGCCGCATGGCCGCGCTCAGCGCTCCGATGGCCGGATATTCGCCAAACCTGGGCGATTTCGACAACGATGGCTGGAAGGATCTGTTCGTATCGCGCGGGCACGTGCAATCGCTGGGATATTCGTTGCAAGCCCCGGTCGAGCAGCCGAATACCGTATTCCGGAATGCTGGGGGCGCGAAATTCGAGGCGCTTACGGAACGAGCCGGTTTCGGCGCGCAGCGGGCGGCGCGCCACCGCGGCTCGGCTATCGGCGACCTCAATAGCGATGGCCGCCTGGATGTGGTGGTCAGCGCACTCAATGCTCCGGGCGAGGTCTGGATCAACGACAGCCCCGGCGGCAATCACTGGATCGACTTCCGCCTCGAGGGAACCAGGAGCAACCGCGACGCGATCGGCGCGCGGATCAAGGTGACAGCCGGGGGCAAGACCCAGTACAACGAGGTGAACTTCGCGTCGGGGTACGCGTCGTCCAGCGCCGGGCCGGTCCATTTCGGCTTGGGTTCGGCCGCGTCCGCGAGCCTCGTGGAAATCCGCTGGCCCTCCGGAACCGTTCAGGAGCTCAAGGACGTGTCTGGGGACCGGGTAGTGAGCGTCAAGGAACCCGCCCGGTGAAGCTCTTCACTCGATTGCGGGGCGGCAACCATCGACTCTACACCTGCACCAATCGCGTTTGATCCGGCGTGAACAGACCGGGCTGCCAGTTAGCGGCCAGAGACGGGTTCACACCGTGGTTAAGCGTGTATGCACGTGTATACACGTGGCTTCACAGTAAGCCCGCCTCGAACCGAACGCACCGAACCGGTCCTTTTTCGGGCTGGGAATGTGTGGTATTTTCTTATAGACGTTAACTGGGACGGGAGTTCACGCAGATGGGCCTAGCAGATGTGCCATTGCCGCGTTGCACGGAACCTCCCGCGGAGGGTGCAGTTGAGCGAGAGGAATTGGTGCGGCGCGTGGCCTCCAGCAGCACCTTTGAGAGATCGCCTCGGCTACGGGCTTTTTTCCTCCACGTGTGCCGGTGCGCCCTCGACAACAAGCCCGAAGCCGCAACGGAACAGCAGGTCGGCGTTTGCGTGTATGATCGGCCGCCCGGTTACAACCCGAACGAAGACAACATTGTCCGCTCACAGGCCCGGTTGCTGCGAATGAAACTGGAGCACCACTTCGCCAATGAGGGCAAGGCCGAGACGATCGTGATCACCATCCCGAAAGGCCACTATCTACCCGTCTTCGAGACTCGATTCGAAGAGCCGGTGACACTGCATGGTGTCCCCCCACGAGAGCATGGCAAGTCTCGCCGTTTACTGCAAATCCTGGTTGGAGTAGCCGTGCTGTTTGGCCTCGTGATTGTTTGGCTTGGCTACCTCTTGTTCAAGTCGACATCCGCCGCTCCAGAGGCTTCCGCCGCTCCCGCGGGCTCGGTCCCCCGCCCACAACAGAGCGAGGCAGGCCCGCCATCGAGGAGCCAACCGGTCGCGTTAGCCCCCGTCGCCGGCGAAATCCGTATCGCCGCCGGTCATACAGGGGCTCCCTACGTGGACGTGTGGGGGCGCCGTTGGGAAGCTGACCGTTACTACGAAGGAGGCGTTCCCCGTCCTGGTCCGCGGCATTTTTTCCCCCCTGTGGCCGATGAGGGCCTGTTCAGAACCATGCGGGAAGCCATCTCCGCCGACATGACGGTCCCGCAATCGCAGCGTCAGCTTCGTTACGATGTCCCAGTGCGCTCAGGCGTTTACGAGTTGAGGCTCTATTTCGCCGATCCCCAAAGGCAGCCCGATGCAGACCAGAAGGACGACGCCCAAAATTACCGCCATTTCCAGATAAACCTGAACGGACATCCCGTGCTGGTGGACTTGGACCCGGTTGCGGACGCCGGTTCCGCCGCGGTCGACGTCCGTGTTTTCAGGGATGTGTACCCAGCGTCAGACGGAAAGCTCCACCTCGAGTTCCTTTCGAGTTGGGGGAGGCCGGCATTCGTGAGTGCGCTGGAACTTACCCCGGGTATGCCGGGAAAGTTGAAGCCGATCCGGTTTTCCGCCCATCAATTGGGTTTTGTAGATGCCGACGGCACACACTGGAGCGGGGACAATTACTTCATCGGGGGGCGCAACATCCTTAATAGCAATCCGAAAACGGGGCCGAAGATCCCCGCTCTTTACACCGGAGAACGGCACGGTAATTTCAGCTACGCCATCCCCGTTGCGCCAGGAAGCTACACCGTTAAGCTCCATTTCCTCGAATCGTTCTTCAGCCCTTTGATTCCAGACGCAGACTGCCGGGGTGCAGGGTGTAGAGTCTTCGATGTTACCTGCAATGGCGTCCTGCTGCTTCAGGACTTCGATATTCTTCAGGCGGCGTCTGGGGCGTTCCGGCCTGTAGTCCGCGAATTCCACGGTCTCCATCCCAACGGCCAAGGCAAACTGCTGCTCTCTTTCTCGCCGAAGGTGAACTACGCCGAGGTCAGGGCGATAGAAGTTATTGACGAAGCGAAGTAGAGGCGCCCGTTCCGGCCTCGTGCGGAATCGTTTTTTCGACTGGCACCGCGGAATCAATCCTACTCCGTTCGGCAGCACAGCCTAGCCATGGGTGCGGCAGTCCGCCCTTCTCGTGTTCCCGGCGTCTCTATTCTCTGGAGCGTGGTTCACCATATCTCCGGATACGCGGCGGTGATCTCGCTCTGACGCTCATCCGAAAGGGACCTTGTTAACTGTTAATGCGGCGACAGCCGAAGATCGGCCCTTGATCGCACCGTGACGTTCCCGTGAATTCACGGTGACCTCGACTCGTAACACCCCTGGAAGGAATAGTGGAAACTAACTAGAATATGTACGACTTGGGGTCAGATAGCGCGAAGAGCTTCTTTAGCGTGATCTAGAGGCGCGTCCCGGCTTCGTGAGCAATGTTGCTACGTTTGTCCGCACCGTCTCGGACGGCACGGGTTTGTGCGAACGGGCCCCTTACTTTGAATTTCGCGACAGAGAAACACCTTAAGGAGAGAACATGGTCAAGTTTCGTTCCATGACGAGCACGTATCCCATGTGGCGGATATCCTTGCTGGTGATGCTGGGACTCCTTCTGTTGGGTACAGCAGCCTATGGGCAGGGAGCCGCCAGCCTAGTGGGAACCGTGACTGATCCCACCGGCCTCCCCGTCCCAAACGCCAAAATCACGGTCACGAACACGGATACCGGAATTGTCCGTTTGACCTCAACCAATGCCGTCGGCAGCTATGCCGCCCCCGAACTTCCGATCGGGCACTACAACGTCAAGGTGGAATTGACGGGCTTCAAGACTTCTGAACGGACTGGCATCACCCTGAACGTGAATGACACCGTCCGGGCCGATGTAGCCCTCCAAATCGGTGCGACCCAAGAGAGTGTCACCGTCGAGGCCAACGCTCTTCAGGTTCAGTCGGACACCAACGAGGTCAGCCAGACCATTACCGCGGCCCAGGTTGCCGATCTCGCCACCAACGGTCGCAACGTCATCCAGTTGGCGGCTTTGGTGCCTGGCGCTGCATCCAACATTCCGGATTTCGATACGCCGATGGCTCAAACCCAAAACCGGGCCATCCAATTTAACGGCCAGCGCAACGACCACAACAACTGGCTGATCAACGGTGGAGAAGCCTATGACCGGGGCGGCGGTGGCATTCTGATCGTTTCCCCGTCCCAAGATGCCCTCCAGGAATTCAAGGTGATGACGAGCAACTACGCGGCCGACTTGGGCCAGTCGTCAGGCGGCATGATTACCATGGTCACGAAAAGCGGCGCGAAGCAGTTCCACGGCAGCCTCTGGGAATACGTCCGCAACGACGCTTTCGACGCGAACACGTTCTTTGCGAACCTGAATGGGCAGCACAAACCGGAACTCCGTTACAACACGTTCGGGGGGAACATCGGCGGGCCGGTCCCGAAGATCGGCCATGAGAAGAAGACCTTCTTCTTCTATAACCAGGAGTGGCGCAGGGAGGTCAACGGGAGCCAGATCAATGCGTCCTCGGTTCCCACGGCCGCGAGGGGCGGCGACTTCAGTTACCTCTTGCCCGCCAATGGTTGCACAGGCGGCAGTTGCGTGCAACTCAAAGTACCGCAGACCACGGACCCGGCGGAGACCGCCAAGCTCGCTCAATACGGGCTCACGCCCGGCGGGATCATTCCAAACAATGTAATTCCAAGCGGTCTGATCGACTCCAACGCCACCGCGCTGTTGAAGGCGGGCCTCTTCCCCGCAGCCAACGCTGCCAATAATCTGTATTACGCGGTGACCAATCAACTGACCTTCTACCGCGAGGAGACCTTCCGGGTCGATCACCAGATCGGGAGCAAACTGAACCTGATGGGCTCGCTCCTCTATGATAACGGCAGTCAGACGCAATCCCCCCCGTTGTGGGCTGGCGGCACGTATGCCACGGCGGGTTCGATTATGGCCGTCCCGTCCTGGGCCGGTGTCGTGCACGCCACCTATACCATAAGCCCCACCCTGCTGAATGAGGCGGCGTTCAATTACAACGGCAACGACCTCAACATCACCGACTTTGGCCTCTACCAGAAACCGTCCGGATACACCGTGCCGAACTTCTTCACTGCCAACAAAGACAACAAGCTGCCGGGGGTTAGCATCGGATCTCCCTATAATATAAGTTACACCCCGGGGTGGTGGCCCTGGTACAATACCTGGCGTAGCTGGCAGGGGAAGGACGACGTCTCCTGGACTCACGGCAAACACAACATGAAGTTCGGCGCCTCCTGGATGCACACCCATAAGTGGCAGCAGTACCAGCTCAACGCCGGCGGGCAATTCAATTTCAACTCAGCGGCCACCGGCAACGGAATGGCGGACTTCCTGATGGGTTTCGCCTCTTCGTACAGCGAACCAGCCAGTGTGGATTTCGTCCACATCTCCACCAACAACTACAACCTGTACGCCATGGACGACTGGCGGATCAGCAACCGGTTGACGCTCAATCTGGGTATCCGTTGGGAAGGCATTCCCCATGCCTACGATTCTGAACAAACGGCGTCAAACTTCTATCCGAACCTCTACAACCCGGCGCAAGCGGCGACCTTCCTGCCGAGCGGCGCATTGGACACAAACGGTCCCGGATTCGCCACCGTTTCCGGCATTGCTCTGTCGAACGTGAAATTCTACCTGAATGGAATCGGCATAGCCGGACGGAACGGAATTCCCAACGGTCTGGTAGATAACCACTGGGACACTTTCGCCCCGCGCATCGGGTTTGCCTACGATTTGACGGGACGCCAGACGACCATTCTGCGCGCTGGAGCCGGGATGTTCTATGAACGCATCGGCGGCAACGAAGAGTACAACATGGGCCAGAACAATGTTCCGTTCGCTTATCAGCCCGCCCCGACCAACATATACTTCGACAACCCCTCCACCAGCTATACGAGCGGCCAGACGGCGGCTACGCCGTACTTTCCTGCCAATGTAACGACGGTAGACCGGACGTACAAGATCCCCACCGCGATTCAGTGGAGCCTGGGAATCCAGCAGCAGTTGCGCCAAAACGCCGTGTTGACCGTGTCCTATGTGGGCAACTCGAATTATCACCAGTCGGAAGGCATCAACATCAACACCCTCGCCCAGAACGATCCAAACCGTCTGGGCGTTTGCGGCGGCACTTGCGGTTACGCCGGAGCCGCCTTGAATGCTAACCTCTACCGGCCCTATCAGGGCTGGGGAACTATTGCCCCCATGGTGCTCGGAGCAAACTCCAACTACAATTCGTTGCAGGTTAGCTTCCGGGTCACGGCTTGGAAGAACCTGACGCTCAATAGTGCATACACTTGGTCGCACGCCTTCGACATTATCGACGGCGAGATCTTCTCCAACATTAACAATCCCTTCAATGCCCGTTGGGACTATGGTCCCGCCGGCTTTGACAGGCGGCAGGTCTCAGTCACGAGCTTCATCTACAAGATTCCGTTATTCCAGGCGTCAGGCAGCCAGGCACTGAAATCGGCGCTGGGCGGATGGGAGCTCTCCGGCATCGCACTATTCGAATCCGGAACGCCGGTTAGCATTAGCGGTGGCCCCGATAACCTCGGATATGGTGGCGGCACCAGCAACCGCGCGAACGTCGTCGCGCCGGTCACCTATCCGGGAACCCGGTTCCAGTGGTTCAGCACCTCGTCGTTCGCGAAGCCGGGCCCGCTGCAGTGGGGCACGGCCGCCAGGAACGATGTGGTCGCCCCGGGACGCAACAACTGGAACGTGGCGCTGTTCAAAGCGTTTCAGGTGAAGGAGAACGCCCGGTTCGAGTTCCGGGCGGAAACCTTCAACACCTTCAACCATACGCAGCTCGGTGGTCCCAGCACGAGCGTGACCGCCGCCAACTTCGGACAGATCACGAGCACCTTCAATCCGCGCACCTTCCAGCTCGGGGCGAAGTTCCTGTTTTAATCGAACAGAACCCTGCGCCCGCTCGCTACCGCGACAGGTCGGCGAGCGGGCGTTTGTGTTCAGCGTATCGTTGACACCAGCCCTCCTCCTTTTTGGAAAATCAGCATACAGCCAATGACATGATCCCTGCTGC
>JAIQFL010000250.1 GCA_020073365.1 Terriglobia bacterium | reverse complement strand
GCGTGAACCGCATGGAGGCGGGTGATCATCAGGGCCGTGGAGAGAATCGCCACCGCGCCCGCGACATAAAACACCATCGTCATAGGCTGCTCACGGCAGGAGGCTGTGCAGGTCCACGGGGCGGCCTTCGTTCTCTGCCTCGCCTTTATCCTTTCCGCCGATCTTCACGCCGGCCACGCGCCAATAGTTGTATCCGGGGTACTTGCCGGGGCCGCTGATCAGCAAGTCTTGTTTTTCGTACACCAAATTTTGCCGATGGTACTCGCCCATCTCGAAATCGGGAGTCAGTTGGATGGCATAAGTGGGGCACGCCTCCTCACAGAGGCCGCAAAAAATGCAGCGCGAGAAATTGATGCGAAAGAACTCCGGGTAACGCCTGCCGGTTGGGTCTTCCGTTGCCTGGAGAGCAATGCAGTCCACCGGACAAACCACTGCACAGAGATAGCACCCGACACATCGCTCACCTCCATCCGGATCGCGCGAAAGGATGATGCGGCCGCGGTACCGGGGGGCCAGGTATGGTTTCTGTTCGGGATACTGAACCGTGACACGCTTGTGAAACATATGCAGAAACACGTACCAGATCGTCCGAATGATACTGAACATTTCATTTGCTCCAAGCGAGCGCTACAGCGCCCGTGACTAACAGGTTGGCCAGTGACATGGGTAACATCACTTTCCAACCCCACGACATCAACTGGTCAAAGCGCGGCCGCGGCAGAGATGCTCGCAGCAGGATGAAGAAACAGATAAAGAAAAACGTCTTGGCCAGGAACCAGACAATGGGGGGCAGTACGGGGCCCAGCCAACCGCCGAAGAAGAGAATGCTGATCAGCGAGGAAATTAGAATCACCCCAAGATACTCTCCGACGAAGAACATGCCGAACTTCATGCCTGAGTATTCGGAGTGGAAGCCGGCAACCAATTCACTTTCCGCTTCGGGCAAGTCGAACGGCAGCCGCCGGGTTTCCGCCACGCCGGCGATGAGGAACAGAAGGAATCCGAGAAACTGAGGCACTACGAACCACAGATGCCGTTGGGCTGCGATAATCGCGGACAAGTCAAAAGAGCCTGCGAGCAAAACGACGCCCATTAGCGACAACCCCATGAAAACCTCGTAGCTCAGCATTTGGGCGGCGGCCCGCAGCGCTCCAAGCAGCGAGTACTTGTTGTCAGAGGACCACCCCGCTAATACCACGCTGTAGACTCCGAGCGAGGACATCGCCAGCACGAACAGCAGACCGATATTCAAATCGCTGACGATAATGCCCGGCGCGATCGGCAACACGGCGAAGGACATGAGCACCGTCACGACGATCACCGCCGGAGCGAGGACGAAAACGGCCTTGTCGGCAAACGGTGGGATCCAATCCTCTTTAAAGAAGATCTTGATCATGTCCGCCACCACCTGAAGGAGCCCAAAAGGACCAACGCGATTCGGGCCATACCGGTCCTGCCACAACGCCAGAAGCCGGCGTTCGAGCCAGATCAGCCAGGCCGCAAGGGTGAGCGCCCCCGCCAGGACCCCAATGATGGAGAGGACGGGATACGGACTGGTCATGGCACTCTGGAGATCCTGCTCCACGCCGGCAGGTCGAGGCCGGCAAACGGGGGCGCTCCCGCCGGTACGCCAGCTTGACCTGGCCGCACATCCATCGCGATCTTCACCGGAAGGCGGTGGCCGAACAACTCCACTTCCTTGCCGAAGCTGGAGGCGTCCTCCGGTCCGAGCGCGACATATGGTTCAGGCAACAGTTCCGCGATGGCCAGCGCCGAGCGGCTCAGTTCCTCAGAGCCGAAGATGTGATAGAGCGGAACCACCAGCCATTCGTCTTTCCGGTTTTCGAACGCAGGAAGCGGCTGATCGAAGAAGGTGAACCCGGCTCCATTCCGCTCAATGATCCGTACACCTGGGTCGCCCTGCCGCAGTGGACCGCCGATCTCTGCCTGAAACTTGTTCACTGCCTGAATAGAGTTCCATCCGGGCGACCAGAAGAATGGGAGCAAGGCAGAGGGCGGCTGGTCCGGGTTTCCTTCCATGGAAAACGAGAGGGGCGAATCCGGGTCGTCGGGCGGCTTCGGCTCGTGCACACTAATATTGACCAGCATGGAGGTGCGTCCGCTGTACCGATGCGGCTCGCGCGGAACCTTCGCGCCCGCCATGCGGAAATCGGCGGATGGAGCCGCGCGAGTGACAGCGGCCAGTTGCGGGAGGGAGGTGGCGAGCGCCGCGACGACCTCATCCAGCGTTCCCCACGATCCCAGCCAGCGCCAGCTTTCCTGAATTGGCGCGGACGGCACGAAAACGCGGACGAAACGCTGCGTTCGCCCTTCGCTGCTCACCAGAGTGCCATCTCCTTCGGCGAAGGTGGCTGCAGGTAGAACCAGTTCCGCCTTCGCCGTGGTTGCGGTTTCCAGGTGGTCGAGAACCACCACGTGCTGAAAGCGCGCCAGAAACTTGTCCACAATTGGGGCGGGGAGTCGCCGGTAGAGGTCGTTTTCCAGAACGATGACGGTGTCCGCCTCGGCTTCGAGTGCCCGATCGAGCGCGGGAGCGTCCATCAGCGCGAGGCCAAAGCTATTGCACTCCGGCGCTGTGAACGCGAGTGAGGCGCCGGGTAGTGCCCACGCCACATTCGCCGCGGCCTGAATGAGGGCCGCGCTGCTATTGCTCGGGCCTGAGATGACGAGAGGGTGTTTGGCTGTCTTCAACGCCTGGGCGATTTCCGCCGCCAGAGTCAGCACCGGTTCGGGAAGATTGGAGGGCGCAGGCGCACGCGGATCCAGCGCATTCGCCACCGCGAAACCAAGTCGCACCTGGTCGTCGGGCGCAGCGCGATAGGTACGCGTGGCGATATCATCCAAACGCGTTACGCCAGTGCTAGCGATGAACAGGGGCCCAATGTCATCCTGCACGGCCTCCCGTACGGCATGGTTCATCCAAAGCGGGATGTGTAGCCGTTCGGCGATTTGCATCGGCTGCTGGCGCACCGACTGTCGCAGGCTGAGTGCCATCCGGGGTGCAACGTTGGTGACGTCTTCGCCCAGGATGAACACGGCATCTGCGGATTCCACTTCGTGCAGCGAAGGGGTATGCGCGGGACCGTTGCGCAGGACGTCCAACATCAGCTTCAGCAGCCCGGATTCGGTGGCGGGAATGCCGGCATAGAACCGGTTCTCGCCCACGAGCGATCGCAATGCGAAGTTGCTCTCCAGCGAAGCGCGCGGCGAGCCGATGCCGATCACCCTACCTGACGCCTGCCTTCGGAGGCGGTTGAGCGCGTCCTCCGCAGTGGCGGCCGTGTTCTGGAGTAACGGTTGCCGGATTCGCCGTTCGCTGTTCACAAACTCATAGCCGAACCGGCCGCGGTCGCAGAGAAAGTAGCCGTTGACCTCGCCGTTGTAACGGTTCACGAGACGCCGCAACATTCCGTACCGTTCGCCCGCGGTGATATTGCACCCGAGAGCGCAATGCACGCACACCGAGGGAGCCATTTGCAGGTCCCACTTGCGAGTGTAGTGCCGCTTCAGCGTGGCGTCGGTGAAGACGCCTGTGGGGCATACCTCCACCAGGTTCCCGGCGAATTCGCTCTCCAGCACACCGTCACGATCGCGGCCGAAGAAAACGATATTTCGCAACGCAAATGCGTTCAGGTCCGTTCCTCCGGCGTACTCACGATAGAAGCGCACGCAGCGGTAACACTGGATGCAGCGGTTCATCTCGTGGTTCACAAAGGGGCCCAGGTACTGGTTTCGAAAGGTGCGTTTTTCGAATGTGTAGCGGCGATAATTATGACCTGTCATTACGGTCATGTCCTGCAAGTGGCACTCGCCGCCTTCATCGCACACCGGGCAATCGTGGGGGTGGTTCAGCATCAGGCCTTCAATAATGGCCGCTCGGAATTCGGCCGCCTCCGCATCCTCAATCGAGATGCGGGCGCCTTCGACGGCGGGCGTCATACAGGCCATCACGATCTTGCCGCGCGTATCGCTCGCATCTTTGAACTGCTTGACCGCGCATTGGCGGCAGGCCCCCACCGAACCGAGTGCCGGGTGCCAGCAGAAATACGGCAGGTTCATGCCTAACGACAGGCAGCCGTGCAGCAGGTTCTGCGTCGGGTTCATCTGGTACGGTTGATTGTCCACGTACACGGTCGCCATGTCATCTCCACGGGCAGCGCTTTTCGCTGATGTGCCGTTCGAAATCGGCGCGGAAGTATTTTAGTGCGCTCTGCAGCGGTTCGGCGGCGCCAGGCGCAAGGGCGCAAAAGGTGTGGCCGGGTGTCCAGAACCGCGTTTGAAACGCCAGTTTGTCCAGGTCTCCGGGCTGGCCGTGCCCTTCTTCCATCGCCTTCAGAATGCGCTCCACCCATCCCAGCCCGCTCCAGCACGGTGTACACCAGCCGCAGGATTCCTGCGCGAAAAAGCGTTCCAAATTCCAGACCATGCCGACGGGACAGGTCTGGTCGTCGAGCACGATCATCGTGCCGGTACCCATGCGACTGCCCGCCTTCTGCACTTCAGTGAAGTCCATGGCAACATCCAGATGTTGTTCCACGAGAAAGTCCGTAGAAGCGCCCCCGGGGAGCAGTCCGCGGAAGCGAACACCGTCGCGCATTCCTCCCGCGTGCTCCTCCAGAAGTTCCCGGATCGTGGTGCCCATCGGCAGTTCCCAGATACCCGGGCGTTTGACTTTGCCGCTCGCGCCGTAGAGTTTGGTCCCGCCATCCTTGCTGCGGCCCAGGCCTTTGAACCACGTGGCGCCGTTGTTGATGATGTGCGGCACGTTGCATAGCGTCTCGACGTTATTAACCGTAGTCGGCTTCCCGAAGAGTCCCGAAACCGGGGGAAACGGAGGCTTGGAGCGCGGGTTGGCACGCTTGCCTTCGAGGGCATTCAACATCGCAGTCTCTTCGCCGCACATGTAACGCCCGGCGCTGACGTGCAAGTACAACTCGAGACTGTAGCCGGAGCCGAGGATGTTCCTCCCGAGATACCCCGCCACGTAGGCCTCCGATATTGCCTTTGCGATCCGCTTCGCCGCGAGTTTGTATTCGCCGCGCAGAAAAATGTATGCGATGTCGGTACCGGTGGCATATCCCGCGAGAGTCATGCCTTCGATCAACTGGTGCGGATCGCCTTCCAAGAGTACCCGGTCCTTGAACGTGCCGGGCTCCATCTCATCGGCATTAGCGACCAGGTATCTCGGGTGCGGCGCGTCCTTTGGAACGAAGGTCCACTTCAGTCCGGCGGGGAATCCTGCGCCCCCTCGGCCTCGCAGGTTCGAATCCTTCACCACTTCAGTGACTGCTGCCGGAGTCATGCTCTGCAATGCATTGCGCAGCGCGCGGTAGCCGCCGGCCCGCTCGTAGGCATCACGGTCCAGTGCCTCTCTATCGGCTCGCATATTTCCGGTGAGCGGCCTCTCAGTGGGCATTACTGGTAGCGCTCCAGTATCCGGGCGATCTTTTCGGGGGTCAGATCGAGGTGCATGTCGTCGTCGATCATCATGACAGGCGCATGGTCGCAAGCTCCCAGGCAGACGATCGGTAGCAGCGTAAAACGTCCGTCCGCGGTGGTTTCACCCGGCTGGATACCAAGTGTTTCGGAAGCATGACGGCACTGCTGGTCGGCCCCCATGATCCAGCAACTGACGCTGTCGCAAAGATAAATCACGTGGCGGCCAACCGGGCGGCGGAAGATCAGGTTGTAAAATGTGGCGATGCCGTCCAGATCGGCGTCCGACATCCCGAGCAATTCGCCGATGTCGTGAAGCGCCTCATCCGACACCCAGCCGCGGTGCTTCTGCACGATCTTCATGGCATCGATGCTCACGGCTTTCCTGTTCGGATAGTGCGGGAACTCGGCCTCGATCTCGGCCCTTTCTTCAGGCGCCAACATAATCGCTCCTCATCGATCGATGTCCGCTAGTACGAAATCCATTGCTCCAAGAACCGCCAACAGGTCGGGGATCATTCTGCCGCGGCAGAGTTGCGGCAGCATCTGCATATGGGCAAACGAAGGCGTTCTAATGCGTGTGCGGTAGGAGACCGTGCTGCCATCGCTCACCAGGTAATAACCGTTGTTGCCCTTCGTCGCCTCGATGGCGCCCAACGCTTCGCCGGGCGGTATCACCGGCCCCCAGCCCACGCTCAGAAAATGCGCGATGAGGGTTTCAATGTCGTGCATCGTGCGATCCTTCACGGGAGGAGTCGCCAACGGATGATCCGATTTATACGGCCCATCCGGCATGTGGTTCACGCACTGTTCGATGATGCGAAGGCTCTGCCGCATCTCCATTACACGGACCACCGCGCGGTCGTAGCAATCGCCGCGGCTGCCGGTGGGTATATCGAAAGCGAACTGGTCATAGCCCGAATAAGGCTGCTTCTTGCGGAAATCCCATTCGAAACCGCATGCGCGCAGATTGGGTCCGGTAGCCCCCCACTCGATGCCTTCTTCCTTGGTGAAGCTGCCGATTCCTTTGGTGCGTGCCTGAAAGATGCGATTGCGCAGAACCTCGCGGTCATATTCAGCCAGACGGGGCGGAAAGTAGCGGATGAAATCGCGGACCATGCCGTCCCAACCATCCGGCAGGTCCGCCGCCACGCCGCCGATACGAAACCAGTTTGGATGCATGCGCGCCCCGCAAATGGCTTCGATGATGCCAAACGCGCGCTCCCGGTCGTTGAACGTGTAGAACACCGGCGAAAGCTGCCCCAAGTCCTGCGCGAACGTTCCGTACCAGACCAAATGACTGATGATCCGAAACAATTCGGATAGCATCACGCGGATTACCTGGGCTCGCGCCGGAACCGTAATCCCCGCCAATTTCTCCACGGCCGTAAGGTAAGCCAGATTGTTCATCACGCCGCCCAGATAGTCCACGCGATCGGTGTACGGAATATAGGTATGCCATGACTGGCGCTCACCCATCTTCTCCGCGCCGCGGTGATGGAATCCGATCTCGGGCACCGCATCGACGATCTCCTCGCCGTCCAGTTGAACCACAATCCGCAGGACACCGTGTGTACCCGGATGCTGCGGTCCGAGGTTCAAAAAGATGAAGTCGCTTCCGTCACGGCTGCGCTGCATGCCCCACTCTTCGGGGCGGAACCGCAGCAACTCCTGTTCCTTGTCCTCCTTCTCTTCGGAAAGGTGAAAGGGCCCCATCTCAGTGGCGCGCGCGGGATGGTCTTTTCGCAACGGATGCCCTATCCAGCTTCTGGGCATCAGTATGCGTTGCAGGTGGGGGTGCCCGGCAAAAGATATTCCGAACATATCCCATACTTCGCGTTCGTACCAATTCGCCGCCGGCCAAAGGCCCGTGATGCTGTCGAGCGACAGGGCGCCAGTGTCAAGAGCAATTTTCATCCGGATGTATTCATTGCGCTCGAAGGAGAACAAGTGATAGATGACCGTCAACGCGGCGGGCGGCAAACCCTGCCGGTTCACCCGCACCCTGTCGTCGATCGCGGTCAGGTCGTAGAGCATTGCGTACGGTCGATCGATCTTACCCTTGAGATATCCCAGGACTTCTCGCACACGCTCGCGAGGAGCCCAAAACGTCGGTATCCCGTCGCAGGTAAGCTGTGGAGCCACGTCGCTGCCATACTGCTCCTGCAACGACTCGATTGGATTGGTGGTTGCCGTGATGCTCACACCCGATCCTGAGTGCACAGATCCGTGGTTTGCTGCCGGAGAGTGCGCTTGAGATCCCGCATGGAAGGCATGGCCGGGCGTTCGACACCCTGCGGGCCAATCACCCAACTCAACGGCCGCCGCTCGGTGCCGACAGCCGTCTGCAAGAGAGTCAGGCCTTCCAGAAAGGCATCCGGCCGCGGCGGGCAACCCGGCACGTATACATCCACGGGCAGAAATCTGTCCACGCCCTGCACCACGCTGTAGATGTCGTACATTCCCCCGGAATTCGCGCAGGAGCCCATCGAGATCACCCAGCGAGGCTCCATCATCTGCTCGTAGAGACGCTGAATCACGGGCGCCATCTTGATGAACACGGTGCCGGCAATGACCATGAGATCGGCTTCACGTGGTGTGCCGCGAATGACTTCAGCACCGAAGCGCGCCACATCATATTTGCTCGTGATGCTGGTAGCCATTTCGACATAGCAGCAGGAAAGGCCGAAGTTGAAGGGCCAGATCGAATTCTTGCGTCCCCAGGAGACAAGATCTTGCACGCGCGATAGGACTACGTTGCGGCGGACCGCATCGTCGAACGTGCTCTGTTCCTTCTTCGACTCTTCCAGAACTGTGCCTGGTCTGGTAATGGACCACCGCATTCGCTCACTCCTTCTGTTTGGAACTGCTGCTCCAATCGAGTGCGCCGACACGCCAGAGATACAGCAAGGCTGCGGCGAGGACTCCGACAAATATCACCGCTTCCCAGAACGCGGGCCAGCCCAAAGACCGTGCCGTGACGGCCCATGCAAATAGGAATACCGCTTCCAGGTCAAAGATGACGAAGAACATCGCCACCAGGTAGAATCTCGCCGAAAGGCGTACTCGAGCCGAACCCTCCGACAGGATGCCGCCCTCGTAGGGCTCGCCCGTCGAACGTTGGTGGTGCCGCTGTCCCAGCAGGTACGAGACCACGAGCATGCCAGCGACCAGAAGCAACACCAGCGCGAAATAGACGCCCAGAGGCCACATGTACGGTTAGTGCTCCTCCCCCTCCGGCCACGCGATGGTCAGCAGAAATGCGCTGTCCTCAAGGGCCACGACATCGTGAGGCATGGCGCGATCCAACACCAGAACTCGTCCGGCCGGCAAGTCGAACTCCTTTCCGCCGGCATGCATGTGCAAATGGCCTTGCACCGTTTGTACCGAGATACGGCCGGCAGCGTGGTGCTCGTGAATCGTAGTGTTCTCCAGGAGCGCTGTCAGCACGACGCGGAAGTCCGGGTACTTGACGATCGTTTTAGAATTTCGTCCGCTTTGCCAGTAGGGTTCCTGACGAAGGGATGCGATCTGCTCGGCGAGGTCAAACGTGAGAGAGGGTCCCTCCGTTGGTTCTGACGCGCGTGCGGCGCCGCGAGATGTTTCGGTTTCAGGCATGATTAACCTTCCTTTTCTTGCCCTTTCGGGCACTCAGATATTCCTTCAACGCCGCGGCGTTGTTATGTTCCGTATCGTGCGAACTGTAGACGAGTGTGACGCAGCCATGACGTGCGGCGCTGCGAATCGGGGCGCACGCCTCCGGATGGCTGTCCAACTCTGCAAAATAGCGTTTTTGGAACTCGGTCCACTTTTTGGGGTCGTGCGAGAACCACTGGCGAAGCTCAGTGCTGGGCGCCACATCCTTAAGCCAGTCATCAAGGCGGAGATCGGTTTTCTTGATTCCACGCGGCCAGAGTCGCTCCACCAGGAAGCGAACGCCGTCTTCGGGCGCCGCTTTGTCATAGACACGTTTCAAAGCGAGCATTTCACGCCTCCTTGGCGCCTCCCTGTGGCGGCGCGGGCTGATAGGTCCCAGCCACCTCGCGAAAACTGATGGCCAGACGGTTCCATCCGTTAATGGCAATCACAGCCATCGTTAGATCGACCAGTTCCTTGTCGCTAAACTCCTTGCGCGCGATCTCGAAGACGTTGTCCGGAACCTGCTCCTGGCTCACCAACGTGACGGCCTCGGTCCAGGCCAGCGCGGCGCGCTCCCGTTCCGTAAAAAAAGGGGCCTCTCTCCAAACCACAACGGCGTACAGCCGCTGCTCCGTCTCTCCGTTCGCTCGTGCGTCCTTGGTATGCATGTCCACGCAATAAGCGCAGCCATTGATCTGCGAAGCGCGCAGCTTGACCAGTTCCAGCAGCCGGCGTTCGAGTCCGCATTCGCGAACATATCGTTCCACGGCATACATCGCTTCTCTGGCTCCGGGCGCTGCCTTCGCAACATCAAGTCTGGGCTGCATCTGTTGGCTGTCTGTCATTCGGATTTCTTCACCTCGCCTTTATAAGTCAGTACCCGGCCCCACGTGGCTGCTGTCCCCCAGATGCCCGAGCGCAGGCATTCGAGTTGCACAATTTGGCTGTGGTCTACAAACAAATTGACCTCGGGTCCATAGTTCCGGATGTACCAGGAGAAAACTGCGGGGTCGGCCGCTTCAAACATCACCTTCTCGAGTCCCAGGGCATCCGCGATCCGCGCAGGAACATCCGTGCGCCAGGTCCGGACGCTTTCCGTAATCCCTTCGGATTCGATCATGATGAGGTAGGCGCCGGCGTCGAGAAAGCGCTGCGCCTGTTTGATGCACCACTGTGGATCCCGCGTGCCTTCCGCCTCCAGTTCTTCGGCCTTTGTGGCTCCTCCGGCGCCGAACTGAATGCCGACCTCGGGTTTCGCTTTCAAACCCGCCTTCTGCACTTTCTCGATGAGCCGCAACCAGTCGTCGGTGGGAATCGTGATGAATCCGCACGAAATCTCGATGATGTCGAAACCCACCTCCCGGCATTTCTGGACGTAATGGTCCACCGCCTCCGCTCCCTGTGTGAGAACGTACTCCAGGAACCCACCCGTCGAGACGAGCACGTTATGCTCGTGGCAGAGATTCAGCAGTTCAACCAGCGCCGGCCGAGGCATGAGTGTGAACGAGCCTCCCGCGAACTTGAGGGAATCCACGTGCTCACCCATAGTTTCGAGGACATCCTGCAGGTAGCGCTTACCCATCGGGGTGTAATAGGGGCCGCGGATCTCGGTAAGGCCAAGCGTGCGCGGTTTTGCCTGGCGCTGGTTCACGTTAAGGAAGGGGAACGCTCGATCAAGCACGCGTTCCTCCTGCGCATCCGCTTGGCATACGAACGCCTGCCAGTAACGGCATCAGGTCGGAAACCTGGGTCTTCTCCAAATCGGAGATTGCACCCGCGATGGCGCGCCGCTCCGGAGCCGTAGTATATGGCTCCGCCAAATGTTCAAATTTCTCAAGAGCGATATCCCACGTCATCGGCTGCGTGAAGAAGCCCGGGTAATCCCGCATCTCCTTACTGAATGTCCTGCCATCGCGCAATCGGATTCCAATGCGACATGGCATCTCATTCGGAAATCGTTCCGAATATGCTGCATTCGGGGTGACCCTGACCCGGCACAGCAGGTTCTGTACGTCAGGACGACGGATTCGTTCAAGCCGGTATTGCTCCGGGGTGACCTGGTCATCCAGAATGGCTGCTGCGAGGATGTACGGCAGACTGTGGTCGGCCTGCTCTTTGGTGCTCACTCCGGACGTCTTGTTACCTTCGTCTCCGCCACCTATGATGTGATAGGCAACATCGAAGATCTCGAGATTGACCTGTTCAATCTCGTCTGCCTTGAATTGGTGGCGCTGTTTCAGCGCGAGCACGCCTTCGATAGCCGTCTGCGAATGAATCTCGGCGTTATGCTTCTTCAAGATGGTGCGTTTGACGCGCTCCAGGTCTTCGCGGGACCAATCGATCTCAAAGAGGCCTGTGATTGCGTCCATGAGCCCCTTTTCCCCCTCAATCACTTCCAACGGACCGGTGATGCCGAGACGAGCTAAAAACACGATGGCGGTGGCGCAAGCGGCCATATGAGGATATGCGAGGCCTTTCCACTGCGAAAGCTTACCGGTGCGCGTCACGCGGAGTGCGTTCAAAGCGGTACCACTGATGGCGATGGCGTTGGCGGCACTGGAGGCGTCAAGACCCAACACCCTCGCGACTCCAGCCGCGACAGCGTAGGCTCCTTGTACCGTGTGATCGAACCCTGCCGCTCGGACGGCGGCTACATCGCTGAGCCGGCACTGCACTTGGTAGGCGACCGCAAGGGCAACTAACAATTCCCGACCGCTTGCGCCCGAATACTCAGCCGCCGCCAGGATTGGGGCCAGATTGTCGCTGGGATGGCAAGTTTCGCCTTTCGCCAGATAACTGTCGTTGAAGTCCAGGTAACGAACAGCGGCCCCATTGTAAAAGGCGGCATGATCAGGGCTTGCGTGTCCTCCGGCCAGCAGAGTACATTTTCCGTTGGCATCGAATTCTGCAATGTTCTTGCGGATCATCTTGATGGGCTCGCCGTCCACCGCGCCGATGGCGCAACCCAGAGCGTCCAGAACTCGGATCTTCAGTTGATGGCGCGCCGTTTCCGAAAGCTCCTCGTAGGGCGCGTTCACCGCGAAGTCGGCTAGCCGTTCAACCGCAGTCATCGAATCTACAATCACCATCAGTTCGAATCTGACGGTAAATCACCGTTTTTGAAATAGTCTATTTGTCATGTTCGGGGGTACGGACGTTCTGGTTACAGGATTTCGATTATCGAGTAAACTTCTGATGGGTTCGGCCAATGATAGATCCGCGTTTCAAAACGATGAAACAAATCGCTGTGGACTGGCCAGCGGCGATCCGTGTGTTCGAAAAGCACCATCTTGACTTTTGCTGGACCGGTGACAAAACGCTGGACGTGGTTGCCGCGGAGGGAGGAGTTCTGTTGGAAATCGTACTGTCTGACCTGCGACTGGCAGTCGCGGAGCACGAGACGGAGCAACCCGACTGGAACGCTGCAGGCCTTGACGCTCTTATGCGCCACATTGTCGTTCGGCACCATGAATATCTTCGGCACGAACTTCCCCTGATGGAACGGCTAATCGCTCGTTTGCGTGAGGCCCGCGGCCGGACCGATGCCGCTACGGTAGTACCGCTGGAAAAGGTGTTCCGGTTTTTCAAACGTGAGTTGGAGAATCACTTAAGGAAAGAGGAAGAGGTCCTCTTCCCAATGATTGCGCAGCTCGAAGCGGCCTCCGTGGCCGGCGTCAGGCTACCCCGGTACTCTTTCGGTCCTATTGCAAATCCCATCGGCGTGATGGAAGAAGAGCACGATGCTGAAAGACGGGAGTTGGCCAAGATGTTGGGGCTAACCGGCAATTGCAGCGCTTCTGCGGAAGCCTCCACAATGTATCGAACGATTTTCGAGCGGCTTACGACCCTCGATGCGGATATGCGGCGTCACGTCCATCTGGAAAACCACATCCTCTTTCCTCGTGTTGAAGTCTTGGAGAACGCGTCGTGTTAGGCAACAAGCGACGTCAGTCGTCCTTCCATCGAAACCCATGATATTTGTGGCTTGGCTGTTATTGTCCGGACCGGTCATGGCGCAAACCCGCGCGACCGTAGGATTGCCGGCATCGGGCGTGGCATCGACCACAAATCCGGGATCAGCCTCGGCTGGCAGAACTCTGTTTATGGGTACCGTGCGCTTCAAGAATGGTGGCCCCCCATGCTCGGCCTGTCACAGTGTGGCCAGCTTGCCGTTTCCTCGGGGAGGGACCATGGGCCCAGACCTCACCAAAGCCTATTCGAAACTTGGCCCTCAGGGGTTGAACTCAGCGCTGGAAACGCTGTTTTTTCCAGCCATGACCCCATTGTTTGCGTACCGTCCGCTTACAGATGAAGAACGGCGGAACTTGGCTGCATTCCTTCAAAGTGTTGATCGCCAACAGCCAGGCACGCCAACCTGGGCCATCGCCGCGATCGCGCTGGCCATTGTCTTGATGCTGATCGCAGTAACCGGGATCGCAGGACGGCAGAGGATTCAATCGGTTCGCAGAGCGCTGCTCGAACGAGTCAGGGTTCAGACGGTGGCGAAGATATGAGCTGGATTCGGGACCTCATCAATCCGAACGCCCGTACCTGGGAGGAGTTTTACCGGAACCGCTGGCAGCACGACCGGGTAGTTCGCAGCACGCACGGGGTCAACTGTACCGGTAGTTGCTCCTGGATGATCTACGTCAAAGATGGAATCGTCACCTGGGAGATGCAGGCCACGGATTACCCGAAGCTCGAGGCCGGTCTGCCGGGGTACGAGCCACGAGGTTGCCCGCGCGGCATCGTCTTCTCCTGGTACATCTATAGCCCGCTCCGGATCAAGTATCCATACGTCCGGGGAGTACTGCTGGATACGTGGCGAGATGCGCGCTCCAGGCATGCGGATCCAGTGGAAGCATGGACTGAGATTATGGACAATGCGGAGGCGCGCCGGAAATATCAGGCTGCCAGAGGGAGGGGCGGCTTCCGAAGGACCAGTTGGGATGAGTCACTGGAGATAGTGGCGGCCTCACTGCTATACACCGCGAAGAAATACGGACCGGACCGGGTCGCCGGCTTCTCTCCGATTCCCGCTATGTCGATGCTCAGCTATGCCGCCGGCTCCCGGTTCCTCCAACTGTTTGGGGCGCCCCTGCTGAGTTTCTACGATCTCTACGCAGACTTTCCGCCGGCATCGCCGGAGACGTGGGGAGAAAAGACCGACGTCGCCGAAAGCGCCGACTGGTACAACAGCAAGTACATCGTCACTACCGGCAGCAACCTCAGCATGACGCGCACACCCGACGCCCACTTCGTAACGGAGGCACGCAACAACGGTTCGAAGCTGGTCGTGCTGTCACCCGATTTCAGCGAAGTAGCGCGTTACGCCGACTGGTGGATCCCGGTTCATTCCGGAATGGATGCGGCCTTCTGGATGGCCGTGGACCACGTCATCCTGCAGGAATTTCACGCGGCACGGCAAGTCCCGTATTTCGTTGATTATCTGAAGCGTTTTTCCGACAGTCCGTTTCTGGTGGTCTTGGACAAGTCGGAAAAGGGCCACACGGCGGGGCGCTTCCTGCGTGCGGGACGCCTCGCGCGATATGCAGCCGAGGAGAACGGCGATTGGAAGTTTCTGGTCTTCGATGCAACGACGGGCGAGCCGCGCATGCCTCGCGGCGCCATCGGAAGCCGTTGGCAGGCTCAGAAGGGGCGATGGAACCTGGAACTCAAAGACGATCTGGACGGTACGGACATCGACCCGGTTTTGACGCTAGTGGAGAGCCGCGACGCTGAACTCCCAGTGACCTTTGCGGATTCCGCCAACAACCTGACGTTCCAGCGCAACGTTCCCGTGAAGTACGTCGAGACGGCCGATGGACGGATGGCAGTAACTACGGTCTATGACCTTCTCATGGCGCAATACGGCATCCCGCGTGGGCTCGTGGGCGATTATCCGCTGGATTACAACGACGCAAATGCGCCGTATACGCCTGCGTGGCAGGAGAAATTTACCGGCATAAGCCGCAACACCGTGGTTCAATTTGCTCGCGAGTTTGCTTCGACAGCCGAGAAAACCGGAGGCAAGTGCACGGTAATTGTCGGCTCCGGCCTGAACCACTGGTATCACAGCAACCTGCACTACCGTGCTTCCATCGCTGCCTTAATGTTCTGTGGCTGTATCGGAGTCAATGGCGGCGGGTTAAATCATTACACGGGCCAGGAAAAACTTGTGCCCGCGGCGTCCTGGTCGACCCTAGCCATGGCGCTCGATTGGACGGCGTCGCCCAGGCTTCAGAATGGGCCATCGTTTCACTATGTTCACAGCGATCAGTGGAGATATGAAAAGGGACCGGTGGAGGCGCAGCCTACAGAAGGCCCGTTTGCCAGGCACGTCATGGACCTGCAGGCGGATGCGGTGCGTATGGGATGGCTCCCGTTCTACCCGCAGTTCGACGTGAACCCCATCGAACTGGTCAGGCGGGCGGCCGAAGAAGGTGCAACCACGGATGAGGAAATCACCCAATGGTTGGTGACGCAATTAAAGAACAGAAGGCTGCGGTTTGCGGTGGAAGATCCTGACGCCTCTGAAAACTGGCCGCGCGTCTGGATCATCTGGCGCGCCAACGCCATTCTGTCGAGCGCCAAGGGACACGAGTACTTCCTCAAGCACTACCTTGGTGTTCATGACAATGCCATTGCGGACGAAGTCGCCAAGGGATCAGTCGAGGACGTTGTCTGGCGCGAACCGACGCGTACCGGAAAGATGGATCTGGTGGTGGACTTGAACTTCCGGATGGACACTTCCGCACTGTACTCCGATGTCGTGCTTCCCTCAGCCACCTGGTACGAGAAAAACGACCTGAACACCACCGACCTGCATTCCTACATTCACCCTCTGGGAGCGGCCGTACCGCCTTGCTGGGAATCGAAGACCGACTGGGATATCTTCAAGGCCCTTTCAGAGAAAGTCAGCGCACTCAGCACACCCCATTTCCCGGCTCCTTTCCGCGATATCGTGTCCACCCCCCTGCTGCACGATACTCCGGATGACCTGGCCCAACCACAGGTGAAGAACTGGTATACGGGCGAGTGCGAACCAGTACCTGGCAAAACCATGCCGCACCTTACGGTGGTCGAAAGGGACTACGCGAATCTGCATCACAAGTTCTGCTCTCTCGGCCCGCGTCTCAAGGAAGAAGGCGTGGAGGATCGCGGTCTCCACATCCCGGTCGCCGACCTCTACGACCGGTTTGCCGCCTCGGCGCCGGCCTGTGAATGGGGTGGCCGGACTTATCCGTCGCTGGTGGACGCCCTCGACGCGGCGAATATGGTCCTGTATTTCGCGCCGGAGACAAATGGCGAAGTCGCGTACCGCGCTTTCGAATCCCGGGAGCGGGAGACGGGACTCAAACTGGTCGACCTCGCGGAAGACAATCGCGGAATTCGCTACGACTTCGAGGCGCTGAAAGCTCAGCCGCGTAGGATTCTGACCAGTCCGTGTTGGTCGGGCATCACCAATGCCGGCCGACCCTACAGCGCATATTGTCAGAACATTGAGAGGCTGATCCCCTGGCGCACTCTGACAGGCCGGCAGCACCTGTACCTGGATCACGAAGGGTATCTGGCGTTCGGTGAAAACCTGCCCACCTTCAAACCAAGGATCACCCTGGAGGCTTCATTGAACCTCGCGAACAGCGTACGTGAAGGCAAGGCCATCGTGCTGAACTGCCTGACGCCGCACGGAAAGTGGCACATTCACAGCACGTACTCCGACGATCTGCGCATGCTGACGCTCTCTCGCGGCATCGAACCGTTCTGGCTCAATGACAAGGATGCGGTCGAGATCGGCGTTGAGGACAACGACTGGATCGAAGCGTATAACGACAACGGCGTCATCGTCACTCGGGCAGTGGTGAGTGCGCGCATCCCCACCGGCCTTGGGTTCTTCTATCACGCTCCCGAGCGGACCAT
>JAIQFL010000249.1 GCA_020073365.1 Terriglobia bacterium | reverse complement strand
GAAACGGCGTTGCTCCAGGCCGCCAGGCGGCTCGGTCTGCCGGTGCTCGATGGTTTATCGATGCTGGTCCATCAGGGCGCCATCGGGTTTCGCATGTGGACCGCACAGGAGCCACCCGTGAGCGTTATGAAGGAGGCTCTCCTCAGCGCGTTTGAGTGAATGTGTGGCCACTCGTGCTCGGGACACCCTGGGTCGGTCCCCACTCATGGGGACGCTTGGTTCTTCTCCGTAAGCCACAGAGGACGACCCGCCCAGCGCCCCCGATGAGTCGGGCCGCGGCGCGCACTCCTCCGCGCGCCACAAAAACCCTCAACGTTGCCACAAGATCTGATCCGCCTCCAGGGGGAGAAACGCCCCTGCCCGCACTGGCCTCGCCCGCGGGCTGTAGTCGCCAACGGGCCTGTCGTTGGGGACCGCACCCGAATAGAGATACCCGCCGCCCGCACCTGCCAGTGGTTCTCCACGCCGCATCGGCTGCCGCACTGGCTCCCCTCCACCCTTCGCGTCGGCGTAAATCTCCACCAGAACGGATTCCGGATTCACCCGGTCGAGATAAACCTGCACGCCAAACCGGTGTTCCCGTTCGGCCGAAAACACCTCGACCGCACCGAATCTCACGTCCCTCCAGTGAGCGGCAATTTCCCGCTGCCACGCCAGTAGATCGCCGCCCGCCCGGCCGCCATCTTTCGCCCGCTCGCAATAGGCCTCAGCAGCCGGTATATAGTGTGAGCTCGTGTACTGCCGCACCGTGCGGTTAGCCGAAAAATAGGGAGCCAGCCGCGCCATGCTCTCGCGCATTTTTGCCACCCATGCACGCGGTATGCCTTGCGTATCGCGCGTGTAGAACTCGGGAACCACCTGGTGCTCCAGGATTTCGTAGAGCGTCTCCGCTTCCGCCCAGTCCCATTTCGGATCGTCGCCGTGCTCCTTGCCGTCGCCGATCGCCCACCCCACATCCGGCGAATAGGCTTCCGCCCACCACCCGTCCAGCTCCGACAGATTCAGCCCGCCGTTCGCCAGGATCTTCATGCCGCTCGTGCCTGACGCCTCCCAGGGCCTGCGCGGGGTATTGATCCACACGTCCACTCCCTGCACAAGCTGTTGGGTCAGGAGCATGTCATAGTCGCTCAAAAACACCACGTGGTCCTCCACGTCCGCCCGGCGAATGAAGTCGCTCCACTTCTTGATCAGCTCTTGTCCAGCGCCGTCCTGCGGATGTGCCTTGCCGGCCAGGATCAACTGCACGGGGCGCTGCCCATCGGTCAGGAGTCGAACCAGCCGGCCGGGATCGCGCAGCAGCAGGTCCGGGCGTTTGTAGGTCGCGAAGCGGCGCGCAAAACCGAGAGTCAGCGCGTCCACGTTGAAGACCCGTTCAGCCGCGGCAATCTCCTCCGGTGAGGCGCCCTGACTGGCTCGCTGCCGGGCCAGCCGCTTGCGCGTGTACGTCACGAGGTCGCGGGTGGATTCGGTCCGCAGGAGCCATAGTTGATCGTCCGGCATCGAGCGTATGTCGTTTTCCAGGCTCTCCGTTTCTCCGCGCCACCTCTGTTCGGAGGAGGCCTTGGCCCAGAACCTCCGCGCGCTGTGGCATTCCCACGTGGGCGTGTGGATGCCGTTGGTGACGTGGCCCACCGGCACTTCGTCTTCGGGCCAACGCGGGAAGAGCGGTTGAAAAAGCCGCCGGCTGACCTTGCCGTGCAGGCGGCTCACGCCATTCACAAAGGCGCTGCCCCGCATCGCCAGGTACGCCATATTGAACGGCTCGGACGGGTCGCCGCCGCGCGACCGGCCCAGCGCCAGAAAGTCGTCGAACCCAATGCCCAGCCGATGTTCCGCGTAGTGCCGGAAGTAGGTCGCCATCAGTCCCGGCGCGAACCGGTCGAACCCCGCCTCCACCGCCGTGTGGGTAGTGAACAGGTTGCCCGCGCGCGTCGCCGCCAGCGCCGCGTCGAAAGGTTGCTGGTGATCCTCCATGAACCATCGCGCTCGTTCGAGTACGGCGAATGCGGCGTGACCTTCGTTCAAATGACACACCTCCGGATTCAACCCGAGTCTGCGTAGCAATCGCCAGCCCCCAATCCCCAGCGTCGCCTCCTGCCGGATTCGCACGTCGGGTCCGCCTCCGTACAGTTCGCTGGTGATACCGCGAAAGGCCGGCGGGTTGGCCGGATCGTTGGAGTCCAAAAGGTAGAGCGTACTTCGCCCCACACGAACCTGCCAGGCGCGGACCCACATCTTCAAGCCGGGAAGAGTCAGGGACAGGCGCAGCCACTCCCCGTTCGGTTCCCGCACGGGCGTGATTGGCAGTTGACCCGGGTCGTTGAACGGGTAGAGAGCCTGTTGAGCCCCCTGGGAATCGATCTCCTGCCGGAAGTAACCCCGTTGATAGAGCAGTCCTACTCCCACCACCGGTACGCCCAGGTCGTGGGCTGCCTTGAGCTGGTCGCCGGCCACATTGCCCAGACCGCCGGAATAGATCGGCAGCGCCTCGCTGAGCATGTACTCCATGCTGAAATACGCTACTAGCTTCAATGCGGAGTTCGGGTAGGTTGTCTGGAACCATCGCTTCTCCTCGGACGCGGTTCGTTGCTGCCGAAGGATTGCCTCCACTCCTTGCCGGAATGACGGATCTGCCCAAGAGGATTCGAGCTTCTCCTGAGAGACGGTTTGCAGGACTACCCACGGATTCTGGGTGAGCTCCCATAGTTCAGGATCGAGCCGGCCCCACACCTCGTCCGACGAATGATTCCAGCTCCAGCGGAGATTCAAGGCCAACGCGGCAAGGGCATCGGCTTCGCGAGTCTCGGCCGGCAGATTGGTATAGATTGGGTTGCTCATGGGAGTTTCTAAAACGACTATAGCCCACAAGGGGCCAGGGGCAGGGGTCCAGGGAAAAGCACGCCCGCTTCGCTCGCCGCTTTTCAAAAGAAACACGAGCGGCGCGAGCCTCCTCCCCTTTCAGCCGGCGTACGCACCGCCGGCTGGATCTCACCGCCGGGTGCTCGGCACAATCACGAAGTCCTGCTGATCATGCGAAAAGTCGAAGAGCGCAGGTTCCTGCCGGATTCCCGCACCGGGCTTCCGGCCATCTTTGGCCACCAGCAGCCGAAATTCCCCGTCGGTCGGCAACTCGCCAGCCTGGATCGCCGTCCACAAGTCCGGCACGCGGTCCACACACCGTATTTCAGCCACTCCCGTAGATCGATTCTGCCGTCTTTCGGTTGCCAGTCCGCGGCCATGCGTTCCAGCCCATCATGGGTCAAAGCATACGTCAGTAGTCCCTGACCGACTTTGCCGCTCTCCAAAGCGACATTGTCTGCCTGCGTAGCCGCTAAAATGGTCAGACCCTTGTCGTACGTCAACTGGCCCAGACCGCGGCTTCCCATGGGACCCGGCTTGAATCCCTCGCCTCCCAGTACCGCCGCCGACTGGCAGGCGTCGACGATCAGCACGATCTGTCCCGCATCCACGTCGCGGAACCAGCGCGATAGATCGTCACTGCTGATCGACTCGCTCAACAGGCGTGTGCGCGATGCCGGATCGGCCCGCAGATTTCCCGCGTGATCCGACACGCCCTTTCCGGCATCCGAAGGAATCAGGTAGAAGCGGCCGCCAGGACCGGCGTGCCCGTGCCCGGAAAACGAAACGATGACCAGATCATTGGGCCCGGCGGAATCAGGCCCGGTTCCAGCGAGGCCAGTGATCGCCTTGCGGATGGCTTCCTTGGCAGCTCCATCGGGATGCTGCGCATCGGACATGAACGGCATAGCGACCACGCTCTTGAATTGGTGACCGGCTTCCAACCGTTGCGACAGATCGTCACCCAGGCGCTTCGCATCATTCGACGAATATCGCAGGTTCAGGCTTGGCACCGCGCTGGTGTCCACACCAATCGGGATGATCCAGGCGCGTCTTTCCGGCGTGTTCGGCTGCCACATAAACGAGGAGCCGAAATCCGGCTTGCGGCCCGATCTGTGCCCGGTCGGAAATCAATGTCGCGGTTCGGTTCATCAGCCCTGCTGGCGTATAACTGCTGGTTTCGCTCTTGACGCCGTCACTGTTGAAGGCGTACACCGAGAAGGTTGCGAGTAGCGAGCCCGGACGAATGTGGTGAAGACAACGGAACCGTCGCCGCAGGAGTTCAGAGGATGAACGGTGCCCTCGATCGGGTGGCCCGTCTTGAGCTGGAAGCGGGATTCCGAACCGCCCGAATCCTTAGCGGTCACCAACAACGTGTCCTCGTCAGGAAACGCCAGATTCGATACCCCCGCCCAGCCGCCGTGAAGCTGATAGATCTGGCGCCCCGTTTCAAGGTCCCACAATGTTACCAGTCCGTTACCCGCAGTGACTGCCAGCTTTCCGTCCGGCGAAAAGGCCGTGGCGGTGATCGTCTCCGTGTGGCCCAACTGGAACTCCAAACGCGCGCGCAGACCGGTCTGCCCCAGGGAAACACTGCAGAAAGCGAGCGCTAGGATCGCTATTATGGGTCGCATAAACGCCTATGTTATCGAAACCTGAAAACCAAAGCCAAATCTATGTCACTGTGCTGCTGAAAAGAGCCGGGAACCGCTCCCTGACGCGCGCGTAATAGAGCCGCGAGCGCCAGAGTGCGGATCCCGCTGATACTTTTCCGGCCTCCTGATCTAAGGACAGGGGAGTTTGTTGTAACCTGTATAAAGATCCCAGAGGTTATAAGCTAGAAACGCCGGACTATTAATAGCCAGCGGCTGACTGGGGCTGGTCCACTTGAAGGAATTCAGACCAGTTATCAGGTTCGTGGCGTTGATCGTGTTGTTTGTAGCATGCGGCGCACCTTGGGGATTGAAGCCAACTATCCAGGGTCCGCCACCCGTGCCGTCTGTTTGTGGGTTGCCAAGCTCGACTATGTTTGACGTTCCTAATGGATTGATGGCGGCGACGATGGCCGCGTTCTGGTACATCTTGTCCCCGCTGAACGGAGACGACTGGGGATACCCAAGCACGTTTTCCTGGATCGTGGCGTACTGGGACGCGTTGCCGAAGAACCGAACACCAAGCGAGCCGGTGTACGACCAAATGGGCGGCGTACCGCTGCTTCCGTTACAACCGTATCCTGCGGCATCGTTCAGTTGGAGAAATCCGATGTCGTAGTCCATAGACGCTGCGTTGCTGACCCAGGTCCAGAGTGCCCGAACTGTCCAGCCACCGTTATATGCCGGGTTGGGACCGCCGTCGTACGCGGGGTAGAAGACAAAATTCGAGTACGACGTACCGGTAGGATAGTCGTACATACAACGGCGCGCCGTGAGAACAGTGTGGCTGTCATAAAAGACGGACCCTGAACACACATAATCGCCCGGGTCTATGCTGGCGCCGGGCGGTACCACGAAGAACAGCTTTCCAATCGCCGAATAAGGGTACATATTCACGTTCGGCACCTGATAATTGTTGAACGGGAACTCGTACGTGAAGTTGGCTGCGGTCGCCTGCGCGTGGTCCGACATCTTGATCGTTGGCTGGGACGCATCGCCTCCCGATCTGGCTGACCGGGACAGATCCTGTCCCCCTGCGGCAATTGTCGGAAGGGTTCCTGGCAGGACCTCGGGCGCGAGCTGGACATTGGCCGATTTGGACGGCGGCTCGGTCTGGTTGAAGGCCGCCGTGGCTGGATCGACCGAGGACAGCGGCATTGGTTTCGCGTATACCAGCCGATCGGATGTCCAGTAGCTTTCCGCCCGGGTCTGATCCGATAGTTCGATTCGAAAACCGCGAGCCGCTGCCGGGCTCGCTCCTTGCGCAAAGGCTACCTCTGCTAACCCGATGATGGACGCAGTAATAGCCCGGATTCTCCTCTTCATGTTCTTCATACTCTTTGTCTCCTCTCATTCGATTCGTTCGACGGCGTTTAGCGCCCTTCATTGGTACTCGCGTAAACCGGAGAAAAATGATGACACCATCTCGCGTGACACTCTTCCTGGTCCTGCCCGCTTGACTCGCCTATTTGCACCGCTAAACGCGCAATCTGATCCCAAGAAGCGACAGGGATCGAGATATAATGTCTCGAACCGTCATGAGCGCGTCCCCTGGCGAAGTAACCCGCTTGCTCATTGCCATGCAGGATGGGCAGCCCGACGCAGAGGCCCGGCTCCTGACGCTCGTCTACGATGAACTTCGCCGCCTGGCCGCCGGCTATATGCGCCGCGAGCGTCCCGATCACACGCTCCAGGCCACTGCTCTGGTCCATGAAGCGTACCTCAAGCTCGCCGGCCAGACCGTCACCTGGCAGAGTCGCGCCCATTTCTTCGGAGTCGCCGCACAGATCATGCGGCGGATTCTGGTCGACCACGCGCGCGCGTGCCACGCCGAAAAACGCGGCAGCGGCCAGGCGAAGGTCTCATTGGACAATGCGCTGCTTCTGTCCACCGCGGAATCGGGCGAATTGCTGGACTTGGATAACGCCCTGACACGCTTGGCAGAGATTGACGCCCACCTCGCGCGGGTCGTCGAATTGCGGTACTTCGCCGGCATGTCCGTTTCGGAAACCGCCGAGGTGATGGGCTGTTCCACGCGCACCGTGAATCGCGACTGGCGCGCCGCACAGGCCTGGCTCCGCCGCGAGATGTGCCCTCCCGCATGACACTCGATCGCTGGGCCCACGGGAGCAAACCCTTTTCAGTCACCAGCCATCTGACAAAAAGACCATCTGATTCCAAAGCACTTATCCCGCCACGTTCGAGACTCCCGCCCCATCCCATGCTATATCTCAAAACAGAGAGGACTCCTGAAACGCCACCCGAACCCCAAACTGTCTCCGAGGGAACAACGCATCGCCCTCACCCGGCCGGGCATTCCTCCGCAACCGCCCGCCTTCAACGGATCGAGGCCCTGTGTCTGGACACCAACAAGAAAATACGAAACGAACCCATTTTGACGGCCAACCCGAACAAAATGCAGCCACTTACAGTCGAGAAAACGAACCCATTTCCACCCTCGGGCCGGGCTCCGATGGCTCCTGCTCCCCCAGCGTCGGCTTCGCAGCCCGGCGAACTGAACCGGGCGATCCCCAGGCGATTGCGTCTTCTGCAAGACAAACGCCCTCCAGCCCAACCCGTTGCGACGTGTCAAAATGATCGAACAGGCAAAATCACTTGAAGGCTCCCTTTAAACTCTCCCGCCGGAAGGAAATCCTGCTGGATTTCCTTCTCGTGTTCTTATTCGCCGCCATGCTGATTCGTCCGTACTTCAAGGCCAAGTACACGGATAAGTGGGCCTCAATCGAAAGCACCTTTATTGCCGATGCGCGGTTCCTGGTGGAGCACTGGCCGCATCCGCAGTGGCAGCCCTTGTGGTATGCAGGCACGCGTTTCGACTACATCTATCCGCCCGCCCTGCGCTATGGCACGGCCGCGATTTCCAAGGTCACCGGCTTTTGGCCGGTCAAAGCCTACCACTTCTACACGGCCTTCCTTTACGCCCTGGGCATCGCCGGGGTCTACCTGTTGATGCGCGTGGGAGCCGGCTCGCGCGGCGCCGCCTATCTCGGCGCAGTGGCGACCTCCCTGATGTCGCCGATCTTTCTCTTTATGCCGCGATTCCGTGGAGACGCATGGAAGCTGCAGCCGCAGCGGCTGGGCGTGCTCGTCAAGTACGGCGAAGGCCCGCACATGAGCGCGCTGGCGCTCATCCCCGTTGCTCTGGCCTTCACCTGGCTGGCGCTCGAAAAACGCCGGCCGTGGGCCGTCGCGCTGGCTGCGTTGTTCTCCGCGGGCGTAGCCGCCAACAATTTCTACGGCGCCACGGCATTGGCGGTCTTCTACCCCACCCTGGTATGGAGCTTCTGGATCACCCGGCAGGAAAAGCGAATCGTCGCTCCCGCCATAGCGATTCCCATACTCGCCTATGGCCTCACCGCCTTCTGGCTGGTGCCTTCCTACTTCAAGGTCACCGCGGAGAACATGAAATATGTTTCCGAGCACGGCACCACCTGGTCCATCTGGGTCGCGGTAGTTGTCGCCGTAGCCTTCGCCGTCACCACGGACAGATTCGCGCGCGCCAAACCCGAGCGTACCTGGGACGTGTTCATCGCCGGCTGCGTGGTCTTTTTCTCGCTCAACGTGCTGGGCAATTACTACTTCAACTTCCGCGTCTCGGGCGAACCAACGCGCCTTCTTCCGGAGCTCGACATGATCTACATCATGGCCATCGTCCTGCTGTTGCGCTGGATGTGGAACCGCCCCGGCATGGTCCTCCGCGGCGCGGCGGTGGTCATCGTCGTGGCCGCGTTCTGGTCCGCCAAGGGCTACATCCGCCATGCCTGGCACATGTTTCCGCTCTGGCCGGATTACCAGGGCCGCGTGGAGTATCGCGTTACCGACTGGCTCTGGAAGAACATGCCCGATGCCCGGACCTATCCCACCGGCTCGGTGCGCTTCTGGTTCGACACCTGGCATGACCTGGCGCAGGTGGGCGGCGGTTCCGAGCAGGGTCTGCTGAACGGTCAGGTGGAGCCCGCCCAGTGGGAAACCAACCTGGGGCCGAACGCGGAGCCGACCATCCTCTGGATGCAGTCGATGGGCGCCGATGCCATCTACGTTGCGGACAAGCGTTCCCAGGAGGTCTTCAAGGACCTCGAGTACCCGCAGAAACTCGCCGGCGTGCTGCCCGTGCTGTTCGACGACCAGCAGGGCAACATGCTCTACAAAGTTCCGCGCCGCTATCCCGCCAGGGCCCGCGTTGTGGAGACCGCGAAGCTGAATGCTTTGAAGCCGCCGCGCTTCAATGACGATGTGGAGTACCTGCGGGCCTACACCGACGTTATCGAAAAGGGCCCCGATTCACCCGCCACCTTGGTCCGCGAGGGAACCGACGCCATGCGCGTGCACGCAAGACTTGACGCGGGGCAATCCCTTGTGGTGCAGGAGAGCTACGACCCCGCCTGGCACGCCTGGTCCGCGGGACAGCCGCTATCGGTGCACAAAGACGTCATGGGGATGATGGCGATCGACGCCCCACCCGGCGATCGGGAGATTGAGATCGCGTTTGTCACACCGCTCGAAAATCAGGTGGGACGCGTGGTGACCGCTCTGACCATTCTGGTGATTCTGGCCCTGGTGGTACTCGGCATTCGCGAGGAGTGGCGCGGGTGAAACTACCGTCCTCCGGCCCCCGGCCCACGCCCGGAGGGCACCCGCCTGGCCCCCAAGCCCCAACCCCCAGCCCCCAACCCACTCGCGCTTTGGCGAGCCTAACCCCCGCCCTGTTGGCCGCGGCAATTCTTCTGCTGAATGTCTGGTTGAACGCGCCGCTGTTTATGTCCGGGGAACTGCCCTTTCGCGGATCGATTGAAGGCGGTTACGTGGGGATGGCCCGCTTTATTTCCCAGCACCCCAACCCATGGGGGTGGAATCCCTTCCCTTACTGCGGCCTGCCCACGCAATTCATGTACGTCCCCGTTCTGCCGTATGTGACCGCCCTCTGGATGCACATCTTGCCGCAGGTCTCCCCGGATTCGGTGTACCGCACCATTGTCGCCCTCATGACCTGCCTGGGACCGGTGACGCTGTTCTTCTTCTCGCTCTACTTCACTGGCAGCCGGCGATGGGCGTTCGTCATGGCCCTGGCGTACAGTTTGTTCTCTCCTTCTTATGCGTTGTTCCCGGCAGTGGAGAAGGATCGCGGAATCGTGCAGCTCCCCTGGCGCATTCAGGTGCTGGCCAAATACGGGGAGGGCCCGCACAACACGGGTCTCACTCTCCTGCCGCTGGCCTTGCTGGCGGTCTGGCGGGCGGGCAAAGCACGCGGTTATCCGCGAATTCTGGTGGCGGCGCTGCTGCTCGCGGTCATCCCGTTGACCAATTGGGTTGCGGCTCTGGCCCTGGGGATCTCCTGTGTGCTGCTGCTGCTGGCGGCATGGGGAGAGCCCGAGTTCCGCGCATGGCGCGTGCTGGCTGCCCCGGCGCTCGCATACCTGCTGGCCTGCTTCTGGCTTACTCCCAGCTTCGTGAGGATCATCGCTTTCAATTGGCCGGCCGATTCCTTCGCTTATCAGCTCAAGGAAAAACAGCTCTGGCTGGCATCGGGAGCGGCACTCGGCGCCCTGCTCATCCGGTTGCTGTTCCGCTGGGTACGCGGCTCCTTTTATTTCTGTTTGGTTACCCTGGGCGCGTTCGTCTTTGGATGGATTGCCACTGCGTTTTACGTCTACGGAGTGGATGTCATTCCCGAATCGCGCCGCTACGCCATCGAGTTCGAGCTGTTTCTGGCGTTGGCGTTGGCAGAGGGTTTCCGGCTCGCCCTGCGCAGTTCCAACGCGACCGTCCGGCTGTGCGCCATCGGAACGGGGGCCGTCATGTTGCTGGTGGGTGCGCCGCAACTCTGGGCGTACGCGACCCAGGGATGGGGCCCGTGGCGGCCCTCGCCGCCGGAAGCCACGGTGGAGTACCAGCTTGGCCGGTGGATCGCACAGCATCCCCCGCAGGGACGCGTCTTCGCCTCGGGGGGGCTGCGATTCCGGTTCAATTCCTGGTTCGATATTCCGCAAGTGGGCGGCGGTTTCGAAACAGGGCTGCGGAACCGGATACCGGTCGATCTTGCGTACCGCATCCGCGCGGCCAGCAACCTCTGGCCGGGGCATGAGACCGAGGACACGTTGCTCGAACTCAAAGCGCTTGGCGCTGAGTACGTGGTGGTCCATGGACCCCAATCCAGGGAGTATTATCGCGATTTTGTCCGGCCTGAACGCGTCGCTGAAAGCCTGCCGGCAGTCTATCGGATGGAAGATGACACCATCTATCGGTTGCCCTCCCGGCCGCTTGCCCACCTGATGAGACCCCAGGAGCTGCCGAATCGAGACGTACGGGATCACCCCCAGGCCCTGGCGCGATATGTCACTGCGATGGAAGACACGTCGCGCCCGGTGCTGGGTGCGCAATGGACGGACACCGGCACACTAACTATAACGGGCCCTGCGATGCCGCCAGACGAATTGGTGGCAGTCGAGGTCAATGCCGACCCTGGCTGGCGCGCCACTCAAGACGGGCGCGACATCGCGATCACACAGGATAAGCTCGGTTTCATCCTGCTTCATCCTTCGGCCGCCGCTCGAACGCAGATCGAGCTTCGGTATCGCGGAACGGCCGAACAGAAGATCATGGCCGCTGTGAGCGCCATCGCCTGGGTCTGCGCCCTATCCGCACTCTTCAGAAATCCTGCCAGGCGCGCTGGGGGGAAGGCCCTTCGTGCCGGCCTCTGAGCGCCTCCTGCGGAGCCGGATTCGTAACGTCAGAGGATAGCAGAAGTCGAAATCCGGCCACTATTCTCAAGCCCGGATTGCAAAGGGACGTTGTCTCTCGCCGCGGCATGGCACTTACTCGCCGGACAGGACGCCGGTTCTAGTACTTCTATATCTTCTCCGCTCGCTTGGTACTTGAAAAATAGTTCACCTGAGCATAGGCTAGGCTGGATGCCAGAGTGGTTCACTAAGTTACACCGTCATTTGCAGCAGGTTAAGGCGGTAGTGGAATAGGTCATCTATCCGCAATTACAAGAACCTGAGCACGCCTGTCTTGCAGTCTTGAATAACGAACTTACGGGGAGGCGCTCGCCCGTAAAATGACCGCGCCCCGGCGGCACCAGCCCAGTGGACAGCTAGGGGCGCAAGTCTATGCCGAAAGTTTTCGGGTTCAACGAAGAGGAATTGAAACTGTTGCTGGTGGCGGTGCGTCAGGTGCGACGCACCTTTGCCCAGCCGCGGAAGAGCGATCCGTCGCTCGAAGCCTATGCCTCGCTGTACGACGATCTGTTCGAGAAACTGCGCGACATGGCCGGCCCGCTGCCGGAACAGGTGGAAGACGTTTTGGAGTAAATGTACGCAAGCGCACGACTCACCTGCGAACCTCAGATCCCGTTCCGATTTGCTAGGTAAATCTTTTCTGGTTCCACGCAATATATGGGTGAGGGTTGTTGTGCTGTTGTGTTACCCTGACGGAAAAACCCCCGGAAGAATTGGGGTCACAACTTCAGGTACCGGTTGAGGAGGGAATCGTTCAATGTTGAAAATCAAAGCTCTCGTGCCCATGGCCTTTCTGATTGCCTGCGTAAACGCACCGGCCCAGAATGCGCCCAATGTTTCCCAGGTGTTGATGTGGTCGACTGTGACCAATACGAACGTAGGGCCGCAGTTCTCCCAAAGCTCGTTGTTCTCCGCCAACACCAGTGGCAATCTGCCTGGCGCCCTGTTCACGGTCTATACCGGGAATGTCAGTGCCACCGCCGATCTCAATCAGCCCAAGAACTACGGGTTCGCCAATGTTTCTCCTCTGAACAGCGCGATCAGTTCGAGTATCGGGCTGGCGCTATCGCTGATTCCGGTGGCGTCTCCGACGTCTGCGGTGATCCTGAAGACTGACCCGGCAACGGGAGCCGAATTGCCCGCAAGCAGCACGCTGGGACCGGTCTTCACGGAACGCGCCGAAACCATCGGAAAGGGCAAGTTCTTCATCGGTGTTTCTCACCAGGATTTCCACTTCACATCGATTGATGGCCAGAACCTGAACGGGTTGAGCATTCTGTATAAGGGTGGCGACAAGTCGGCTTTCCAAAACGGGGCTGGCCAAACCACGACCCAGCCGGCCACATTCAATCTGGGACTGGATGTACGGCTCTCTCAGGATCTGGCATTTCTGACCTACGGCCTGTCGAACCGCGTGGATCTCTCCGTCGGTCTTCCCCTGGTGCACTCCGCCGTGGCGGCTACGGCCTACAACGGCGTGATCTACAGCGGCGCAGGTCTGGGCGCGAATGGAAACAACTGCTGGTGCCAGAATACCTTCTCTCCAGGCACCTTCCGGTTGCAGGAACCCTTCATCGGACAATCCAGCCTGTCCAAGTCCGGCTTTGGGGACCTGCTGGTTCGGGTCAAGGGCGCAGTCCTGGAGCGGGAGAAAGCAGTGGTGTCAGTTGGAACCGACCTCCGGTTTGCGACCGGCGATGCGAACAACTACCTGGGAACCGGCACTACCTCGGTCAAGCCTTTCGTGGCGGTTTCGCTTTACGCCAAACCCCTGTCGAATGGCCTGGTGTTTTCGCCGCACTTCAATGTCGGGTGGCAGTTCAGCGGGAGCAGCGTCCTGGGCGGGCAGATACAGGGCTCACCGCAGACCGCTACCATGCAGAACGGCGACAAGGTCACGTATCTCGGGGTGCCCTTGACGATCACCAAGGGTAAGTTGCCCGATGTATTGGCTTGGGCCGCGGGTGCGGAACTGGCCTTGGGGCGGCGCAACACTGTGGTCGCGGATATACTCGGCAACCAGATCGGCTGGATCAACGGTGCACAGACGGTGACGATGGGCTCCGCGGGTGGTTTCTCCGCGACCGCCCCCTTCGCCGCGACCACGGCCACCGGCTTGGTTGATGCCGGCCGGACCTCTTTCGGGCAGTACAGCGGATCGTTCGGCTATAAGGTCCGCGTTGCCGGAGCCCTGGTAGTCACTTTCAATGCGCTGGTTCGCTTCGACAACAACGGATTGACCGCGCGGGTAGTTCCGCTCTACGGTTTGAGTTACAGCTTTTAGGGCTACGGGGTCGGCGGGCCCACTCCCGTAATGATCCAGGTGCCGCCACGATTCTCAAGAAAAACCCTGAGCGGAACCTCGTTGGTCTGGCGGGGTTGCCGGGCGGAGATGACCTCAGTGCAAAGAATTGCCGCTTGACTGCGGGTGAGGTTCACCGGTTCTCCGATGGGACGCAGTTCGATGACCGATTTTCCGAGGGCGTCGACGAACTGCTTATTGGTGTTGCCTGGCCAAACCGCTTGCAGTTCGCTCTTCTGGTTGCGCCGGAAAGCTTCGTTGAACCGCTCCAGGGCCGCGCGGATTTGTTGCTTTTGCGCGTCCGCCTGCTTTTTCGCATCCAGTTGTTTCAAATGCTCCGCCTCGGCCTGCTGACGTTGCCTCTCGAACGCATCGAGAAGCTTCCTGGCATCCGGGACATGGGGATTGCCCGGGTGTTCCTCCACGAATTTTCTGAGCGAGTCTTCTTTGCTCTGGTCCACATTCTTCCAGGCCAGATCCGCGAGCCGGAAAGACACCTCGGCTGCATGCGGGCTGCCGGCTCCGAAGTCCTTGAGGAACGCCTGTAGCGCGTCTACACTCTCCTTATTGACGCGCGCCCAGGCGAGGTCCTCGATCCGAATTTCCGCGTCGGGCCGGTGCGCTCCTTTGGGATGCGCGGCGACGAACGCCCGGAGTGTCGCCAGATCAGTCGAATTGCGCACCTGGTCCCAATCCCGCGCTTCCTTCTCCTCTTCGGTCGGCGAGTGCGGCGTGACGCCGGGCGCCACATCCTTCCAAGGGAGTTTCAACGTTTCGTCGGGTTGGAACTCATGGAGGTACGGCCGGCTAGCGCCGCCTCCGGTCACCAGCAGGGTTTGCCGGCCGGGAGCCACGGTTCGCGGAAACGCGAAATCCGCCGATCCATCCGTCCGCCCGAGCAGTCTGTTGCCCAGCCTGAGTTCCACTCCCGCGGGAGCGCCGAGCAACTCGATCTTCGCCTCTTTGGGGAGCAGAGTGAATTCCACCTGCTGCGAACCGTCTGGAACAATCTGGACCTGCCGGCTGGCGGGCTGGTACCGGTCCTTCTCCACGCGCACGTCATGGGTCTTCGCCTCCAGCAGCAGGTTCAAGCGTCCATCGGCTCCGGTCCGCTCGCGCGCAGTCCCGTCGACCACCACCAGCACCCCGGCTTGGCCCGCCAGCACCGCGAGTTTCCCGGTCGCGCCTGATGCCGGGGGCGGCGGCAACACCGGAGCCAGCGTCAGATCCACCCCGTTCGGGCTCCCCGACGCATCTACCGTCACCGTCTTTCTTGCCGGCTCGAAGCCCTTCAGCTCAGCCTGGACCTGATACTGGCCCGGCGCGAGATCGATCCGGCAATTCGGTGTCACGCAGGAGCGATCTCCCACCCGCACAGAGGCCCCCAGCGGATCGGTGCGGATTTCAACCGACACCGCGGTTTTCATATTCCTGCTCTCAGCCGGCACCTTCTTGTGGAACAACTTCGGCACGAGCACCAGGGCCGCGACTAACGCCGCCACCGCAGCACCGATCCCAACCAGCTTCCAGGGAATCGGCTTCTTCGCGGCAGGCGCTTCCAACACGGAAACGGCCCGCGCGTGAATCCGGGAAGCGATCTGAGCGAACTCCTCGTCTCTTGGGCGGCGGGCGGCGATGCCCTGCGCTTCGGCATCGAGTTCTCGCACCTTCCGCTTCGGCGGGGCTGACTCAACCTGCTGCTCGATGGCCAGCAACCGGGCGCGGTCGTTCTCACGTCGCCTCCGATCCAGGTCCCCACGCGCCCGCGCGATCAGTTCCCGAACGACGGGCTCTCCACCAAACCTGCCTTCGAGCAACGCAATGGCTTCTTCGGGCCTGCCCTGCGCCAGCAGCGCCTCGGCGTTTCTCTGGGCCTCGTGCAGGTCTTGTTCCCGCCGCCGGCGCTCTTGTTCGATGGTTTCGAGAGCCGACTGTCGGGCGTTGATTTCCGCCTCAAGCGTTGCCAAGAGGTTCTCGCCTGGATACCTCGTCCGCGCCGTGCCCAACTCGGCCGCAGCCTGGCGGAGGTCGTCGCGCTTCAGAGACCCGCGGATGCTCTCCGCCACTGCCGCGATCTCCGCCTGTCGTTTCAGCAGAGCCTGTCGGGCACCGATCTCCACCTCAAGGGTTGCCCAGAGGTTCTCGCCCGGATACTTCGTCCGCGCCGTGCCCAACTCGGCCGCGGCCTGGCGGAGGTCGTCGCGCTTCAGGCACCCGCGGATGCTCTCCGCCATAGCCGCGATCTCCGTCTGTCGTTTCAGCAGCGCCTGTCGAGCACTGATCTCCGCCTCAAGCGTTGCCCAGAGGTTCTCGCCCGGATACTTCGTCCGCGCGGCGCCCAACTCGGCCGCGGCCTGGCGGAGGTCGTCACGCTTCAGGCACCCGCGGATGCTCTCCGCCATAGCCGCGATCTCCGCCTGACGTTTCAGCAGCGCCTGTCGGGCGTCAACTTCAACTTGCAGCTCTGCCCAAAGGCTCTCGCCTGGATACTTGGCCCGAGCTGCGCCCAAGTCGGCCACGGCTTGGCGTACGTTTTCTCGCTTCAGGCATCGGCGTATGCTCTCCACAATAGCCGCGATCTCTGCCTGCCGCTTCAGCAGCGTCTGTCGGGCAATGATTTCCTCAAGCGTTGCCCAAAGGCTCTCGCCTGGATACTTGGCCCGCGCTGCGCCCAACTCGGCTACGGCCTGGCGGAGGTCGTCGCGCTTCAGGCATCCGCGTATGCTTTCCCCAATAGCCGCGACTTCCGCTTGTCGGTTCAGCAGGGCCTGCCGGGCATCGGCTTCACCTTGCAGCTCTACCCAGAGGCCCTCGCTTGGATACTTTGTCCGAGCTGCGCTCAACTCGGCCACGGCCTGGCGGAGGTCGTCGCGCTTGAGGCATCCGCGTATGTTCTCCCCAATAGCCGCGACCTCCGCCTGTCGGTTCAGCCACACCTGCCGCGCACTGATTTCCACCTCAAGCGCTGCCCAAAGGCTCTCGTCCGGATACTTTGCCCGAGCTGCGCCCAACTCGGCCACGGCCTGGCGGAGGTCGTCGCGCTTCAGGCATCCGCGTATGCTCTCCGCAATAGCCGCGACCTCCGCCTGTCGGCTCAGCCACACCTGCCGCGCACTGATATCCGCCGCAAGCGTCACCCACCGGCCTTCGCTTGGATATTTGGCCCGCGCGGCGTCCAACTCGCCAGCCGCCTGGCGAAGGTGGTCTCGCTTCATGCATCCGCGTATGCTCTCTTCAAGCTGCAAGACCTCTGTCCGTTGCCGAAGCAACTCCTGCCGCTCGTCGATCTCCGCCTGTAGCGTCGCCCACAGGCCCTCGCCCGAGTACTTCGCCCGAGCTGCGGCCAACTCGGCCGCTGCCCGGCGTACGTCTTCCCGCTGGAGGCAATTCCTGACGCTCTCCGCCAAAGCCGGAATCTCCGCCTGACGGACGAGCAACTTCTGCCGCGCATCGATCTCGGATTTCAAGGTTGCCCAA
>JAIQFL010000248.1 GCA_020073365.1 Terriglobia bacterium | reverse complement strand
GACCAAGGGGGAGAACGGCGTTTGGGAAATCACCTTGGGGCCCGTAGACCCAGGCGCGTACCGGTACAACTTCAACGTGGACGGGGTCACCGTAATCGATCCGCGAAACCCGTCGATCAGCGAATCGAATACCAACGTGTGGAGCCTGGTGTATGTTCCGGGGTCGGATCTCATGGACACCAGGGAGGTGCCGCACGGGGCCGTGGCGTCGGTAACCTACTATTCGACTGCGTTGAAGAGATTTCGCCGGATGCACGTCTACACCCCGCCGGGATACGAGACGGGCACCAGCAAGTACCCGATCTTCTACCTGCTGCACGGAGCCGGCGACTGCGACGAGGCCTGGACCTCGGTGGGACGCGCCGGGTTCATTCTGGACAACCTGATTGCCGCCAAGAAGGTGAAACCCATGCTGGTGGTCATGCCCGCTGGACACACCAGCACCACCGGCGGAGCCAGAGGGGCGCCTCCCGCGGCGGGTGGCCCCGCGCCGGTGGATGAGTTCACTCAGGACTTCATGACGGACATCATGCCTTACGCGGAGACCCATTATCGCGTGCTGGCGGACCGCGCGCACCGCGCCATTGCCGGCCTCTCGATGGGTGGCAGCCAGACCTTGAACATTGCCATTCCGCATCTCGAGAAGTTCGCGTATGTCGGGGTGTACAGTTCCGGATTGATCGGGGCCTTTGGCGGCGGGCGTGGAGCGGCGCGGGGGACGCCTCCAGCCGCGGCGCCCATCGCTCCGGCCGCACAGCAGCCTCCGGCCTGGGAGCAACAGCACATGGCCGATCTCGACAACGCCGCTGCCAAGAAAGGCCTGAAGCTGCTTTGGTTCAGCACCGGAGTGGACGATGGGCTGATCTCGACCACCAAAGCCACCGTGGACATGCTCAAGAAACACGGATTCTCTCCGGTCTTTCAGGAGAGCCCTGGCGCGCATACGTGGCTTAACTGGCGCAACTACCTGATCGAATTCACGCCCCAATTGTTCCAGTAGGGAGCGCTGGAATCCGTTCCGGTCCGGCGGCTTACCGGATGGTCAGCGTATAGTTGCCCGCGGTGTTCCGCTGCGACCACACCTGCACGTAATAAACCTGGTCTTCCAGTACTTCGATGGTGTGCTCAAGTCCCGCCCCGGGCTTGGTGACGTCGGGACCGAACCCGCTGGTGCGCTTGTCGGGCGAAAACGTGGTGAGCGCTGGAATCAGCGTGGACGAGCGGTTTAGAATCTCGATGCTCAGCTTCCCGGTGCGCGGGCTGACGAAGGAGTAGAAGTCGGTGTCCTGCGCGTCCATGATGTTCGCCTGGATGGGCTCCCCGGGCACGATTTTGGTGGCGTTGAAAATCTGGTCGTTGGGCTCGTGGGCGTCGAAGGCCTTGAGCATCCGTACTAACAGCGTGTACTTGCCGGCGGTGCCGCGAGCTCCCCAGATCTTGAGATACACGGTCGAGTTCGGCGGTGGCGACAGGTGCCCGGTGAGGGAAGCGCCCGGCTCCCGCGGCTCCTGGTCCGAGGGCAGCGGGAGCATATTGTCGTCAAACAGGCTGAGGCTCAGCGCCAGGGTTTTGGACCCGTTGGAGACCTCGATTTGCATCAGATCGCGCGGAGGCGGAGAGGCGTTCACGCGGTAGCAGTCTACATCGTTCAGGTTCTCCGCGATTTCTCCTTCCACCGGTTGGTCGAGCGAGATGAGATTGGCCAGCGGAAGCGTGCCGTTGGGCTCGATTTCGCGGGTGACCGGGTAGACCGCAGCCGACAGGTTCAATCCCTTGAGCCGCTCCAGGTTCTGTCGCGCCGGAACATACCCGGAGTCGTGCGCCAGCGCCTCGCGAAAGGCATTGAGCGTGCGCGAGCGATCGCCCAGCTTGGCGTACAGAACTCCCAGGTCGTTGAAGACGGCCGGTATGGCAAACTCCTTGGCGGCGGTTTCCAGCAGCGCCGCCGCGTGGGCGTAGTCGTGGTTCGCCATGGACTCGGCCGCCTGCCGGAACTTTTCCTCGGCAGCCACGTGGTTGGCCGCCTTGTCATAAAAATGGGTACACTCCTGCTCGAATGTGCTGGCGCTGGTGATGTAGCCGGGGAGAACGAATGGCCCGCCCTGGGGTGGAGGCCGGAACAGAACCCAGGCGCCCCACAGACCCGCCGCGACGATGGTCAGGGGTATGATTACCCAGTGCAAGGGATACTTCGAGCGAGCTCTCTTCTTGCGAAGCAGGGTAGGTTCTTCGGCCATCGGGTCCGTCGTTGATTCGATCCGGCGCGCCGCCGCGTACCGTACCGGGATGCTGGTTACACTATTGTACGCAGAACCGCCAGATCCGGGCAGTGTGCTAGAATTTTGGGCGATCGCGCTGGTGGTGGCGTGGATGAATTATGAGAGCCTTTCCGCTGGTGGCCCTGGTGTGCGGATTATCCGTCCTCGCCGCGCCCGCCCAAAAGAAGAAAAAGGAAGACCTGACCCAGACCCTCCAGATCCCCAGGGAACTCCCCAATGCCGTCACCGGCGAGACCCGCAGGCTGACCTTCTACGTTACGCCCCCTTCGGCCAAGGGCCTGCTCTCGCAGCAGATTCGCGACGCATTGAAAGCGCTCGCCCATGAGGCCGGCAGCGACACCGTTCTGAAGATCCGCGCCTTTGTGGCCGGCTCCGGCGATTTGCGGCGCGTCCGCGACCTGGTCAGCGAAGTCTTCACGGATCGCCGCCAACCCCTTCCGGCGCTGAGCCTCATTCAATCCGGCGGGCTGCCGCTCGAAGGCGCGCAGGTGGTCCTGGAAGCGATTGCGGCGGGGAAGAAGGAGGTGAGTCCGGAAGGGCTGGTGTTCCTCTCCGCGCAGGTTGCGACTTCGGACAGTCCACTGGATCCCGTGGCGCCGCTCACCACCCGATCCCTGGCATCCCTCCGCCAGGCCGTCAAGGCTGCCGGTTCGGAGCCGGGCGACGTCCTCCGCGTTACCTGTTTTCTCAGCTCGCTCGAGAGGTTGACGGCCAGCCGCCAGTTAGTGGAAGCCGAATATCCGCGCGCCGCCCTCAACTTCATTCAGACGCGGCGCGCCCCGCTCGAGGGGCTGGCGGCGTGCGAAGCGGTGGCGCGGCTTCGTTCGAAGACCGGCGCCCGCCTCCGCCTGATGACTCCCGAAGGAATGCCCCACGAGGCCGGCGAGTCGCAGATCGCGCTGGTGGCCGCGTCCCACGTGGTGTTGACCGGCACGCAGGTCTCCTTCGGTTACGAGGAGAAGGACGCGCGGCTGGCGTTCGAGCGTTTGCAGAAGGCTCTGGAGCAGGCGGGAGTCTCGACGCGCGACGTGGCATACGCCCACTACTACCCCCTGTCGTCAGGAATTGCCGGGCAAGTGCGCAAGATCCGTTCCGAGTTCTTCGATGCCGCCCATCCCCCGGCCGGCGCCCTGCTGTTGTTCGAAGGCCTGCCCTCTATGGACGCGGGTTTCGCGGTGGACGTAGTGGCGGCCAAGGACTGAACGGCCCCTCCGCTTCCCCCGGTTCGCGCTAGAATAGGACCAAAGCTGTGATCTCCATGTCTCGCCTACTCGTGGCTGTTTCGCTTTGCGGTCTTCTTTTGTCGATCCCGGCCGTGCCCCAGTCGCAGCCGCCCTCGTCGCCACCGCCGGCGCCCGGGGCCAAGCAACCGCCGGCATCGCAACCACCGGGTCAACAGGAAGCGCCCGCCGCTCGCTTCTCTTCGTCAGTCAACGAGGTCATCGTGCCGGTCACCGTTACCGACGACAAGGGCAAGTTCCTCTCCAACCTCGAAGCCACGGACTTTCGCCTCTTGGACGAAGGCCGCCCGCAGAGAATCCATTTCTTCAGCCACCAGGAGAAACAGCCCATCGTAGTCGGATTCCTCATCGACCTGAGCAATAACAGCCGCATCCACTGGAAGACCTACCAGGATGCCATTCTGGAACTGATCTGGAATCTCCTGCCGGGTGATTCAAAATACTCCGGGTACCTGGTCTCCTACGCCAATGAGGCCGAGTTGCTGGTCAACACCACGTCGGACTCGGAGAAGCTCGCGGAAAAGGTCCGCAGGATGAAGCCCGGCGGCGGGGCGGCCCTCTTCGATGCCATCTACAAGTCCTGCACCACGCGCAGCCTGATCAAGGGGGAGCCTTACGAACCGCGCCGCATCGTCATCGTGGTGGGCGACGGGCACAACAGCGCAGGGACACACAGCCTGGAAGAAGTACTGGAACTGGCCCAGCGCAACCTGGTGACCATTTATGGGGTGAGCACCACGGCGTTCGGCTTCGCCAACGAAGATCGGGACATCCTGGAGCGCCTCACCACGGAGACCGGCGGCCACGTGGAGTACCCGCTCAACAACCTCTATAAGGACGTGTCCGGCTATCTTTCGAACCCCTCCGACGCGGGCAATTACGCCCTGACGGTGGGAACCGGCGGTTACGCCGCCGAAATCTCGAAGGGGATCTTCGCCGCGATCACCGGGATTTCGGGGGAAGTGACCACGCAGTACGTGCTGCGTTACACTCCCGACGTGGATCCCGAAGGCCGGCCGAAGCTGACCCGCAAGATCAGAGTGGAAGTACCGGATCTGCCCAACGTCAGGATCCGCTATCGTCCGTACTACTATCCGAATCCGGTGCCAGGCGTGGTTTCGGGCGGGCAGTAGAACCGCGCCGCGAAGCCGCAGAGAGCGCTGAGGAAGCGCAGAGAAGAGTTTTGGGCCGCCGATCATTTGTTTTAATTTCACACCCATGGCTTTCCGGCCGATAAGCAGATAGGATGAATAGCGGAATCCGCTGAATGCCGGCTTTGGTTGTCCCGATCACCGGTCGCCGAGAGGGCACCTACGTGCTGCTGGAGGCCTGTCTGCCGCAACGGCCTCCGCAGAACATCGGCGTCTTTCTGATGGACGCCAACTCCGGCCGGGCCTGGATCCGCCTGCGCGGCGATTACCACGATCTGGCCGATCCCGAAGACGCGGAAGTGCTGGAGGCGTTGCCACAGGATCTGGAGAACCGTATCGCCGAATCGGGCGCCGCCGACTGCCTCGAATCGCTGGAGGACTCGCTTTCCAATGTGCTCAGGGTGAGCGAGCGGCAGACCGTGGCGGTGGACGCGTTTTCCCGCGTGCTGGACCGCCTCTACGGGGAACATGTGGAAAAGCTCGCGGTTGACCCCTTCCGCACGCACCTGCCCCTCTACAGCCTGCGCGCCGCGGCCGGCAGCCTGGGCGAGGAAATGGAATCGGAGGCGGAGGATTGGGTGCGTGCTCCGGAGGGAATCCGGCTCGGCCCCGACCTGTTTGTGGCTCACGTGGTAGGCCGCTCCATGGAGCCGCGCATCCCCGATGGCAGCCTGAATCTGTTCCGCCTCCATCCGGCCGGGTCGCGCCAGGGCAAGATTCTTCTGATCCAGCGATTCGGGGTTCTGGATGACACCGCGCGTTACACCGTCAAGCGATACACCAGCACGAAGGTCCCGATCGGCGAAGAGCAGTGGGCGCACGATCGGATTCGCCTGGAGCCGCTGAATCCCGAGTTCGAAGCCTGGGACGCGGGGCCCGACGATTTCGCGGTGGTGGCCGAGTGGCTCCGCGTCATCGAATGAAGGGGGAGGAGGGGCCAGGGGTCAGGGGCCGGGGGCCGGGGATTGGTGATCGGTTGCTGGCCTGGTACCGGCAGGGCCATCGCGATCTTCCCTGGCGGCGCACGGCGGATCCTTACCGCATCTGGGTCTCCGAGATCATGCTCCAGCAGACCCGCGCGCAGGCCGTGATCCCCTACTACCAGCGGTTTCTCGCACGCTTTCCCACCCTGGAGAGCCTGGCGGCGGCGGCGGAAGAGGAGGTCCTGGCTCTGTGGAGCGGGCTGGGTTACTACTCGCGCGCACGAAACCTGCGGCGCGCGGCGCAGCAACTGGCCGCGGCAAGCGTCTTCCCGCAAGACTATGGCGCCATCCGCGCGCTGCCCGGCATCGGCGACTACACCGCGGCGGCCATCGCCAGCATCGCGTTTCACCGGCCCCACGCGGTACTCGACGGCAATGTCCTGCGGGTGATCGCGCGCGTGGAAAACGACCCGTCGGACGTCGCGGCCTCGAGCACCCGAGAGCGCTTTCGAGCGGTCGCGCAACAGTGGCTCGACCCCGAGAATCCCGGGCTTTTCAACCAGGCGCTGATGGAGCTTGGCGCCACTGTCTGTTTACCACGGAATCCCCTCTGCCTGGTCTGCCCGCTGGCGGAAGGGTGCCGCGCCCGCCAGGAGGGAGTCGCGTCCCAGTTGCCCGTGAAGCTCCGCAAGGCGGTGCCGGTGAAACTCGATGGCACGCTCCTCATTGTGCGACGGGGCAGGTCCGTCCTGTTGCGGCAACGCGAGGCAACCGCCCGCCGTATGGCCGGTTTCTGGGATCTGCCCAGTCCCCAAGACCTGCCGGCGGCGCGTACGGGCGAGCATTTTGGGGAGATCCGTCACAGCATCACACACCACCACTACACCCTGACTGTGATGGCGGCGTGCGTGGCCGCCCGGTCCGTGCCTGGTCCGGAATTTCGGTGGTGCCGCAAAGAGGACTTTGCTAAAGTTCCCCTCAGCACGACCGCCCGTAAGGCCTTGAAACTGGCCGGGATTTTGTGAGCCTGTTCACAGGTTGTGAGAGTTTGGTAAAACCTTGCCCATTAAAGAGATTTCACCATCAAGCTTCGAGTAAACTGCTCAGAGTCGGTGTTATACAAACCAGATATGCAACGGCAACGGAAGCTGTTTATAGCCAAGACCGCGGTGATTCTGGGGGCCATCCCGGTGTTGATTTGGGCTTACGAGATTGGGCCGGACGCGGGGTATTGCGGGGTTCCCGGAGAGAATCCGAGCTGCCTGGCGTCAAATTGCCACATAGGCACCCTCAATGGCGCCGGTGGCAGCGTCAACGTGACGTTTCCAAATGGAGCGACATACACACCCGGCGTGAAGCAGCATCTAATAGTCACGATTTCGGATTCCGCGACTTCACAACGTGCATGGGGATTCCAACTCACCGCTCGTGCCGCCAACAGCCCCAAGACCCAGGCCGGAACGTTTGCGTCAACGGATCAAAACACGGGGGTGGAATGCGCATCGGCGACGAATCTAGCTGACGAATCACAACTGCTGATGTTAGGCAAGAGCCAGACGTGTCCAGCGAACATGCCTCTCCAGTACATTGAGCACAGTTTTGAGGGATACTCAGCGACTCTAGGCAAGACTGGTTCCGGGACTTACGAGTTTGACTGGACTCCACCGGCTACTAACGCCGGCAACATCACCTTTTATTTGGCGGGAAATGCTGGTCCCGCGCAATTGCTTTCGACAAACGCGCACATTTATACAAATACGTTCACACTCACTCCCGCAGCCGGCGGCGGCACCCCGCCCGCCGTCACCAAGGTGGTGAGCGCCAGCGGGTTCGGCGGCTTTTCGGCGATCGCTCCCGCCACCTGGATCGAGATCACCGGCACCGACCTGGCCACTGATACCCGGCAGTGGGCCGGCACCGATTTCGCCGGGGTCAACGCGCCCACCTCGCTCGACTTCACCAAAGCAACCATCGGCGGCCAACCGGCTTTTATCTACTACATCAGCCCCGTCCAGGTGAATGCGCTGGTGCCGTCTAATGTAGCCACTGGATCGCAGCAACTGACGGTCACCACCACGGCGGGAACCAGCGCGGCATTCCCGGTCACGGTGAATGCCATGCAACCCGGTTTGCTGGCCCTCCAGCAGGCGCCCTGGCTGTCGGGAACCAAACAGTACGTGGTGGCTCAAACCTGTGATGCGGGAAAGAAGTGCGTCCTTCCAACCGACCTGACCTTCATTCTCCCGGCGGGCACTACCATCCCCGGCTATCCGGTGCGGCCGGCCAAACCTGGTGAGACCCTGACCATCTACGGCATTGGATTCGGGCCGGCGAATGACTCGTCGAACGTGGCCGTACCAGTCGGCCAGATTGTCGGTGTGGCCAACCAGCTCGTCAACCAGGTACAGATGCAGATCAATGGCGTGGTTGCGCCGCTGTCCTACCAGGGGTTCGCGCCCAGCCAGGTGGGTCTCTACCAGTTCAACCTGCAGGTCCCCAGCGTGCCGGATGGCGACTGGCCGCTGACCTTCACGCAAAACGGAACCAAGGGCACGCAGACGCTGTTGCTCTCCGTCCATCAGTAGCGCGCTACCATGGCTCCGTGGAGCAATTCGCCCTGGAGTTCGACCTGGCGCCCCAGCGCCGCATCTATACCGTCAGTGAGCTGAACACCGCCATCCGCGCGGTGCTCGACTCCGAATTCCAGGACATCTGGGTCTCGGGCGAAATCTCCGGCCTGAAACTGGCCACCAGCGGCCACTACTATTTCACCCTCAAGGAGCGCGATGCCCAGGTGCGCTGCGTGTCCTTCCGCTCCTCGCACCGCTACTGGAAATTCAAGCCGCAGGACGGCATGGCGGTGCTGGCGCGCGGCCGCATCGACGTCTACGAAGCTCGCGGCGAATACCAGTTGCTGGTGGAAGCGCTGGAGCCGCAGGGCCTGGGCGCCTTGCAGGTGGCCTTCGAGCAGCTCAAGAAGAAACTGGCCGCCGAAGGGCTGTTCTCGCCCGAGCGGAAACGCCCCCTGCCGCGTTTTCCGCGGCGCATCGGGATCGTCACCTCGCCCCGCGGCGCGGCCATCGTGGACATGATCCAGATTCTCTCCCGCCGCTTTCCCGGACTGCACATCCGCCTCTTCCCGGCGCTGGTGCAGGGCGAAGGCTCGGTGGAGGAGGTCTGCCGCGGCATCGAATACTTCAGCCGGACGAAGTGGCCAGACCTGGTCATCGTGGCACGTGGAGGCGGCTCGCTCGAAGATCTGTGGAGCTTCAACTCGGAGTCCGTGGCGCGCGCCATCGCGGGCTGCTCCGTGCCGGTGGTCTCGGCCGTGGGCCATGAGACCGACGTCACCATCGCGGATTTCGTCGCCGACCTGCGCGCCCCCACTCCTTCGGCCGCCGCCGAAATGGTGATTCCCACGCGCGAGGAATTGCTCGATCGCATCGCCGCCGCGCGCGCCAAGAACACGCAGGCGCTGCGCTACCGAATCGCCATGCTGGAGCGCCGCCTGCGCCAACAGGGCATCGAGCGCGCGCTCAACGTGTTGCACCGGCGCATCGGGCGCGGCTTGCAGCGTACCGACGAGCAGGAGTACCGCATGCGCGAGCGCATCCGCGCCGCCCTGGATTCCCGCGAGCGCGCCCGCCGCGCGCTGGAGACCCGCCTGAAGCGCTTCGACATGCGCCCGCGCCTGGCCGCCGACCGCCGCCGGTTGGAGTCCGCCCACACCGTCGCCGTCCAGACCATACGGGTGCGACTGGCGCGGCGCCGCAGCGCGCTCGACCAGCTTTCTGCCAAGCTGTCGCAATTGAGCCCGCTCGGCATCCTGGAACGCGGCTACGCCATCGTCTCGAACCAGTCCGGCATTCTGAAGCACAGCGCCGCGGCGCCGCCGGCTTCGCGGATTCACGTCCGCCTGGCGAAAGGCTCGCTGGATGCCGAGGTGGTAGGGCGGACCCCTGGGAAGGTGTGAAAGAATCGCACGCAAGCGGGCGAGGCAGGCGGAACCGCCTGCCCCACCGCGAACCGCGACACGTCGAGCCGGTCACAGGCTTGCGGCGCGCTGTATGATGAGCCAATGCGATATCCGAGAGTCCACACCGCGCGCTTCCTCGCATTCTTCATCGTGGCCGGGGCCGGCGTTTTCGCCCAAGGGCCCCAGACGCCGATTGAGAACGGCCAGGTGAGGGTGTTGCTGGTGACCGATCAACCCCACGCCAAAACGTCTCCGCACGAGCACAAGCTGAACCGCGTCATGATCTACCTGTCGCCGGGCCGCCAGGAAATCACTCCGCAGGGTGGTGAGAAAAACGTCCTGGAGTTCAAGGCAGGCGACGTGAAGTGGAGTCCGGCAAGTGGGATGCATGTCTCGGAAGTCACCAGCAGCACGCCGGTCTCGATTGTGGAAGTGGAGATCAAGAAAGAGGGCGACCCCGCCAAGACAACGAACACGCCCCTCGACCCATTGAAGGTGGATCCGGCGGACTACAAGCTGGAATTCGAGAACAGCCAGGTACGGGTGGTACGCGTCAAGTTCGGACCGCACCACGCTGTGCCGTTGCATGAGCACTTGCTCAACCGCGTGGTGGTTTATCTCACCGGCCAGAACGGCCGGATGACTACACCAGACGGCAAAATCGACACCGCCCAGCACAAAGCCGGGGAAGCGAGTTGGGGTGCCCCGACCAGGCACAAGGAGGAGAACCTGAGCGACAAGGCGTTTGAAGCCGTGGTAGTAGAGTTGAAGAACTGAGAGGGCCGCCGCGCGGAGAAGACCGCCGCCGAGGGTGGTCCACACCACGGAACATCCTGCCGTTACCCTGCGTATCTTCTGCTGGAGAACGCCAATGTACTGCACCAAATGTGGGGTCGAACTGCACAACGATGACCGCTTCTGTTCGCAATGCGGGAGCAGAACGGGGCTCGGCAGGGTGGTGACTGCCTCCAGGGCGCTCCTGCTGGACTGCCGCAATAAGAAGATCGGGGGAGTGTGCGCTGGATTTGCGCGCTACCTGGAAGTGGATGTCACACTGATCCGGGCAATCTGGCTGGCGGTTGCCATCACCACAGGGGTGGGCTTCCTCGCCTATTTTGCGGCGTGGATCGTCATACCGAGCGACCATGGCCGGGAAATGCAGGCGGCCTTCACACCGAACCCGCAGGCGGGTTGATCCGAAACCCGGACCTTCGCGGCCGGGGGGCTTGCCGCGTCCCGCGTCTATTTGCCTTTCGCCTGGAACAGCAGCGGCGCGAGCTCGGTCAGGTTCTGGCGCCAGAGCGGCCAAACGTGTCCCACGCCGGGAACCTCCAGATCCGTAAACTTGACGTCTCTGGATTTCAGCCAATCCTTGAATTGCCGGTTGACGCCGATGAGGCTATCGGCGGTCCCGCAGGCAATCCAAAGCAGGCGGATCTGCGAGTTCGCCTTGGCATCGAGGTGGGAGAAGTTCTTCGGAATGATGGACGGGTCCAATGACGGCGCCCCACCGCGGCCTCCCCGGCCTCCCGCGGGGCCTGCCGCACCCGGCGCTGCGGAGCCCGGCGCGCCTACGGTTGCCGCGCCCGGTGCTCCGATCATTGGCGTACCCGCCGCAATGGTTGCGACGGGAGCACCTGGAGTGGCACCAGCCGGTGCACCGGCGCCGGGCGTTCCCGGCGTACCGGGCGCACCCGGCCCGCGGCGGCCCCCGCCATTGGCACCGGGCCACATCACATAGGCCCCGCTGAACGACCCGATCCACGCGAACTTGTCGAGGTGATTCAGGCCGGTGAAGGTTGCCTCGGCGCCGCCCATCGACAAGCCTGCTATGGCGCGCTGGTTGCGGTCCTTGGACACGTTGTAGATCTTCTCGACCTGCGGCATCACTTCTTCCACCAGCGCTCTGGCAAAGTACTCGAGCATGTTGGGGCCGCCCATGCCGCCGCCCGCCGTGCCATAACCCAGCGGATTCACCATGATCATCGGTTTGGCCTTGCCTTGGGCGATCAGGTTATCGAGGATCACGTTGGCCGCGCCGACTCCAATCCACGAACCGGATTCATCGCCCAGCCCGTGCAGCAGGTACAGCACCGGATAGGGCTCTTTGCGCCTGGGGTCGTAGTGGGCCGGCGTGTAGACCCAGAAGTCGCGGTCGTCGCCGACCACCCCGGAGTGGTAGAAGTGACGCGTGACGGCGCCGCGCGGCACGCCAGTCCCGGGCTCCCAACTGCCCGGCCCGGGGACGTGGAGCAAGCTCTGCCCGGCGCTGCCATACGCGGTCTTGAACTGCGGGTTGCCGGGATCGGTGAAGGTCGCGCCGTCCACCGAAAACGAATAGGCGTAGATGTCCGGCTTCATCGGGCCGGTGGTGGCGGTCCAAATGCCCTGTTCATTCTTCTGCATGGGCAAGCGCTGGCCGATGCCGGTGACGAACACTTCCTTGGCATTGGGGGCGCGCAGTCGAAAAGTCACTTTGCCATCGGGCGAGACTTCGGGAGACTTCACGGCTGGACCAAAGCCGCTTCGGCCCGGGGTGGGAGCGGTTGCGGCAGGAGACGGAGGCGTCTGGGCCGAGGCCATCCACCGGGCGGCGATGAGAACAAGAATCGCAGTCTTGAATTTCACGAGGCGCCCCTTTTGAGAGATCACCCCGATTATAAAGTATGGCAGCAAGGGAAGACATACAGAGCAGTCTGGCCGCAATCGCCGTGCGTCGAGACGAGTCTGATTCGTCTAAATACACGTCCCCACGCTCTTGGCGACCGGAGTCAAGTCCACCCAACCCCCAGAGCTCGTGCACCGGCGCGAAGGGGAACGGTCCGGTCTGCGGTACATACTCAAACCCGCGCCCCAGAGGATCGTCGTGCCGTACGCTGGTCCAATCGATTCCCATGGCCGAGTACACGGTGGCCTCGATATCTTCCGCGTATACGTAGCGGTTCTGCGACCAGCCGTAGTCGGCCACATCCGAGCCTGTCGAGTTGGTGGCACCGATGACCGTCCCGCCCTTCACTCCGCCTCCGGCAAAGAAGGCGAACTGCTGCGGCCAGTGGTCCCGTCCTCCGGCCCCCGTGATGGGGCCGACCGTGCGGCCGAATTCGCCGACCATCACCACCAGGGTGCTGGAGAGCAGGCCGTTGGCTTTCAAATCGTTCAACAATTGGGATACTGCGTCGTCCAGAATCTTGCCCTTGGCCGGAAGCGTGCCCGCGGCGTAAATGTTCTGGTGCATGTCCCAGCCGTCGTTGGAGGTGATCTGGATGAAGCGCGTGCCCTGGTTCGCCTTCAGCACCTGCGACGCCACCAGGCAGGCATTGCCCAGGGCAGTGCTGCCGAAGCGCGCGCTATCCGCAGCGGTGTATCCGAAGGCCTGGTTCACCACCGGGTTGTACATCATCGCATTGGCGGACGTGTAGAAGTCGTTGTAATCGTCCATGGGCGTGCCATTGGGCGAATCGACGCGCAGGTTGTCATCCAGCGAGTGCAGCAGTTTCCAGCGGTTGTTGAAGGTCGCCTGGCCGTCGGGGTTCGTGGTGTTGGCGATTCCGGCGGTGCTGGGAGTGACTTTGAACGGCGCATAGACCGCGGGCAGATATCCCGCGCCGGCGCCACCGCCGGAGTTCAAGGCCAGAAAGGCGGGGAAGACCTGTCCGGGCGTGCGCAACTTGTCCTTCTCGATGGCCACCACGCTGCCGATGTTCGGGGCGATGTTGCCCAGCGCCGCGGCGGGATTGCGGCCAATCTGTGCCCATGTCTGCGCCAGCGAATGCACCAGCGCGTGCGATCGCATGGATCGCACAATCGCGAAATCGGAGAGCGACTGCCCCAGTTTCGGCAGCAGGCCGGTGGGCCACAGAATCCCGTTGACGGTTTGCGGCGCAAAGCTGGTGGGGGTGACTCCCGGGACCATCTTCAAATCGAAAGTGTCCGTGTGGCTCGGCGCGCCCGCCAGCAGGATGAAGATCACGTTCTGCGCGGTGTTCCTAGTGGCCGCTCCGGAGTTGGTCACATCGGCGGCCTTGGCATACCGTTCCGCCAGAAAAGCCCCGCCGACGCCTGCGCCCAGAATCTCGAAGAAGCGCCGCCGGGTCCAGTGAGGACGATTGAAGAACGTCTTGTAGTTCCACCCGTACTTCTTTAAATCCCGATTGATTTTCTCCTGCTCACGGCTCATGACGTCCCTCCTGCCTCAGTAATTGAAAACGAAATCCACCTTGTTATACAACGACCAGGTCAGATCCTGAATGGCCGTAAGACGGCTGGCGCCAGAGGCCGGCATGGTCGCCAGGGCCTTGGCCATCTCGTCGCTGCTGGGGAAGCGCGAGAGGATGGTCAGGAACAGCGTGTCGATCAGATCCTCGTTGCTCCTGCTCAGGTTTTGCACGATCAGTTGGCTGGGAGCCGACCCCGAGCCTTTCACGCGGTTCTCCACGATCGGATTGTTCATCAGGTTGAGGGCCTGCAGGATCGACCCATCCTGCTTGCGAGGCTGGTCGTCCCGATTGCCGCGGAAGAAGCTGTCCAGGAATCCGCCCGTATCGGTTCCGATCACATCCGGGAACTGCATGGCATAGCTGGGCTTGGCGAAGCCCTGATCGGTAAACCCGGTAATGGTGTAACTGGGGTAGGTTCCACTGGATTGCACTACTGCGTCGTGAACCTCTTCCGACCATAACCGCCGCACGAACTTGCGCGCGAAGTAGGGCTCCCACGCAACGTTCCATGTCCCGTCGTAGCGGCTCGAAAGTTGATAGGTGCCGGAGGTCGTAATCTCGCGCATGAGGGCTTTCAAATCGAAGCCGCTGGCGACGAAATGCTGCGCCAGTGCGTTGAGCAGTTTCGGGTTGGAAGGCTGTAAGGTCCAGGGTGCGGGAGGCGGATTGTTGGGATCGAGCCGCGCGGGGTCGAAGGTATCGGGCGGATCGACCATGCCGCGGCCGAAGAATTGCGCCCACATATAGTTCACCGTGGCGCGCGCAAACTGGAAATCGCCGGTGATGCTGCGGGCCAGTGCCACCCGGTAGGCTTCACCAGTCTTGGGCGCATCATTGTTAAAGATGTACTGCGGCGGCACGTAGTAACACGGCTGGCCCGACTTGCAACCCGTGGGCGCCACGCGAGCCGGGCGGTTGCCGGTGGTGGTGTTCAAGGCGTAATCGGTAGCCTTGGTGTTCTCCAGAACCGACCAGTAGTTGATGTTGGGCACGTTGGGGTCGACCCGGGTTTGCGCCAGTTGGATGCGCGATAGATACGAAGCCAACTGCCAGGCCTGATAGCGCGTCGTATTGCCGCCCCAAAGGCTTAACTGATCCAGGTGCCCGCGCCCGTTATGGCACAGCAGGCAATTGACGTGCGCCATGCCGAGGAAGGTGTCGAAAACGAACGAGGTTCCCTGGTCCATGATGTCCTGGCTGGGCCCACCGGTAATGTATGCGTTCAGCATCCAGTTGCCAGGCCCGTCGGTATAGTTATTGCTCGCCCCGGCGCTGATCAACTCGGTAGCCATCTTGTCGTAGGACTTGTTCGCGGCCAGGGAATCGTGGATCCACTTGTAGAATGCGTTGCGGCCCTGCGGGAATCGGTTCAAGCCGGAGCTCGCCTTGGTGGTGACGTTCTGATACAGGTCGCCGAAGTACATGGTCCACTTATCCACCCACTCGGGCTTGGCGATCAGTTCGTCGATCAGCTTGGCCCGCTTGTCGGAGGTGGTATCCATCACGAAAGTGAGTACGCGGTCGGGAGTGGGGATGCGGCCCGTCAGGTCCAGGGTGACGCGGCGGATGAACTCCCAATCCGTGGTTTGGGGCGCCGGCGTGATGCCGTTCGCCTTGAAATCCGCTGCGATGTAGGAATCGATCGAGTCCGCAGCCGCGGAGCCGCCGTCAAAGGCGGAGCTGGATTGAACGGCGTTGGTATGGCTGCCCCCCGACGCACCGCCGAGCATGGCCCTTACCTGCTGGGTCCTCGCGCTCAGGGCGTGGCTGCTGCGCGACCTGATCCCGGCGGCGCCCAGCGCCTCGCTGACAAACCGTTCACGCTGGCTGCCGAAATAGCTGCATTCGGCATGTGAAATGGTGAGCTGGGAGTCGGAAGACTGGCCGATCAGCAGGCCGGCAAATGCCAGAACCGAAGCTCCGGCCAGAATCGACAACGCCCGAGGCCTTTTCATGCATCCCCCCTTGGCGCTCCGCTCAGCGCCATCGTATCGTTATTTTAACCCGCCGCGGGAAGCAAAGTTCCATTATTTTCTTAGTACCGGTACGGGCCAAGGGAACACCTCGCAGGCGCTTTGTGGCCCCCGGTTGTCACCAGACAGCCAAAAGGTGTATACCGGTTCGATGATCCTGCGCGCACTGGTCTTTCTGATTGCGGTTGCCGCTTACGCCGCGCCCTGCACCACGGCAACTACGGGCTGTACCGAATGGGTCGGCCTGGGCGGCAAGTCGGCTCGATCTCTGGTTTACCGCACCTATTCCCTCGAGACGAAGAACGAGAGGATCACTCGAGCCCTGATCGTGGTCCACGGCGCCGGGCGAGATGCCGATAACTATTTCCGCACCGCCCTGGCGGCCGCTTTCCTGGCGGGTGCCCTGGATGACACGGTGGTCATCGCGCCCCGCTTCGCGTCCAACGACGGGCGCGGTTGCCGGGACACGCTGGCCCCCAACGAAATCAACTGGAGTTGCAACGGCGACAGTTGGCGGTCGGGTGGCGTGTCGATCGGTAACGAGGGCCTGAATTCCTACGAACTGGCGGACGAGATTCTTCGCAAACTCGCCCGGAAGGACGCTTTTCCCAACCTGAAAGCAATCGTGGTCGCGGGCCACTCGGCCGGGGGCCAATACGTCACCCGATACGAGATGGCCAATCAGGTCCACGATACGCTGGGCGTCCCGGTGACCTACGTGGTATCCAATCCTTCGAGTTACGCCTACCTGGATTCGAGCCGGCCGACCGCCGATGGCAGCGACGTGCGTCCGTACGGCGACGGCCGGAACTGCACCACATACGATCACTGGCCCTACGGGTTCCAGGGCCGCAGCGGGTATACCGCCAGGCTCGCGGACGATCAATTGAGGAAGCAACTGGCGGCCCGGCCGGTGGTTTACCTGCTCGGCGAACTGGACATCCTGCCGCTGGGCGGCTTCGACTCCTCCTGCCCCGCCATGGCGCAAGGGGCGACCCGGCTGGCGCGCGGCCAGGCATTCGCCAACTATGTGAATAAGAAATACAGCGCCCAGCACAAGGCGATGGTGATCCCGCTTTGCGGCCACAACGCCCGCTGCATGTTCACGGCCGAGCCGGCCCTACCGATCCTGTTCCCCAAGACCGGGGGCGAGTTGAAGGAAGGTTCTCAAGGGGCGAGGTAGGTAGCTGGTCTACCAAGCTTGCCTGAAGACCGGCGATGCCGCTACCTATGGAGTCGCGCTGCGAACCCCGCAGCATTTTCCAATCCAAGGATGATCCTGAAATTAGGAATCGTTTCCAATGCAAGATGATCCTGAAATTGGGTACACCAAGACCAGGTGGATGACACTCCTTTCTTCCGGCTCGTGAGGCTCTGCAGGACGCCGTTCAGTCTTTGTCCTCCGCGACGAAAGGAGGACGTCCGAAATCAAATGAAAATGGAACCCAAGGGCGCGATCGGCGCCCGAACGTGTACTG
>JAIQFL010000665.1 GCA_020073365.1 Terriglobia bacterium | reverse complement strand
CAGGCCACGAGGGTCCGATGATGCTCCCGGCCGGCCAGCCACTCATGAAGATCGAGGAGGCTTACATCCAACTCACTCTCGATCACGTGCGTGGCAATCGCAAACTCGCCGCGGAGATGTTGGGGATCAGCCTCCGAACGCTGCAGAACCGGATCGCCGCACTGCGCGAAGAGGCGAAGGCGACGACTCCGGGCGCTTGAACGGCACGCGGGCGTTCAGCATGTCGTTGCCGTAATTTCGTCCAGGTTGTGGAAAATCGATGAGCCACTCTATCCCTACCTCGGTAATCACGGATTGCGCCACCTGCACGTCAATCCCATCTGCCCGGGTCCAATCCACCCCGGTGGTCCGATACAACTCAGTCCGCAGGTCGAATTGCGGAGTGTTGCCCCGCCCGCCCCGCTTGCCTTACAAGACGCGGAAGGGCGCAGAGATGGGGGACCAGTTCATGAGCCTGATTCACACCTGCGAGTTAAACGGCATCAATCCATTCGACTGCCTCACACAGCTGCAGCGTCACGCCGAGGAGTTGAAGCGAAACCCCTCGGAATGGATGCCTTAGAATTATCGCCACACCCTGGTCCGGCGTGTGAGCAACGCAGGCGTGCGATAATAGCGCTTCCATGGCAATTTTGGATATCAACGAAATCCGCGCGATTCTGCCGCATCGCTCCCCGTTTCTGCTCGTGGACCGTATCGTGGAAATGGATGCCGATCGCATCGTCGGAATCAAGAATGTCACTAACGACGAGCCGTTCTTCCAGGGCCACTTCCCCGATTTCCCCGTCATGCCGGGCGTGCTCATCGTGGAAGCCATGGCACAGGCCGCCGGCGTGCTGGTGCTGAAAAACATGCCGGACCGGCACAACAAGCTGGTCCTGTTGGTCGCCATCGAAAATGCCCGCTTTCGCAGGCCGGTGGTTCCCGGCGATACCCTGCGCATGGAAATGAAGGTGATCAAGCGCAAGGCCAGCGTCGCCAAGATGGCGGGTGTCGCCACCGTCGACGGCGTCGTGGTGGCCGAAGCGGAAGTGATGTGCAAGCTCGCGGATAAGGACGAGCAACCGGCGGCGCCAGTGACCGCCTAGCAATGCCGATTCACCCCACCGCCATCGTGGACCCCGCGGCGCGAATTGCGGAAAGCGCCGAAATCGGCCCCTACTCCATCGTGGGCGCGGAAGTCGAGATCGGCCCTCGCACACGCCTGATGGCCCACATCTACCTGGAGGGCCCCACCTGGGTGGGCGAGGACAACATCTTCTTTCCGTTCAGCTCGGTCGGGGTGGCCTCACAGGATCTGAAATACCGCGGTGAGCGGGCCGAAACCCGCATCGGCGACCGCAACCGCGTCCGCGAATTCGTCACCATCCATCGCGGCACCCAGGGTGGCGGCCTTCTCACCAGCATCGGCAGTGACAACCTCTTGATGACTTATACGCACGTGGCCCACGACGTCCGTATCGGCAACCACGTCATCCTGGGAAACAGCGTGGGCCTGGCCGGCCATGTGACCATCGAGGACTGGGCCGATGTCAGCCCGTTCAGCGGGGTTCACCAGTTCTGCCGCATCGGGCGGCACGCCTTTATTGGACCCTACAGCGTGGTCAAGCAGGACGTGTTGCCGTACTCGCTCACCAGCAACAAGCCCGAGGTAGCGGTCTTCGGCGCCAACAGTATCGGGCTGGAGCGGCGCGGCTTCGAGAAGAGCGTCATCGAGTCCCTCCAGACCGCGTTCCGGCTGCTGACCCGCTCGCAACTCAACACCTCCCAGGCCATCGAGCGCATCCGCGCGGAAATTCCCCCGTGCGCCGAAGTGGACGAGCTCATCGAGTTCATCCGCTCCTCCGAGCGCGGCGTCGTGAAGTGATGCGCTACGGGCTGATTGCCGGAAATGGGCGGTTCCCTATGCTGGCCCTGGAGAGCGCCCGGCGGCTGGGGCATGATGTGACGGTGGTCGCCATCCAGGAGGAGGCCTCCCCGGAGTTGGCAGCCCTCGCGCCGCGCTGCCACTGGATCTCCCTGGGGCAACTGGGCAAGTTGATCGAGATTCTCAGGCAGGAGGGCATCACCGAGGTGGTGATGTGCGGCCAGGTGAAGCACGCCAGGATCTTCTCTTCCATCCGGCCGGACTGGCGCCTGGCGAAGCTGTTGGCTACCCTGCCGTGGAGGAATACCGACGGGCTGATCGGAGGGATCATCCGCATTCTGGAAGACGAGGGCATACACCTTGGGGATTCGACGGCCCTGCTGAAGCCGATGCTGGCCACTGCGGGCGCTATGACGCAACGCAGCCCGGATAGAGACGAGATGACCGACGTGGAATACGGCCGTCGCGTGGCGAATGCGCTGGCGAACGTCGATGTGGGGCAGAGCGTGGCGATCTGCGAGCGGGCCTGTGTGGCGGTGGAAGCCATGGAGGGCACCGACGCCATGCTGCGCCGGGCAGCCGGCCTGGTAAGTGGCCGCCGCCTGGCGTTGGTGAAGGTGGCGCGCCGCCGCGAGCACCTGCTCTTCGACGTACCGGTGGTGGGGCTGAGCACCATCCCCGTGATGCAGGAAACCGGGACCACGGTTCTGGCCGTAGAGGCCGGCCGCACCCTGATGCTGGACCGAGAAGAGATGCTGGAGGCGGCCGACCGAGCCGCCATTGCGATTGTAGGGTTCTAGTTTCCAGTGGGGCAGACGATCGTTTTTTGTCGTCTGCCTGCTTTCGTCGCGGAGCCACGACCGTCAGGGAGTGGTCTTCATGAAACTGTGTGCCAGGAACATATGAAACTTCGACTAGCCGTGATCGGAGCAGGCCAATTCGGACGCAACCACTGCCGGGTGGTCCACGAATCCCAGCGGGCGGACCTTTGTGCGGTAGTCGATACCGACCCAACCCGCTCCGCTGAAGTGGCCGCCCTGTACGGCGCCCTGCCGATGGCCGGCATCCGCGACCTGGCAGGCAAAGTGGACGCAGCAATCGTTGCCGTCCCAACCACCGCGCACGAAGAAGTGGGCGCCACCCTCCTCGCGGCCGGCATCGACTTACTCGTGGAAAAGCCCATCACTCCCGACCTTTCCTCTGCCACCCGCTTGATTGAGACGGCGGAACGCCATGGCCGCATTCTACAGGTAGGCCACCTGGAACGTTTCAACCCGGCGGTAGTGGAGCTGGAGCGGCGTGCCACCCTGCCCCTGTTCTTCGAAATCCACCGGCTCAACCTGTTCAGCCCCCGCAGCCTCGACGTGGATGTCGTGCTGGACCTGATGATCCACGACGTGGACATCGTGCTGTCCCTCACCCACGCCGAACCACAGGAGATCCGTGCCGCCGGCGTTTCCATCCTCTCCGAAAAGGTGGACATCGCCAACGTCCGGTTCCAGTTCCTCAACGGCTGCGTGGCCAATTTTACCGCCAGCCGCGTTTCCACCGAGCGGGTGCG
>JAIQFL010000247.1 GCA_020073365.1 Terriglobia bacterium | reverse complement strand
ATGGCCAGATCGTTGTGGGCACAGGTGTCGTCCAGCGTGATGAAGTAGTCCGAGTGGTTCTGTGGCCCGCCGAAGGTATTGAGGATGAAGCGGTATCCGTCGGTTTCCCTGGGCGGATTGCTCTTGCCCTGGCGGGGGGTATCGAAATCGCCGCACAGGAACAGCGGCACCCCTTGCGTGCCGTAACGCGCCACCAGCTCGTTGCGAATCTGGGTCATCTGGCGATCGCGAATCTGCTGGTGCTCGGGCGTGTAGACCGCACCCTCCTCGCCTTGCAAATGCGTGGCGATAATCTGAAAGCGGTGGCCCTGGAACTCGCCTGTCAGCATCAGGGCGCCTTTGCGCGAGAAGCACTCGATGGCGGCGCAGTCGCGGAACTGGATCTCGTGGTAGTTCGAGAGCGGGAAGCGGCTCAGGATCCAGACTCCGCTGTTCACCTTCAGCGAGAACCCGGAGTTGGCGGGTCCGTAGCGGTATGGATAGCGCGCGCCCAGCGCCTTGGTCAGCACGTCGCGCGCGCCGCCGTCGAAGGATTTTTCGAGACAGAGAATATCGAAATCCTGCTTCAACAATTCGTCGGCAATGGCCGCGGACCTTTGGCGATTGCGTGGGCTCTGGAAGGTAAACCAGGGCATCATCCACATATTCCACGTCAGAATCTTCAGGCGCGGGGGTCCCGCCGCGGCGGGGGAGAATGGCTGGCTCATAACGCTGGGCGGAGTGGTCAGGGGAAGGCAATGGTGGCACGCGGAGGCGACCGTCGCGGCCGTGAGCAGAAAGCGTCGCCAGGCGCCCATAATAGTAGATGTCTATCCAAGCCCGCAACTCTGTAGGAACGGGCTGGTGAAGACCGCCCGAGCCGGCGGATCAAGCACGGCATTCCGGCTGACTACCCAATGATTCGCGGCGGCGCCATACATGGCTTGAACCCGGGCGGGCGTGAAGTTGTTGATCTGGCCCCAGTGCAGCGTGTACGGAATTCCGGCGGCCTCCAGTCCCCGCCAGACGGCGTTGTAGTAGGCCATCGTATTGTCCGCATAGGCGGCGGGGAATTCGATGGTGCAGGTGGTGTCGAACCTGGTGAACGCCAGCAGCGCTTTCGAACCCTTCACCCAGCGGAACGCCAGCAGGCCGGGGTAGTCCTTGACTTCGGGGAGGCCCAGCATCAGATCCAGAACGCGCAGGGTGTCTCCCAGCGCCACTCCGATCTCGGCGCTCATTTCCTTTTGCAGGGTGACCGTAGAGAAGAAGATTTCCCCGGGCGTCCCGACTTGCGCGGGTTTCGGCGTGCCCGGACCGAACTGCGAGTACTGCGACGTAACCAGTGCGTTCACCAGCGGCGCAACGATGAGGCCGGCCACGTCGCCGAGTTTACCGACCACCGCCAGCAGGTCGTCACCCGGACCGAGGCCGCTCGACGAGACTTCAGGAGGGGGGTAGCCAGTGTGGTATGGGCGCTGGTACATGGTGGTGACATACGCTCCACCGGCGGGATTGTGCGGATTGACCACCACGTCAAAATGGAACGGCGTCTCGCCGGGATGAGGCGTCGGAATGCCGCTGAAGTCGAGTGTCAGCATGGCCTGCCGCAATCGGGCGTCGAGCGGGAGGAGGTGGCGCTCCTCTTCCAGCAGGTAGAGCGGTTCGGTCTCGATCACGATGCCGTATATTATGCCGAAGCTGCCGAAGCTCACCAGGGCGGAGTTGAAAATGGTGTCGTCGCGGATCAACTGGGCGCCAACTCCCGCCACAATATCGTCGCGGAGCACGGGGTAGGACGCGCGCTCCAGCCAGAGGACACGGCCGGGTCCGGCGATGATATGCAAGGCCACCACGTAATCCTGCATCGCGCCGAACTGGAACCGGGAGCCATGCGTGCCGGTGGAGAAAGCGCCTGCCATGGTCTGGCCGTTGCTTGCGCCCGAGGTCTTCAGGGCCTGCTGCCGGGTCTGCTCGAAGAGCGCATTGTTCGCTACCGCGACGCTCATGCCCGCCTGCATGTACATCAGGAGCGAGGGGTCGCCCGGATAGCCGGTGGACACGCCTCCGGCGCCGATGGGGAAACGCCAGTTGAGGTTTTGGGTGTTAATCAACCGCCCGTCGGTGACGGCCGCCGTGGAGAGCGACCATCCGCCACCCAGCGCGCGCAGCCTTTTCTGGTCGTTGATGGCATCCCCGATGATGCCCTCCAGGGCCGAGATGGTGGGCTGCAGATCGGTCATGAAATCCGGAGTGTCCACATTCGGATTGAAGACGTCATACAGGCGGTCGTATGCCTGCGAGACGTTCTGGTGATGGTTCACCCAGGTGGCCGCGGGGTTGATATTAACGATCGGCATGGGCAGCAGGGTCCTCCTTCTTGGGCGGAACAGGCGCGGACTTCTTGGGCGTCGGTCCTCCGATCTCGCCGCCTTGCTTGGACGGTTGCTGGGCGCATTGCCACGAGATGTCGATGGCCGAATAGATTCCGAGGGTAAAGACGGCGGCCGCGACGTAACTGCCTTTTCTGGTGACGGTGACCTCCTTCATGGACTGGGTAGGGCAGTTTTCCGCGAGCACGGGGGATGGCGGCTTCTGGAGCAGGCCCCAGAAGTAAAGGTTCACCTTCTGCGTTTTGTCGAAGGTTCCCGGCGGCACGTCCTTCCTCATTTCGCCGGGAGTGGGTGGCGGGAAGGCTACCACGCGCCCTTTGTAGCATCCCTGGCCGGCTAGCGATGCGGTTGCCAACGCGATGACTCCGAGAGTTTTGGACACACTATTCGCCCCCCCTTGCAATAGTAAGCGAAAAGACGGCGGAAAAGAGGCCAAATTCATCTGGCGGCTATTGCTTCTTCACCCTTAGATGACAGCGGATATCCTGCGCCGGGAAGATCCAGGCAGCGTGCCGTTCGTACCACTTCAGCGACGTGCGCGCCAGGAAACGCCCCATGTTGTCCAGCACGAGATTGCCGCCGAAGGTGAGCTCCACATTCACGATTTCGAACCGGAATGGAGACCCCGCAAAGCTGGGGAAATCCTCGCCCGTGAAGTATTCGAAGCTGCGGGCCGCCAAATGGCGTTTGTGCGTAGGATCGATATACGAGTTGTGAGAACTGAAGTGCGGCGTCACGACGAGAACCTCAGCGCCGCTCTTGGCTACCCGGTAGACCTCTGCCATGGCGCGCATCGGGTCGTCCAGGTGCTCGATAACGTGCGACATGTGGATGCGCGTGAACTGGTTATCCTCCAGTGGCCAGGGATACCGGTCAAGATTCCAAACCTTGTCGGCGGCGGAGTGAGGGGAGATGTCGATGCCCACTGCTTCCGGCTCGATTTTCCGCTTGCCGCATCCGACGTCCAGGACCATCCTTAACAACGTAGCGCATTGGCCGGCGGCGGGGGCACTGACCCGGCACCGCAGGCTTCCCGCCTCGTCACTTCTTGGCGTTTTCCACCAGGCGCTGCAAATCCAGCAAATGCTGCGGTTTATACGCCTTCTTCGACCACCTCGATGTGGAATCGAACTCCACCCCGACAAAGTACCCGATCTCCCGATAGACGCAATACTGCACCCGTCCCGTAAAATCCTGCTTCGGACATTCCCAGCGAATCTCCACACCCAGGGGCACTGAGGTCTCCAATTGCAGGCACGCTCCGGAAGCCGAGATGTCCTCCAGGAGCCCCATTGCCCGCTGCTTTTTGCCCGCCGGATCGTTCCAGCAGACCTCCAGCATGTCTGCACACAACATGCGAACTTCGGATCGCCGTTCCTGCATACTAGACATATCGGCGAACTACCCGCGGAGCTTTACCGAAACGGCTGTTCGCTGCGCAGGACCTCCCCCGGGTCGAGCCTCAACAAAAGCTCTTTCCACACAATCGGCCGCCCTTGCCGCGAGCGCGAGCGCCTGCAGGCCCGACGCGTCAGGCGCCATGGCATAATCGGAACAATGTGATGAGAAATGCGCTACTTCTCGCTCTCGCAGCCGCAGCGCTTACCGGCTGCGCGCACAAGAAGCACGCCCGAATCGTGCCGCCTCCTCCGCCTGCGCCATCCTCCGTCCGCTTGCCCCCCGGAGCGCGGCCTGGGGCCGTTCCCGCAGGGCCGCCTTCCGCCCCGGCCAAGACCGGAGATCTATCACCCAAACCCGGGGATATGGAAACCGGCATCGCCAGTTGGTACGGCCACCCCTACCACGGCAGGCAGGCCGCGGATGGCGAGATTTACGACATGGAGACGCTGGTGGCAGCCCACCGAACGCTGCCGTTCAATACCTGGGTGCGTGTGATGAACCTCAACAACGATAAGACGGTGGAGGTCCGCATCATCGACCGCGGTCCCTTTATCGAGGGGCGCATCATCGATCTATCCCACGCGGCGGCACGTGCCATCGATTTGATCGGTCCGGGTGTCGGCCCGGTGCGCGTCGAGGTGATCCAGGCCGCCGCGCCCGCCGCGTCTAAGGCTTCTGCCAGCGCCTCCGCTCCCGCCACCGAAACATCCCCGCTTGCCGCATTCGCGGTGCAGGTGGGCGTATTCCTCGACCGCCGTAATGCAGAGCGGGTCCGCGCGGGCATGGAAGCCCAATACGGTTCCGCACGCATCATTCGCCGTGAGGGGGATCGGCCCATGTGGCGTGTGCTGGTTGGCGCCGAAACGACCGAAGATGGCGCCACCGCTCTTTCCGGCCGTCTTCGCCTGGAATCCGGTGAGAGAAATGCCTTCGTGGTCCGACTAGATTCCTACTGACTAGCTGCAAGGTTGAAACCACCTTGCGTCAAGATGGGTGGGAAAAGCGCCCAGCATCCCCATGAGTGGGGGGTGCCCACTTGGCCCGGCAAGCAAGAGTGCTTGCGCCACAAGCGGGACCAGGCCAAACGGGCCGGTCCCACCTTGGCGGGTTGGGGGCATTGAGGGCCGTCTATGAATCGGAACGCGACGAGTTCGACCCACGGACTGGTGGGCCAGTCGCCCGAGATCGGCTCCGTGCGGCGCCTGATCGACAAGGCAGCGCGCAACCGGCTGCCCGTTCTGCTGCTGGGCGAAACCGGCACCGGCAAGGAGGTGGTGGCGCGCGCCCTCCACAACGCCAACCCGCGGGGCCAGTTCGTTCCCATCGACTGCGGGTCGCTGGTCGGCACCCTCATGGAAAGCGAGCTCTTCGGCCACGTGAAGGGCTCGTTCAGCGGCGCAGCCGAGAGCAAAAAGGGACTGATCGAAGTGGCCGATGGGGGCACCGCTTTCTTCGACGAAATCGGCGACCTTCCGCTGGAAATGCAGGTGAAGCTCCTGCGGCTCATCCAGGAAAGGGAATTCCGCGCAGTTGGCTCGCTGCAGTGGCGGAAAGTCGATCTCCGCATTATTGCGGCAACGCATCGCGATCTGAAGGTCGAGGTGGACGCGAGGCGTTTCCGGCAGGACCTGTTCTACCGCCTGAATGTCTTCACGATCCACCTGCCGCCGCTGCGCGAACGGAAAGAGGACATCCGCCTGCTGATCGACCACTTTCTGGACGCCGGCCAGCCGGAATGCGAGAGCGCCGTGGGGCGGCAGGCAAGCGGCCCCGATTCCGTCCACCTGCCACGAGAGCGCACGAACGGGTTCCACCTGCCCAGGTTTTATCCGAGCCCCGAGATATTGGACGTTTTGCTCTCGTACGACTGGCCCGGGAATGTGCGGGAGTTGAAGCACTGCATTGATCGGATGGCGGCCCTCAATTCGGAAGGGGTGCTGCACATGGCGGACCTGCCATCGGCGCTGGTGGATCACTACAGGGGGTTGGGACTGCAGCAGCTATCCCAGGCCGTGGGTGGGCAGGCCGACGATCCCGATTGCGGGTCGTGCCGACTGCCCTACATCTCCATAGCGCCGAAGTCGCCGGTCATTTCGATTCGGGAGAGCGAAAGACAGACGATCTCGGCAGCGCTGGCGGCCACCAACGGCGAACGGGCCAAGGCCGCCAAAATCCTCAAGACCAGCCGTACCACGCTTTATCGCAAAATGAAGGAGTACGGAATCGAGTAAACCAACTTCATGCCCATTCGCGTGCGCTTCCCGGGGGATTCGCCCCGAATTGCCCTGGATGCCACCTACAGCATCGGTGACGAACTCTCCGGCGTGGGGCTTTACTCGCGCGAGATTCTGCTGGGGCTGGCGGCGGCGCACCCGGAAGCGCGCTTGGAATTCTACTACCGCATCCACCGTTTCTTCGGTTCGCTGTCCCTCGCGCTCCCCTCCAACGTGCGGCGGCGCCTGGTGGCCGAACCCCTCGGCCCTCGTTGGGCCGCGCTATTCCATGGCCTGAACCAGAGGCTCCCGCGGATTCCCTTGCGGCGCGCCATCGTCACGTTTCACGATCTGTTCGTGATGACCGGTGAGTACTCGACCGCGGAATTCCGGGCGCGTTTCACGGAGCAGGCCCGAGAGGCGGCAGGTCGCGCCGACGCCATCGTCGCGGTTTCGGCGTTTACCAAGAGCCAGGTGGTCTCGCTTTTGGGCGTGGATCCCGCGAAAGTGCGGGTGGTCCACCATGGAACCCGCAAGCTGGCGCTTCCAGCGGGTGTCCGCCGTGAGCAGGTCATCCTGAACGTGGGCGCCATTCAGAAACGTAAAAACATCGCTCGCCTTGTGGAAGCCTTCGAGACGGTCGACTCTGCCTGGAAGTTGGTGCTGGCGGGCGCCTCCGGCTACGGCGCGCCCGAAATCCTGGAACGTATCGAGCGAAGCCGGGCGCGCGAACGGGTCTCGGTGGTGGGCTACGTTTCACCTTCCGAGCTGGCGAACTGGTACGCCAAGGCGATGATCTTCGCCTTTCCGTCGCTCGACGAGGGCTTCGGAATGCCGCTACTGGAAGCGATGGCCGCGGAAATCCCGATCGTCACTTCCAGCCGTTCCGCCCTCCCGGAAGTGGCGGGAGATGCCGCCCTCCTGGTGGATCCCGAGAACACCGAGGCGCTCGGCGCGGCCCTCCGGAGGTTGACTCAAGACAGCGATTTGAGGCGGGATTTGTCCCATCGCGGCGTGGCGCAAGCGCGCCTGTTTAGCTGGGAGAAGGCCGTCCGCGAAACGTGGGACGTCTATCGGGAGGTCCTGGGCCTAGGTTGATCCGCGAGCAGATCAACGGTTGTCGTCATCGACTGCAATTTTGAGCGCGCGCAAGAACCGATGATCTTGCGAAGTGAGTTTGATTTTGCCAGTTGTCTCGAACACCCGCTTGGGCTCTTCAGCGACCTCGCTATGCTCCTCCTCCTCATCCTCGCCGCTTTCGTCCCGGCGGTTGAAGCCGATCGTGGCCTCTAAGACCAGAAAAACGTCGTAACCGGCTTTCTTGATTTCGCCGATCGCTTCCGCGATCCGGTCGGATTCGGACAGGGAATCGTTAATCGCGTTTCCCAGTTCCTGCATGAGGTGCTTCAATGGCTCGTCCACAGAGTACTCCCTTATGGTGGATGCGCCGGGCACGTGCGGCGTTCCCACCCATGGGTCTCGGTCCACCCGTTCCGATTGTAATGGACGAGAACCACGTTCACAAGCGCTACCGTAACTTCTATCGGCAATTCTAGCGCCGCGCATCACGGCTGGTAACCCCAACTTGAAGGTTCTGTTACGATAAAATCGTGTGGAGCCGGATCGTTGCGCGCCACGGACGCGAGTTCGTGCGACACGTCATCCCCGCCGTGGCAAAGCCTGCGCGGACTCTCTGGAATGATTTTATCGCGTTTCTTTTCTGCTGTTTAGCTGTGATTTTTGGGTTCCAGACGGTGCGCTTTGCCAGAACTTACGCGAATGCCGCTCCAGAAAATGCCATGGGGGATTTGTTTCGTTTGTCGATTGCAGGGTTCTGCACTTTTGTCATGCTTTGGTATGGCGTGTCTTCGTTTTTGCGCGCCCGAAAAATTTCTCGATCATGAGTGACCGTCTGGGTAAACCCGGCGAGTTCCCGTACACCCGCGGTGCCTACCGCGAGATGTACCGCAGCCGCCTCTGGACCATGCGCCAGTATGCCGGTTTCGGCACCGCTGACGAAAGTAATCGTCGCTACCGTTATCTTTTGTCTCAGGGGACCACGGGGCTGTCGGTGGCTTTCGATCTCCCCACGCAAATGGGACTCGATTCGGACCACTCGATGGCAGCCGGTGAAGTCGGCCGCGTGGGTGTCGCGATTTCGTCGCTCGCCGACATGGAACGCCTGTTCGAGGGCATCCCGCTGGAGGGCGTCTCCACGTCCATGACCATCAATTCCACCGCGGCGATTCTGCTTTCCTACTACGCCCTGGTGTCTCGTCGCCAGGGGGCGAATTGGCGAAAGCTGCAGGGCACCATTCAGAACGACATCCTGAAGGAATACATCGCCCGCGGTACCTACATCTATCCGCCCCGTCCGGCTATGCGCATCATAACCGACATTTTCGCCTGGGCCGGCCGCGAAATGCCCGAATGGAACACCATCTCGATCAGCGGCTACCACATCCGGGAAGCCGGTTCCACGGCGGTTCAGGAACTGGCGTTCACCTTCGCCAACGCCATCGCCTACATTGAAGCCGCCGTGAGCGCGGGCCTGCCGGTGGATTCGTTCGCGCCGCGCCTCTCCTTCTTCTTCAACTCGCATAGCGACTTTCTGGAGGAGATCGCCAAATTCCGCGCCGCGCGCCGCATCTACGCCGGCCTGATGCGCGACCGCTTCGGCGCCAAGGACGCGCGGTCCCTGATGCTGCGCTTCCACGTCCAGACCGCCGGTTCCACGCTCACCGCGCAGCAGCCGGATGTCAACCTGGTACGCACCGCAATGCAGGCTTTGGCGGCCGTGTTGGGAGGGGCGCAATCGCTCCACACCAATTCGCGCGACGAGGCGCTGGCGCTGCCCACGGAGGAATCCGCGCGCCTCGCCCTGCGCACTCAACAGATCATCGCGTACGAATCCGGCGTGACCCATACGGTGGACCCGGCCGGCGGGAGCCAGCGGATTGAAGCCCTCACCGATTCCATCGAGCAGGGTGTGCTGGATTACCTGCGTCGCATCGACGAACTGGGCGGCACGCTGCGGGCCATCGAGACCGGGTACATCCAGAACGAAATCCAGAACGCGGCCTACGACTATCAGCGCGAAATCGAAACGGGGAAGCGGATCGTGGTGGGGGTCAACCGTTTCCAGCAGGATGAGCGCGCGGTTCCGACCTTCCGGTTGGATCCCGCGCTGGAGAGTGGGCAAGTGGAGAGATTGCGGCAGGTGCGGGCGTCGCGCAGCCAGGCGGCGGTGGAGGAGAAACTCGCGGCACTGGAGCAGGCGGCACGGGGCGACGGCAATCTGATGCCGGTGATTTTCGATGCGGCCGATGCGTACGCCACGGTGGGCGAGATTTCGGACCGGCTAAGGGGAGTGTTCGGGGAGTACCGGGAAGGGTGAGTGCCTGTCAATCCACCCTCCTTGCGATCCAAGTGGAACGCGGTTGCCTACGGGTAAGAGTTGTGCAAAATTGGTTCCATGGAACGCGACCAAGTCATAGCCGCCTTGAAGGCGCATGAACAGGAGCTCCGCACGGCTGGCGTGTCGAGCGTATCCCTGTTCGGCTCGGTAGCACGTGGGGAGGATTCCGCACACGATGTCGATGTGGCGGTACGCCTCAGCGAGAATTTCTCGGCGCCAGGTCTCAATTATTTCAGCCGCCTGAGCGAGCTCGAGGGGCGTCTGTCGGGGATTCTGGGCTGCAAGGTGGATGTCATCGAAGAGCCGGTGCGCAAGAAAAACTTTCAAACAGAGATCGACCGGGATCGCGCCCTTGCCTTCTGACAAACCCGCCCGCCGCTTGGCCGACATCATCGAAAACGCGCAAGCGATTCAACGTTACGTCGCCGGCATGGACCTGACAGGGTTCAAGGGGGACCAGAAAACCTACGATGCGGTTGAGCGTTGCCTCGAACGGATCAGCGAAGCCGCGGCAAAGCTGGGTGATCTGGCCTCGTCACTTGTGCCCGGGCAACCCTGGCAGGAGATAAGAGCGCTCGGAAACCGCCTGCGTCACGAGTATGACGCCATCCGGGAAGATCGGCTTTGGGACATAGTGCAAATCGATCTCCCGCCATTGTGCGTCGCCTGTGAGGACGCCCTGCGGCGATTGCGCGAAGGCCAAACAGGCCGGTAACCGAGTCGCCGGATTGCGGCTTGCCCTGTTAAGCAAGGCCATCGGCCCGTAGGGTGTACAGTCATTGAGACACCCCCGAACCTAATTCCGGTTGGATCCAGCGCTGGAGAGTGGGCAGGTGGAGAGATTGCGGCAGGTGCGGGCGTCGCGCAGCCAGGCGGCGGTGGAGGGGAAACTCGGGGCCCTGGAGGATGCGGCACGGGGCGCGGGCAATCTGATGCCGATGATTTTCGATGCGGCCGACGCGTATGCCACGGTGGGCGAGATTTCGGACCGGCTACGGGGGGTGTTCGGGGAGTGGTGGATCTTCGAGATCGAGGAATTGACGAGTCTCAGGCGGCGGATCTGCGCCGCCGGCTAGCTTCATTCGCAGAGGATTGGGATCGCCCCGAAATGAACGTCTACGATGAACTGCCGTCGCGGTGAGATCGCTGGGCAGGATTGACGGGGCCGGACCTGTCCGCACCCGCGATGCACGAGCGTATCATGGGGAGGTTGCCGCCGATGGAACCGCTCGAATCCACTCCCCCAAAGGTCTTCATCAGCTATAGTCACGACACACCTGTCCACGAATCCACAGTGTTGGCGCTTTCGGATCGCCTGCGACGCGACGGCATCGACGCCATCCTGGATCAGTATGAGACGTTTCCTCCCCAGGGTTGGCCTTTGTGGGGAGAGCAGCAGATCCAAACCGCCGATTTTGTGTTGGTGGTCTCCACGCAAACATACCGGCGACGATTCGACTCCGAGGAAGAGCCCGGCAAAGGCTTGGGCGTCAGTTGGGAAGCTCGGTTCATCCGCCAGCTCCTTTACAATTCCGGCGGGATGAACCGGCGGTTCGTCCCCGTACTTCTTACGAACAGCGACCGCGAACACATCCCCCTGCTGCTCCAGGGATACGACTACTGTGAACTAGACACCGAACAGGGTTACGAACATCTCCTCCGTATTCTCACGGACTGCCCCAAGGCCAGCAAGCCTGGTCTCGGCGCACTCCCCGCTCGCGAGAGGAAGCCGGACTTCCGAAATCTGGTCTGGAACGTGCCGCCCCGCAACCCCCTGTTCACCGGACGCGAAGACCATCTCGAAGTCCTTCGAACCGCGCTTGCCCGGGATCGCTCGGCGGCGCTCACGCAACCGCAGGCCATCAGCGGCCTCGGTGGGATCGGAAAGACCCAAACCGCCATCGAGTATGCCTACCGTCATCAAGACGAGTACCGAGCGGCGCTGTGGATTACCGCGGATTCCCGCGACGCCCTGGTTTCGGGATGCGCTGCCATAGCGAGCTTGCTCGGTCTTCCGGAAAAAGACGAAAAGGACCTGAACCTGGTGGCCGCCGCCGTCCACCGCTGGCTCGAATCGCAGTCCGGCTGGCTGCTGATTCTGGACAACGTCGAGGACCTGGCCGACATCGCCCGGCCTTTCCTCCCCGTCCGCCCTGCCGGGCACATTCTGATCACCACCCGTCTACATGCCACCGGGACCATCGCCCAATCCGTCGAGCTGCAGAAGATGGAGCCCGATGAGGGCGCTCTGTTCCTGCTCCGGCGAGCCAAAGTCATCTCACCAGACGCCCCGCTCGCGGCAGCTTGCGATGCGGATCGGACGGCCGCCAGAGAAATCAGCGAGGAAGTCGGCGGATTGCCGCTAGCCCTGGATCAGGCCGGGGCTTTCGTCGAAGAGGTGCCCTCCACCCTGGCGGAATACATCGAGCTCTACCGGGCCGAAGGAGCAAAGCTCCGGGCTCGCCGGGGCAACCTGTCGGACCATCTCCCGGTGACGACGACTTTTTCTCTCGCATTTGCCCGTGTCGCTGAGAGGAACCCGCGGGCCGCCGACTTGATCCGCGTCTGTGCGTTTCTGGCGCCCGAGGCAATTCCCGAGGAGATCTTCCTCCAAGGCGGAAAAGAACTCGGCGACCTGCTGGCCCAGCTCGTCGGGAACCCGCTCGCCTACCTGGAGGCGGTCGAGGAAGCCGGCAAGTTCGCTCTCATCCATCGCAACGTGACGGATAAGAGCCTCGACATTCACCGGCTCGTTCAGGATGTGCTCCAAGACGAGATGGACGAGCAGCAGCAGCGCGTCTGGGCCGATCAGGTGGTACGAGCGCTGGATGAGGCATTCCCTTCAGTGGAATTCCAAAGCTGGGCCCGCTCCGAGCGTCTTTTGCCCCACGCGAAGGCGGCGGCCCGTCTTGTGGAGTACTTCGCTTCGGAGTCTCCGGCGGCAGCTCGACTTCTCAACCAGAGTGCGTGCTATCTCGACGACCGTGCTCAGTACGAGGAAGCCGAGCCGCTGTACCAGCGCGCACTCGCCATTTGGGAGAAAGTGGTAGGGCCAGAGCACCCCAACACCGCCGCAGGCCTCAACAACCTCGCGATGCTCTACTACCACCAAGGCCGTTATAGCGAAGCCGAGCCCCTGTGGCAGCGCGCGCTCGTCATTGCCGAGAAGGTGCTCGGGCCCGACCACCCCAACACCGCCTCCAACGTCAGCAATCTCGCGGAACTCTACGAGACACAAGGCCGCTACAGCGAAACCGAACCGCTGCTTCAGCGCACGCTCGCCAGTCGGGAGAGAGTGCAGGGGCCCGACCACCCCGACACCGCCTCCAGCCTCAATAACCTCGCGGGACTCTACTACCACCAAGGCCGCTACAGCGAGGCCGGGCCCCTGTACCAACGTGCACTCGCCGTTTGGGAGAAAGTGCTGGGGGTCGACCACCCCAACACCGCCTCCAGCCTCAACAACCTCGCGTTGTTGTACGCCAACCAAGGCCGCTTCAGGGAAGCTGAGCCCCTGTACCAGCGTGCACTCACAATCCAGGAGAAGGTGCTGGGGCCCGACCACCCCAACACCGCCTCCAGCCTCAACAGCCTCGCGTGTCTCTACGACCAGCAAGGGCTCTACAGCGAAGCCCAGCCGCTGCTCCAGCGCGCGCTCGCGATCCGGGCGAAAGTGCTGGGGCCCGACCACCCCGACACGGCCCAAAGCTTCAACAACCTCGCGTTTCTCTGCGACCACCAAGCCCGCTACCTCGATGCCGAGCCCTTCTACCAGCGCGCACTCGCCATTTGGGAGAAGGTGCTGGGGCCTGACCACCCTAAGACCGCTCTATGCCTCAACAACCTCGCGTTGCTTTACGACCACCAAGGCCGCTACGGCGACGCCGAGCCGCTGTATCAGCGGGCGCTCGCCATAGCCGTGACAGTGCTGGGGCCCGGCCACCCCAACACCGCCACAGTCTTGGCCAACTACACCGCGCTCCTCCGCCTGATGGGCCGGGATGGGGAAGCCGCGGCGCTCCAGACGCGGGCGAGGCCGGTCAAGCCGTAACTTCGCTACGTTTTCCCTTCGGTGCACAAGGCCCTTTCCACCGTCAGACCAGCGCCACGGGTTCAAGGGGTCGAGAGCACCTGCTCTACAAGCGCCTTCAGATCGGGAATGTCCCGCTCTATCACGCCCCAGACGATATCGAGGTCAATTCCAAAGTACTGGTGCACGATCACATTGCGAAGACCTGCAGCCTGCGCCCAAACGTCTTCAGGGTGAGCGGCGCGGAATTCGGCGGAGAGAGCGCGGCAGGCCTCGCCGATGATCATCAAGTGATGCACAACCCATGTCTGAACTAACTCATCGGCGGAGAACGTGTCGCGCCCCTGGCCGACGTACTTCTCGATCCTTTCGATAGCTTCCAGGACGTCACCGAGCCGGACGCGGTCGTCTCTCAAAGAGGCAGGGCCTCCGATAGAACTCGATCGCGAACCTTGGGACGAAGGCCGCGCTCGGTTACGACATCTACATGCACGTGCAGCAACGATTCAAGATCGAGCAGAAGTCCGCTGAGATCGAACAGCGTGCGACCCGGTTCCATTTCAACCAGAAAATCGATGTCGCTATCTTCGTCGTTGTCGCCCCGCGCGACGGAGCCGAAAACTCGAACGTTCCGGGCGCCTCGATGCGCGGCGGCACGCAGGATCTCGTCCCGGTTCCTATCCCGAAGCTCCTGGAGTGTCATGGCAGACCTCTGAATCCAATCTATCAAAGACAAGTGGATCGGTAGACCCAGCCGGCTTCGCGAGGGAGCGTACTTCCCCAAAACCCGGCGTCATTCGCGCAGGAATGCAAAGGCCGTCTTCAGAAACTCCGGCCATCTTTCGCCGATCACGGGGCCGTGGCCGCTGTTCGGTACGATCCAAAGGCTTGACTGCGGAATCGCCTTGGCCATTTCGACGGAGATCTCGACCGGATACAAGGGGTCGCGGTCGCCCTGCACGATGAGTGTGCGGGCCCGGATGGTCGAGAGATGCGTGGGAGTGAAGGTCATGTCGTCATAGCTATCCGCAAACGCTTCCGTGCTGGCGAGAAGCGCCTCGATCTGGATGTCTCCGCCGGGATGGCGTCGTCGTAGCATCTCCCACTGCGGCTCGGGAAGACTCTTGCGATACTGGCGCATGAGAGGACGGGCCTGCGCCGGGTAGTAAGGAGTCGCGCTCACCAGCACCATGGCGGCGACGCGCTCCGGTTGCATGGTGGCCATGTGCAGAAGAACGTTGCCGCCACAGCTCACGCCGAGTCCCTTGCAAGCCGTGACGTTCAGGTAGTCGAGGAGCGCGAGGATGTCCGCGGCGGCTTCCCGATGCCGGAATGGTTTTGACAGAATGCCCGACCGGCCATGACCCCGCAGGTCAGGGACGATGAGCTGGAACGGTGTGCAGCATTCGGCGGTCAATCCCGTCCAATCCTGACTCGAACCCGAGAATCCGTGCAGCAGGACCAGCGGATCACCGGTTCCGTGCACCTCGAAGTAGAGTGTGGCGCCGTTGAACGTTTCGACACGTCCACCAGGCTGTGTAGGTGTCATCGCATCGCTCCCTCCAGTTCATCGTTCCTCCAAAACAAAACCGCCCACGCCTTCTGGGGGCGTGGGCGGTGCGTATGTTTTTAGTTTATCACGCTAAGAGGGAAGGGGACGCAATGGTGAAACAGACCGGCGGGACATTGGCTATTTTGTTACGGTGCCAGTTTTACACCCATCACGGAGCCGAGCACCTGTCGGAAGCTCATCGCCTCCGGCGTTGTGGGGTCCGCGATGTGGTCAAGGAAAAAGAACCTGGTGCTGGTAGCTGACTGTTCGCGCGCTTTTCTGAGCATGCCTGGGTCTGAGTTCAAATCGACTCTTGTAATCGTCCACCGCTCATTAAAGCCTTTTGCCTTCGCCTTCGAGTGGCTCTTCTCCGCTGCACCGATCCGTTCCCAGATGTTCGACCTGTCCGTCCCGCCTTTCATCTCGATAGCCACCAGTTTGCGCTCTTCGGATTCCAGTTTGAGCGTAATGCTGACATCCGGATCCGACGCAATTCGGATTGTGACGGGAAGGTTTGAGTCATTCAGAAACGTGATTTGGCGCTCCTGGACATCGAGGCTATAAGCGGCAAGTAACACTTTCATGAGGCTGACGAAACTGTTTATCGCGCTCTGTCCTACCTTCACGTTTCGACTGCCCCAAAACTGGTAGCCGAGCGTGAGTAGTTGAAGGTCGTTCACGATGGGAAGGGAAACGGTGCCGATGAGTTCGACGAGAGTTTCGCCAGTCTTTGTCAGACTGCGACAGAGCGCCGGAATCAGCGGCTCCAGCCGTGGCTGAATTGACCCGCAATTCTCCATGCCCTGAAAGCGCTTAAATGGTCCCTGATCGTAAAACTCCTTGCATGAGAATCCGTAAAGAAGGCGATAGTAACCTAGCAAATACGGGTTGCGGCGGAATAGGTACGGAACTGGAAAGCATACCTCACCGCGGAGACCATAGGATGCGAGATGCTTTAAATGTTGAGCGTCTACATAGGCGGAGAGTTCCCCGTTCAGCGTCTCCAGGGTGAACGCCGGGTCGTCAACCGTCGTCTTCAACGCCTCCGAAAGGTATCGTCCTCTGACCGCCTGGAGGCGTACGTAGAAGTCGATTTGTCCGCTTGGCTTCAAGACGGGAAAGTCCGTTTGTTCGGTCCCCGCTTCCTTCCGTTTCTTGCCAGCGGAGGCGCTTTGCTGCGATTTCGGCATATTCCGGTTTGATCTCAACTCCGACGAACCGACGCTTAAGCCTCAAGCAGACCTCTCCGACTGTCCCGGAACCGAAAAACGGATCGAGCACGAGGTCTTCGGCTTCCGTCCCGGCCAGGACCGGTGCTTGGATCAAGCTTGCGGGAAACGTGGCGAAGTGAGCATCCGCGAAAGGCTCAGTATTGATGCTCCAGACTGTCCGCCTGTTCCTCGTGCCCTTCTTTGATGTGGCAAGTTCAAGAATCGCCTTGTGATCGTAAAAGTAGTCCTCTGATTTCGAGAAGAGGAAGAGGTATTCGTGCGCTCTGGTAGGGCGGTCTTTCACGGATTCCGGCTGACAGTTGGGCTTGTACCAGATGATGTCTGACCGCAGATACCAGCCATCGGATTGCAGAGCGAACGCAATCCGCCAAGGAACGCCGATCAGATCCTTGGGTTTCAATCCTTCGGGCGTTGGCGGGCGGTAGTCCATGCCCCTTGCCGGATTTTTCTTGTCGGTGTCGCGCCAGGTACGGTTACCGCTGGTGTACGAATCACCGATGTTCAGCCAGAGCGTGCCATCGTCCCTTAGGACACGCTTCACCTGCTGAAAAATCTCGGTGAGATTCGCAATGTACTCGTTCAAGCTCTTCTCGGCCCCGATTTGATTTGGGATTCCGTAATCGCGCAGTCCCCAATATGGAGGGCTAGTAACGCAACATCGAAAAGTGCGGTCTGGGAATTGCTGCAAAGAGTGCCATGCATCCCCGACAATGATGCCGGAACCCTCGCCTTCGTAACGGAACACCGGGTGCGGTAAGACTACCGCCGTTCCGTTCGGCTTGTGTCCATTCACGTTCATCTTATCGGCTCGGGGGAGATTTTGATGATAGCAGCCGTGGATGTGGGTCGGGGAAACCGGAAAACCTGCCTCATGGCAACCTATGCAAACATTCTACCTCTAAATTGTAGCGGCTGCCGAAACAGAATTGTCCAATGCAAGATGATCCTGAAATGAAGTACGTTTCCAATGCAAGATGATCCTGAAATTCGTGGTCTGCCACCCTTTCAGGTGGATGCGAATTGGGATGAAGAACGTGGAGGGGCTAACGCCCCAGGAAATCGATGATTTTATCAAGGGCAGCTCGCAGATCGAGTTTGCCGGTGAAA
>JAIQFL010000246.1 GCA_020073365.1 Terriglobia bacterium | reverse complement strand
GTCTGTTCATCGTCCCCCAGCGAAGGGCGATTGGTGAGGTAATAGAGTCGCTTCGCTGGTTTGGACGGCATCGCAAGCACGGGAGTGGCGTGATGCGATCGTGTACCTGCCTCTTCGTTGAGCTTGCTGCGTCCCGGGCCGACCCTCAACCCTCCGTCGCGGGATCCACGTGGAGGCTTCCCGGAGCGCAGACCGAAGCCACCACCTTCCTGGGCGAAAAGACGAACCACCCTGCCACCGCGGCCGCGACCAGAGCGAGTGCGGCCGTCAGAAACGTGGCAGGGTAGCCGAACCTGGCGGCCACCGCTCCCGCGGCGAACGAACTGACTCCTACAAACAAGTCATAGAACGCGGTGAGCACTCCGAGTGCGGAGCCACGCTGTCCGGCGGGGGTCGCCCGCAGAACCGTGGATGCCACCGACGACCAGGGAAAGGAGAGACCGAATCCCAGAATCGCCCCGCCCGCCACCGCGGCCACCGGCGAGGGCCCTGTGGCGATGATCACCAGACCGATTGCCATGGCCAGGAGGCCCCCAAAGTAGGTGATGCCGGGACGGATCCGGTCCGGAAGCCCACCCAGAAAAAAACGCGAGAGCAGGATCAACAGCGCATACGCGGAGAAGGCCGCCGGCCCCGCATTCCCGTGCCGCGCCAGGTGCAAAATGAGGAAGCCGGCGACTACCGGGTAATGCACATTGACGAATCCGATGGCCATCCCAGGGGCCAGCAGTTTCCCCGGAGCCCAGCTCCGCCGCACCGGGTGGACCGAGGGTTGGTAGTCCTCGGTGACGCGCGTCAAAAGCGCAAACGCCAGCAGCGCGGTCACCACCTGCATCAGCGCCGCCCGGTCAAACGAGCCGAGCCATTGCCCCACCACCGGTCCGGCCGCGGTACCTCCCCAAATGCCGCTGCTGACATAGCCCAACGCCTGTGCGCTGCGGTGGATTCCGGCTACTTCCACGGCCCACGCGGCCGCGCCGGTATAGAGACAGGCCTCACCGAATCCCTGCAAGACACGACCGAGATAGATCCCCGCCATGCCCAGCGGCAGCAGGTAGGCGGCGCCCGCGAGAGCACAGGTTAGCAGGCCCGCCAGAAAAGCGATCTTGCGGCCCTTCCGGTCGGCCAGGGGCCCGGAGGCAAAGCGGCTCGCCAACGAAACAAACGAGAAGATGCCGATCGCGAAGCCCACGGTCTGGTCGGAGCCGCCCAGGTCGTGCCTCACGTGTGGCGCCAATACCGGCAGCACGGTTCCCTCACCGAGAAACCCGAGAAATGTAGCACCGATCAGCAGCCAGAAACGGACGCCGAACCCAGTTGGAAATAACCTCATTACTCTTGATTGTAATGTGGGGCGGAGCCCAGATGCCCACGCGAGGGATGCCGGGCTGGAGCTGGTTACGTGTCAAGCTCGAACCCCTGATGGATGTGGGCGCGGTAGGCGGCCATCCGCTCGCGCGCCTCCTCCTTGCCGCAGGGATGGTTCACGGGGAGATGGCGTAGACCGGCAAGGTGCCGTAAACGGTACGGTTCCACAGCGTACAGCACCGCGCAGAAACCCGCCAGGCACTCCAGGATGTGTCTCAGCAGCGCACCGGGCGGCCAGGCGTTCGGAATGGGCGGTTGCCAGCCCAGTTGGTTTGCCGGGAGTAAGCCGACGAGGTGGTCGGCCCTCTCGATCTGTTTCGTCGATCCTGGATAGAAGGGCGGCTTTAGCTTGCCATTTCCTGCAAGCCGATTGCAGGGCAAACTGAAGGTGCCCTACCTTCGCGTAAACTTGTCGAACACGGTGATCACCGGGAGCGCGTTGCCGTTCTGGTCGAAAAAGCCGCGACCGCCACGGCCACCGGCGACGGCGGGCTCCCACCAGAACAGTCCGATTCCCCGGCCATCCGGCGTGGACAACACCATGCGGTTCACATCCTCCCAGAACTCCCTCTGGCCCTCCGGCGTCTCGGGAAACGGCGCGGGCTTGTTCCGGTAGTTGCTGGAAGGCGCCCAGTTGTAGGCGGCCTCCACCACGATGATGTCCTTCTGATAGGTCTTCGACATGAAGATCAGGTTATCGCGCAGATCGAGGAGCGTGCCGTGCCACCACGGGTAGAACGACTGCCCGATCACGTCGTAGTTCACCTGGTAGGTATTCAGCTTATCGAAGAACTTCCTGGTCGCGACCTTGTCGCCGCCCTTGTCGATGTGGACCATGATGCGGGGCTTCGGCTGGTCGCTTTTACCTGCTTCTACTCCGGCGATTCCGGCGTTCATGAAGTCGGCGAAGTTGTCCCAGTTCTGCGGCAGTTTGGCGTCAGGCCACAGCATGCCGTTGGTGATCTCGTTGCCGATCTGCACCATGTCGGGAAGCACGCCGGCCTCGCGAAAACGGGCGGTGGTGTCGCGCGTGTAATTGAAAAGCGCATCCACCATCTGGGCGTGAGTCATCTTTTCCCAGGCTTTGGGGATGAACTGCTTGCCGGGATCGGCCCAGGTGTCCGAGTAGTGGTAGTCGAGCAGGAACTTGAATCCGAGCTGCTTGGCCGCCTTGGCCAAGGCGATGGTGTATTCCAGGTTGTTGGGAAGCTGCGGTGGCGTGTGGAAGAGGCCAGGCGAATCCAGTTGTAGCCGTGATCTTTGAAGATCTGGAGACCGGGCTTGCCTTCGTTGTTGTCCTTGAAGACGGTTCCGCGGTCTTCGGCCTGCTTGAGAAAGGAAAGGTCGGCGCCTACGGCATAATCCGCCGCGCGCACACCAGCCGCGGCGCAAAGTAGAAGTGCCAATAGCTTTTTCATCGTCGTTTCACGAAGACCAAGTACCAGTGGTCACTGGATCTCCAATCGGGAGCGCCCAGCCGCCGGAAGGCTTCCTGGCCGCAATCGCCTCGGCGACCGACGAGCCGCCGGCCCGGTGGTTCATCACGAAGGGCTTGAGCAGGCTCTCGCACAACTGCGCGAAGACGGAAACAGGCAGGACGAAACCGGGTGGTCCCGTCCATGTCAGGAGTCGTTTCATGGCGAGTTGTGGGAGTAAGCAACGATTGTAGTCCCGCGCACAGGGAAAGGCACCCGTCTAAAGTTAGGGCTCACTTGCCCCATGGGAACGGCGGCCCGGCGTTTCGTCCCGGAGCAGGTCGCCCGGGTGCATGGGCTCATGAGACCTCACCATCGCAATATGCAATATATCTATTGCAATTTGTGATTGCATGTCAAGAAGAGAATCCGTCGTGTTTGGAATGGCTTGCGGGGAGGCGGCGAGGATTAGCGCGGAGTTGGGCGTATACTAATCCAGGAAAAGAGGACCTGATGACCTGGACTCTGATCACACAAAGCTTTGCGGTCCTCCGCAAGGACCAGAGACTCGTGATATTTCCGATTCTCAGCGCACTGGGCGCGATGGCCCTGGCCATTCCCTATATATGGGTGCTCACCGGCGCGGCACCGTGGCAGCCCTCCGACCTGCATTGGTCGGGTCCCTCCACCTGGATGTGGCTGTTTCTGTGGTACTCGACCAGTTCTTTCGTGATCATCTTCTTCAACTGCGCCATGGCGGCATGCGCACAGGTCCGGTTTTCCGGCGGGGAGCCCTCGATTGCGGACGGAATCCGGCAGGCGAGCCGGCGGGCCGGCAGCATCTTCCTATGGGCGATGGCAACCAGCACGGTCGGCGTAGTCATCCGGGTGGTTGAGGAGCGCGCCGGCTGGATTGGCAGGATCGTCGCGGCGATCTTCGGTATCGGCTGGTCGCTGGCCACTTATCTGATCGTCCCGGTATTGGTGCTGGAAGATCTGGACGTGATGGGCTCCATCCGGCGGTCGGGTGCGCTCCTGAAAAAGACGTGGGGCGAGCAACTGGTGGCCGGGGTGCACTTCTTCTGGATCATCCTGCTGCTTGCCATACCGGGAGTTATCCTCGGTGTCCTTGCGCTGCCCGTGGGGATTCTCTACTTCGTGACGCTGGCGGCGGTGGTGACTGCGGCCCGGCAGATCTTCGTTGTGGCGCTCTACCGGTTCGCGGTCAGCGGCGAAGCGCCGGATGGATATTCGAGGGAAGCGCTGGGCGGCTTCTTCCAGAGTCGGTGAGGCGGGTTGGCAAAGTTCCTCGTGAATCTCCGAGGGGGAACGTCCCGCGACAGCCATTTTCACCCGGACGAGACGCGCCTTCGACAGACGCGTCTTTGAAGATGCCAGCGGCGAGCATGGGTGTTACCATTTGGCTTCCGGAGGACCCCGTGTGAGGAAGCCGGCTCAGCCGGTTGGTACGGTAACGAAAGACCGCCTCAGCCGTGATGTACGTCCGAGTCAACCTGACAAATGGGCAGTACTGTCACAGAGAATCCTGCGCTACTCCAATCGGGGAACCGCGCGAATCCCGTTCCTGACTGAAATCTCGACCATCCTATTGGAATTCCTGGAATGGGATGCGATCGAATTACGGTTGCAGGACCCGGATCTGTCCTATCGATGGGAATTTGCGGTCAGACCTGCCCGTTCCTCGCGATTTATCGTTGTGGAGGGTGCTCACAAACCGCCGGCGTGTCCTACGCCTGACGTGCCCGCACAAGACAAGCAGCACGAGGACTTCGAGAAGCTCTACAGCGATGTGATGGGGGGCCACTTCGATGATCGATCCCGATTCCTTACACGCCTGGGGAGCTTTTGGACGGTAGACCGGCAGCGGTCCGCGGGAGGCGGCTCTCGACGGGCAAACAGCCGGGGCAATTCCGGGGTCGCGGCCCGAACGCCGGGCGCGAGCAATGGTGCAGATGGGCCCTATCCGTCTTTAGCGCTGATTCGTTTCACAGCGGATGAGCGGACCGCGGGCCTGTTGCAGCTCAAGAGCCTGCAAATCAAGCGCTTTGACAGAAGGACGGTTGAATTCTACGAAGGAATTGCACAGACAGTCGGGCTGGCGATAGCCAACCGGCGGGCACAGTGGGCCGTGCGGGAGCGGGTGAAGGAGTTGACCTGCCTTTACGGAATAGGCCGTATCGCGCAACTCCCAGGGATCTCGTTAGGCGAGGCTCTACAGCGAATCGTGGAACTGCTGCCCCCTGCCTGGCAATTTCCCGAGATTGCCTGTGCGCGCATCGTGTTGGACGGGCGTGTCTACTCTACACCGGGTTTCCGGCAGGGGCCGCATCGCCAGGCGGCCGATCTCATTGTGAACCGCATGGCGCGCGGCCTCATAGAAGTCGTGTACGTGGAGGAGAGACTGGAGTTCGCCGAGGGGCCGTTCCTCGCCGAGGAGCGGAGCTTGATCGATACCGTGGTCCGGGAGGTCGGGGTGATCGTGGAGCGGCGCGAAACCGAGGAGTACCAGTCGCACCTCCAGGCTCAATTGCGTCATGCCGACCGCCTGGCCACCATCGGCCAACTGGCCGCTGGGGTAGCCCACGAATTGAACGAACCCCTGGGCGCCATTCTGGGCTTCGCGCAGCTTATTCAGAAGGACCCTGATCTGCCGAACGGGCCTGCCAAAGATGTCGAGAAGATCGTCAAGGCGTCCCTTCACGCACGGGAGGTCATTCACAAGCTGCTGGTCTTTTCACGACAGAAGACGCCCGTGAAGGTGCGGGTCAATCTGAACCGTATCGTGGAGGAGGGGCTCTATTTCCTCGAGTCCCGCTGCATCCGGGCCGGCATTGCTCTCTCCACCACGCTGGCGCGCGATCTGCCGGAGATCGATGCAGATGCTTCCCAGTTGCACCAGGTTCTAGTCAATCTTGTGGTGAACAGCATACAGGCGATGCCGGACGGAGGCACCCTCACGATCGAGACACATGCCGATGCGGATTCGGTGTCGCTCAGCGTCCAGGATACGGGCGCCGGCATGACCGATGAGGTCAAGCAGAAGGTATTCACCCCGTTCTTTACGACCAAGGATATCGACCAGGGGACGGGTCTGGGCCTGGCGGTGGTCCACGGCATCGTAACCTCTCACGGTGGATCGGTCCGCGTAGAGAGCGCGCCGGGGAAGGGCGCGCGGTTCGAAATCCGGCTTCCATGGAACGGCCATCCCGAGGCGGAACACGATGACTAAGCCTGGCGGCGCCACGGCCGAGGAGCGAGTCCTGGTAGTGGACGACGTTCCCGACACTTTGGAAGTGATCCAGCGAAATCTCCAGTCGAAGGGGTACCAGGTTTACACGTCCCCCGGGGTTGCCGAGGCACTCCGGATCCTGGAGCAGACCCCCATCGACCTGGTGATCACCGACTTCAAAATGCCGAAGGTGAGCGGTCTCGAACTGGTGAAACACGTCCGGGAGAACTACGCCAACACCGAAGTCATGATGATCACCGGATATCCGTCCATCGGCGGCGCAGTGGACGCAGTCAAACTGGGCGCCGATGACTATATTTCGAAGCCTTTCACCGAGGAGGAACTGTACGCCGCCGTGGAGCGCGCGCTGGATAAGCTGCGCATCCGGCGCACCGTACAGGCCCCGTTGTACCGTGCGCCGCAGGCGCCCTTCGGCATTATCGGGGAGTCTTCCGCCATGCAAAAGGTCTTCGGCGCAATCTCCAAGGCTGCTCCCACTGCCGCCACGGTGCTGATCACCGGCGAGAGCGGCACGGGGAAGGAACTCGTGGCCCGGGCGATCCACTACGGCAGCCCTCGTGCGTCGTCGCCTTTCGTACCGGTAAACTGCGCGGCGATTCCGGAAGGATTGCTGGAGAGCGAGCTCTTCGGTCACGTCAAGGGGGCTTTCACCGGCGCCGCCGAGACCCGCGCCGGCTTTTTCCAGACGGCCGACGGAGGCACGATCTTCCTGGACGAAATCAGCGCTACCATCCCGTCGATGCAGGTGAGACTCCTTCGGGTGCTGCAGGATCGTGAAGTCTGCATGGTCGGGTCTACACGCTCCCAGCCGGTCGACATTCGCGTGGTCGCGGCCACCAACAAGGATCTTCTCGCGCTCATCCGCAAAGAGACGTTTCGTGAAGACCTCTACTTTCGCCTGAACGTCATCACGATCGACCTTCCTCCACTGCGGGAGCGGGGTGAGGACGTCTTACTCCTGATCCGCCATTTTGCGGGCGTCTTCGCGGCGGAACTGGGGAAGGCAGTCCCCAGCTTTTCCGATGCGGCACTGCAGGTTCTGCGGAAATACCGCTGGCCGGGCAATGTCCGGGAACTGGAGAACGTCGTCCAGCGCATGGTGGTAATGACGGATGGGGATTCGGTCGACGTCACGGACCTGCCTTCTCTCATGCGATTTTCGGCGTCAGGCCAAGGAGGCTTCGACCGAACTTTGGCGGAAGTGGAAGCCGAGTATGTTCGCAACGTTCTGGCCAGCGTCAATGGCAACCGCACACGGGCGGCCGAGATCCTGGGCATCGACCGTAAGACTCTTCGGGAAAAACTCAAAGAAAAGCAGTGACTGGGGAGATTCTCCCCGACGATTCAAATCTCCCCGCTTCGCGATATCTAAAATCACGACTCATTATTTCAGATTTGTTCATCTGATTACCTTTATGCCGCGCTGAGCAAACGGCCTCGAACCTGCTTTGGATGAATACGGTTGCTAACACCGCCATTTTGCCGGTTCGCGGGCGGCCGAGCGGTGGCCGATTCGGAGTTCGGTGACCGCACTGCAAACAGCCGTCGCGAACCGGAAAATGGCCGGGCCATCCAGCACGGTGGAAGAGGTATCCAATGCCGAAGACGAGCGCAACAGGCGGTGTGTGTCTTGCCTGCAAACATGATCCTGAGTGCATCTACGAGGCCGATTCGGACCACGTGATTCTGCAATGCGAGCAGTTTGAGCTGGGATTCCTGGAGTCCCTTGCCAGAAAGATGTCCGTGGGCGGAGTCTCATTCGCCACCTCACCGAATCGCGGAGCGGACTCCCGCAAGTATCCCGGCCTTTGTTCGAACTGTGAAAACCGGGAGACCTGCATCTACCCCAAACCGGAGGGCGGGGTGTGGCGTTGCGAAGAGTACGTATAAGCCTATGACCGCCGAAGTCGTTCCCGGGATCGTTGAGAAACACGCGGGCAGCCGGGGTGGGCTCATTGCCATCCTGCAAGATATCCAGGCGAGGTACGGCTATCTTCCCGCCGAGGCCTTGAAGACGGTTGCGGAGAAGACCGGCCGCCCCATGATCGATGTTTACGGCGTTGCGACTTTCTATCATGCGTTCAGCCTGAAGCCGCGCGGCAAACATCTGTGCTCGGTGTGCCTGGGCACTGCCTGCCACGTGCGGGGCGGGCCGGTGATCGCCCGCGAATTCGAACGCACACTCGACGTTCAACCGGGCGAGACGACCGCCGATCGCGAGTTCACGCTGGAAACCGTAAACTGCCTGGGGGCCTGCGCGCTGGGGCCCATCGTGGTGGCGGACGGCCACTACTTCTCAAACGTGAGTCCCACGGGAGTCAAGGACATCGTCGATCGGACACGCGTTGGGTTGGACAATGTCGAGGTGAAGACCGACGAGCGTATCTTCCCCGTGGAGGTAAGCTGCGCCCGCTGTAATCACAGCCTGATGGACGCCGAACACCCGGTAGACGGGCACCCCTCGATTCGCGTGACGCTGGCCTTCGACGGCGTACACGGCCACATCCAACTGTCGTCGCTGTACGGCAGCTACAACGTGGAATCCGACCAGGAGATCCCCCTCGATACCTTGGTCGATTTCTTTTGCCCGCACTGCCACGCCCATCTCACCGGCTCGTCAAATTGTCCCGAGTGCCGCACTCCGATGGTCCCTATGATCGTGCGGGGCGGCGGCATCGTGCAGATCTGCTCGCGGCGGGGCTGTAAGGGGCACATTCTCGATGTGGGCGGCCCCGGTTTTTGAGTGCCGGATCGCCGCGACGGTCTGCGGACGGAGCACGGAAATGGAACGGCTGAATTCGATCGAAGAGTTGCGGGCGCTTCAAGAACGCATGATCGCGGACAGGAACCTCACTCTCCCCGTGATCGTGATCTCCGCCGGGACGTGCGGGCAGGCGAGCGGCGCCAACGACCTGATCCGCATCGCCAAGCGGGAGATTCTGGCGAACGGACTCGCGGACTGCCTGGGGCTGCGCGTTACCGGGTGCCACGGGTTCTGCGAGGCTGAGCCGTCGGTGCTCATCGAGCCAGAAGGCACGTTCTATCCCAAGCTCGGAATCAAGGAGATGACCCGCGTGGTCCGGGCAGTAAGCCGGGGTGAGGTTCTGGAGGACCTGCTGTGGCGAGATCCGAAGGCGCGCCGCAGGGTCCGGAAGCAGATGGATATCCCCTTCTTTCGGAACCAGACCCGAACCATCCTCTCGCGCAACGAACGGATTGACCCCATCCGCATCTACACCTACCTTGAAGATGGCGGCTACTCCGCACTCGCCAAGGTGCTGTGGAACGGCGACGCCAGGCGGGTGATCGAAGAGATCAAGGCTTCGCGATTGCGAGGCCGCGGTGGCGCCGGTTTCCCAACCGGCCAGAAGTGGGAGTTGCTTTCCAACCAGCCGGACGGGCGGGGAAAGATCCTGGTCTGCAATGCGGACGAGGGCGATCCGGGCGCTTACATGGATCGCAGCGTGCTGGAAGGCAATCCCCACAGCATCATCGAGGGAATGCTGATCGGCGCTTACGCCACCGGGGCGAAGGAGGGCGTGGTCTACGTGCGCACCGAGTATCCGCTGGCGATCAAACACCTGGTGATTGCGCTGCGGCAGGCGCGCGAGTTGGGACTGCTTGGCGGCAACATTCTGGGAACCGGATTCGGCTTCGACATCGAGATTGTGAAAGGCGCCGGCGCTTTCGTGTGCGGCGAGGAGACGGCCCTGATGCGATCCGTGGCGGGGGAAAGGGGCGAGCCTCGCCAGCGGCCTCCCTACCCGGTCCAGAAGGGAATCGACGGCAAGCCCACGGCCATCAACAACGTGGAGACCTGGGCCAACATTCCGGTCATCATTTCCGGTGGGGCCACAGCCTTCGCGAAAATCGGGACGCCGGGAAGCACCGGGACGAAGATCTTCAGCCTGGTTGGTAAGGTGAAGAACACCGGGCTGGTCGAGGTGCCCATGGGCGTCACCATCGGCGAGATCGTGAACGAAATCGGCGGGGGGCCTTCGGGCAGAAGCGAAATCAAGGCTGTCCAGACCGGCGGCCCGAGCGGCGGGTGCATTCCCGCTTCGATGTTCGACTTACCCATCGACTACGAGAGCCTGGCCAAAGCCGGCTCGATCATGGGATCGGGTGGCATGATCGTCGCCGACCAGAACACCTGCATGGTGGACGTGGCGAAATACTTCATGAAGTTCCTGAAGGATGAGTCCTGCGGAAAATGCTTCACCTGCCGCAAAGGGACGCAGCGAATGTGGGAGCTTCTGGACGACATCACCACCGGCCACGGCACGCTGGAGCACCTGGATCTACTTGAGGAGCTGGCCAGGGTGGTGAAGGACACGTCGATGTGCGGGCTCGGCCAGACGGCGGCGACGCCGGTGCTCACTACTTTGCGCTACTTCCGCGACGAATTCGTCACTCACATCGAGCGGAAATACTGCCCGGCCACCGTGTGCCGCGACCTCTTTGCGTATCGGGTGATCGCCGAGAAGTGCACGGGCTGCGCGTTGTGCGTTCGGGTCTGTCCTACCGGGGCACTGACGGGGCCGAAGAAGGAGCCGCACAATCTCGATCAATCCAAATGCATCAAATGCCGCGCCTGCTATGAAATTTGCAAGTTCGACGCCATCGCGGGCGACGCCATCATTGCGGTGCCAGCGGGCCCTTGGCAGGGCGGCCATGCACCCGAACGGAGGCCCGCATCCTTATGAGCACTCCGAGCTTGAGAGAATCGCCCGCAAAGCGGGCGAGGCAGGCGGAACCGCCTGCCCCACGTCTGGAGTGAAACAGCCATGATCACGCTGACCATGAACGGATTGCCGGTGATGGTAGAGGCAGGAACCACGCTGCTGGAGGCCGCGCGTTATCTCGGCATCGAGATTCCCACGCTGTGCCATATGGATGGCCTTACGCCGTACGGCGCCTGCCGGCTGTGCGTGGTCGAGATCGGCGATGCGCCCCACTCGAAACTGGTCTCTTCGTGCACCTATCCGGCCGTGGAGGGCTTGAAAGTGCGGACCGGCTCCACGCGGGTGATGCGCGCGCGCCGGATGATCCTGGAGCTGCTGCTGGCCTCGTGCCCACAATCCAAGATCATACAGGACCTGGCGTCCGCCTACGAAATCCGCCAACAGCGTTTCCGCCAGGAGCACGAGGACTGTATTCTGTGCGGCCTGTGCGTGCGTATGTGCGCGGAGCAGATGATGGCCAAGGCGATCGGCTTCCGCGGGCGCGGAGAACACCGCAGCGTCGGCACGCCGTTCGACGTTCCTTCCGAAGTCTGCCGGCTGTGCGGCGGCTGCATGTATGTCTGCCCGGCCTGCCAGCTCCGCTGCACGTACAACCAGCCGGAGGAGGCCATCTGCGGCGCCTGCGCGAATTTGAGCGCGCCGTGCCTGGAAAAGCCCAAGTTTGACGATTTGATGTGTTACATGGCGCCGTGTGTCGCCTGTGAAATCCGCAAAGATTGAGAACCGCAAAGGAGAGATCCAGATGTCGCTTTCGAAAGTGAATTCCTCGGCCGCCACCCTTACGAAGAACCGGACCGAAGGCTCTGTTGTGCCGTCCTCCGGCATGTGTGTGACGTGCGTGGATGGCTGCATCGGGATGTGTGAGATCGGGAAGTCCGCGTTTCGCGGGCACGAGGTGATCTACCCCCAGCCGTTCGGCGTGATCACCACCGCGGGTGAGAAGAACTACCCGGTGGACTACTCTCACTTCAATATCATGGGGACGGCCGTGGGCGCGTACGGTGTGGCCGCTGACAGCGACAAGGCGATCTTCCCGGCAGTGAACACCGAGGTCGTCATCGGACACGACCAGGGCCTCAAGTTCCGCTACCCCTGGATCATTCCGGGCATTGGCTCGACCAATATTGCCAAGAACAACTGGGAGGGCCTGGCGATAGGCTCGGCGCTTTCGGGCACGGGGCTGACCATCGGGGAGAACGTGGTCGGAATGGATCCCGAAGCCGTCATGCAGGATGGCCGCGTGGTGGAGACCGCCGATCTGAAGCGCCGTGTCTCGCTATATAAGGATTACCAACGGGACGGATACGGCGCCATCGTGGTGCAGGCGAACATCGAAGACACCCGGCTGGGCGTGCAGGAGTACGCGATCGCAAAGCTCGGAGTCGAGTGCGTCGAGCTGAAGTGGGGACAGGGCGCCAAGGACATCGGCGGCGAGGTCAAGATCAACTCGCTGAAAAAAGCGCAGATGCTCTATGCCCGCGGCTATATCGTGCTGCCGAATCCCACCGATCCGGTGGTCATCAAGTCCTTCGAGCGCGGCGCCTTCAAGGAATTCGAGCGCCACTCGCGCGTCGGCATGGTGACGGAGGAATCCTTCGCCAAGCGCGTCGAAGAGCTGCGAAGAGCCGGCGCCCGGTACATCTTCCTGAAGACCGGCGCGTATCGTCCCGCCGACCTGGCGCGCGCCATCGCCTTTGCTTCGAAGTACGGCCTGGACATGCTTACGGTGGACGGCGCGGGCGGCGGAACCGGCATGAGCCCCTGGCGCATGATGAATGAGTGGGGCGTTCCACCCGTGGAACTCCACTCGCTCCTGTACTCGTACGCCAAGCGGCTTGCCGACAGCGGCAAACATGTGCCGGCTCTGACGGTCGCCGGCGGTTTCACGTTCGAGGACCAGATCTTCAAGGGCCTGGCGCTGGGCGCGCCGTTTGTGAAGATGGTCGGAATGGCCCGCTCGCCGATCGCCGCTGCGATGGTGGGCAAGACGATTGGGCGCGCCATCGACGAGGGCCAGCTACCGGTCTACATCGAGCGCTTCGGGAACTCGCGCGACGAGATTTTCGTCACAGCGAGCGCATTGCGCCATGAGCTGGGCGACACCGTGTTCGAAACGCTGCCCGCGGGCGCGCTGGGACTGTATACCTATTACGAGAGGCTGGCACAGGGACTCCGCCAACTCATGGCGGGAAGCCGCAAGTTCTCGATGAACTACATCAGCCGGAGCGACATCGCCTGTCTCACCCGCGAGTCCGCGGAGATCAGCGGAATCCAGCACATTATGGACGTGGACGGCGCCGAGGTGGAAGAGATCCTCGGCGGCCTCACGCGAAGCTGAGTCCCGGGAGTCCCCTGCCGGGCTGCGCGAGTGTGATTCTGAAATCCGCGTGTGCGACTGGGTACGTCGAAAACGTGCCCGACAGCGTCCGGCGGTAGAATGGTTCACATTCCGATGAAAAGATTTGTGATCCATCTCCTCTGCCTTTCGCTGGGCTTGCCGGTCGCGTTTTCCGCGGAGTCCGGACCGCTGCGCGGCTTCTCTGCCGAATCCACGCGCACCGAGCGGGATTGGGAGACCAAGTTCCGCGCTGTCCCCGATCCCGCCAATTTGCGCGCCTACATGCAGCGGCTGGCTGCGCGGCCGCACCACGTCGGCTCACCTTACGATAAGGACAACGCCGAGTGGATACTCGCGAAGCTCAAGGAATGGGGCCTGGACGCGCAGATCGAGACCTTCGACGTTCTTTTTCCCACCCCGAAGGAGCGCCTGTTGGAGCTGGTGGAGCCGACCCACGTCACGGCCAAACTGGAAGAGCCGGCCGTCTCCACCGATCCCACGTCTTCGCAGCGCCAGGAGCAGCTCCCCACGTACAACGCCTACTCGATCGATGGGGACGTCACGGCGCCCCTGGTGTACTTGAACTACGGGATACCGGAAGACTACGAGATGCTCGACCGGCTGGGGATCTCGGTGAAGGGCGCGATGGTGATTGCGCGTTACGGCGGGTCGTGGCGCGGCATCAAGCCCAAGGTCGCCGCGGAACATGGCGCGGTCGGCTGCCTGATTTATTCCGATCCGCGCGATGACGGCTATTTCCAGGGCGAGGTATTTCCCGAAGGCGCATACCGCAACAAGGACGGTGTGCAGCGGGGCAGCGTCATGGACATGCCGGTCTATCCGGGCGACCCTCTCACGCCCGGTGTGGGCGCCACCAAAGACGCGAAGCGGCTGCCGCGGAACGAGGCGGTTACGCTGACCAAGATCCCCGTGCTGCCGATTTCCTACGGTGACGCGCAGCCGCTGCTGGCCGCGCTGAAGGGGCGGGTGGCGCCGCAAAACTGGCGCGGCGCACTGCCCATGACTTATCACGTGGGTCCCGGACCCGCCAAGGTTCATCTGAAGCTGGCATTCAACTGGGACCTGAAAACCATCTATGACGTGATCGCCCGCATCCCTGGCGCGACCTATCCCGAAGAGTGGATCATTCGCGGCAACCATCACGATGGCTGGGTGAATGGCGCGGAAGACCCCATCTCCGGCCTGGGTCCGCTGCTCGAAGAAGCGCGCGGCCTGGGTATGTTGTTGCGGCAGGGATGGAAGCCGAAGCGCACCATTGTCCTCTGTGCCTGGGACGGCGAGGAACCGGGACTGCTGGGGTCCACCGAATGGGCCGAAGCGCATGCGGAAGAGCTGCAGCGCAACGCCGCGGTCTATATCAATTCGGACGGCAACGGGCGCGGCTATCTGGAGGTGGAGGGGTCGCACACGCTGGAGCGATTCATCAACGGGGTGGCGCGTGAGATCGACGACCCCGAATCTAGACTGTCGGTATGGAAGCGGCTCCAGTTTCGGCGGATCGGCAACCCGCCCCCTGCCGCAACACCGCAGGACCGCCAGGAACTGCGCAGCCGCCCCGATCTCCGAATCGGAGCGCTCGGCTCCGGCTCGGACTACACGGCGTTCCTGGATCACCTGGGCATTGCGTCCGTGGACATGAGTTTCGGCGGAGAGGATGGCGGGGGGATCTACCATTCGATCTACGACGACTTTTACTGGTACACGCACTTCTCGGATACCGACTTCGCCTACGGGAGGGCGCTGGCCCAGGCGGCCGGGACCACCGTGATGCGGCTGGCCGATGCGGAACTGCTGCCGTTCGATTTCGACGATCTCACGGACACGGTAAAGCGCTATGTAGAGGAAGTGGAGAAGTTGGCGCGCGACAAGCGCGACCAGACCATCGAGCGCAACCGGCAGATCGACGAAGGGCTGTTCGCGGCGATCGAGGACCCGCGGCACAAGATGGTCGCACCGCCGAAGGAGGCAGTCCCTCCCTTCCTCAATTTCGCGCCGCTGGAGAACGGCCTGGCGGCGCTCCAGCGAAGCGCGCAGCTCTACGACGAGGCGCTCACCCACGCCACGGAGAATGGAGGGTCGGCGCTGGCGCGCGCGGCTCTGCGCGAGGCGAATGCGAAGCTGATCACGGTAGAGCGTGCGCTCACGCTGAAGGACGGGCTGCCCAACCGCCCCTGGTTCAAGCATCAGATTTACGCGCCCGGATTCTACACGGGATACGGAGTGAAGACGCTGCCCGCCGTTCGCGAGAGCATCGAGCAGAAGCAGTGGAAGCTGGCGGACGAGGAGATCGTCAAAGTCGGCACGGTGCTGGAGAATGCGGGCGAGGCGATCCAGGGGGCGACGGCGGAGTTGGGGAAGGCTGTGCGGTAGGGGACAGTGCGGGTGGACGGCGTCGATTCTGTGAGCCGAAGAAACAGCTCCTTTCTCGTGCTCTGCGGTGTAGTGGCGATTCTCCTGGCGGTGCTGTTGGCTTACTCCCAGACAGCGGCGTTCACCTGGGATGAGGGTTTTCACCTGCTGGCAGCGCAGTTGATCCTGGGGGGAAAGAGACCGTACCTGGATTTTTGTTTCCCGCAGACGCCGCTGAACGCTTGCTGGAATGCCGGCTGGATGCGGATCCTGGGGGACACATGGCGCGCGGCACATGCGCTGGCGTCCGTGGTGACGGCCGGAGCGGTCCTACTGGCTGCGGATTTCATCTACGCGCGTTTCCCCGTGGCGGGCTGGCGATTGCCCGCTGCGATCACGACGGCATTGGTGCTTGGTCTGAATGTCGCGGTGGTGGAGTACGCAACTGTTGGACAGGCTTACGCGCTGTGCCTGTTTCTGATGGTGGCGGCGTTTCGCGTGGCGGTTTTGGCGGTCGAGCGAAGAGGGCTGCTGTTCACGGCGGGGGCGGGCTTTCTGGTATCCGCCGCGGCGGCGTCTTCGCTTCTGACGGCGGCGGCGGCTCCGGTCATCGTGATTTGGATCTTGCGTCACAGCCCAGCCGGGAAGCGCTGGATCACGCTATTCGCAGTCACTACTGGAGCGGCGATCCCGTTCCTGCCGGTGCTATGGTTGTTCGCCCAGGCGCCTCGAGCGGTAGTCTTCAACCTGATCGAATACCAACTTCTCTACCGCCGCACGAACTGGGAAGATGCGACGCCCCACGACCTGGGAATCTTGACCTCCTGGTTACACTCTCCGACAGCACTGTTGCTTGGATTGCTGGCCGTCGTGGGGCTCTGGTTCGTCGCCAGAAAGAGCGCCTGGAACGATGGGGCGCGGTCGGAGTTCTATCTGTGCGGTTGGCTGGCGGCGGCGATTGGCGCCGAACTCTGTGCGGCTCATCCTACCTTTGAAAGCTATTTCGTACTGGTGGCGCCTGCCCTTGCGATTCCTGCCGCAGCGGGGCTCTATGCGATCGCTTCGCGGATTCGCAAGCCGGTTCCAGCCTGGTGGCCGGTGGCGGTGCTGGCTGTGGTGCTTTCGCTGGGGCTCGCATACTCTTTGCGCGAGGATCGTAACAAGCTGTCGTGGCGGGATATGGAAGCCGTTGCGCGGAAGGTCGACGATGTCACACCTCTCCACGGGACCCTGTGGGCGGACGAGCATGTCTACTTTCTGACGCGGCGTCCGCCCGCCGAAGGCACGGCATTCTCGTATGCCGAAGTGATCGATCTTCCGGAAGACGTGGCTGTACCCCTGCACATCGCGTCCGACCAGGCTCTGGATCGTCAGGCCGCGGCGGGGATGTTCGGCACGGTTTCCACCTGCGAGGACGACGAGGTGATCGAGACCCTGAATCTGCGGCGGCTCTACCGGCAGAAGGCCGCGGCCGGCCGCCGGTGCACGGTGTTTTGGGAGCCGGTTGGACCTCGGAAGCCTTCGCCCTCAGGGGTCAAGTAGTGGGTTGTTCCGAGATTAGGGTTCCTTCCGACCGCGAGCCGATTCTCCGAAAAACGGCTTCCACGACGCGATCGCAGCGGGAAAGGTGAAATGGAAAGACCTGGGCGCTCACGACACCCGCACGCTGCTGGAGATCTTTCCGCAACAAAGAGCGCGCCCGGTGCAGCCTGGTCTTGACGGCTTCCGTTCCGATATCCAGACAGCGAGCGGTCTCGGCTACGCTAAGGCCCTCGACGGCGCGGAGCACAAAGACTAATCGATAAGTGTCAGGGAGCGCATCAATGGCACGTTCCAGAACGATCCTCAGTTCGCCAT
>JAIQFL010000664.1 GCA_020073365.1 Terriglobia bacterium | reverse complement strand
CAATGTGAACAACCAGAGGAAGAGACTGAATAGGGCGATGGAGAGTGGACGCCGTCCTTTCCGCAGGCGAAGAAAAAGCGAGGCCGCCGCCGTCAGCAGGGCCACATAAATCACCGCGCACCCGATGAAAGCAAAATGTTTCGCAAACTCACCCAGCAGGCTTACGGCAAATTCTGCCTGGAACACCGTCAACAGCGCCCGTGCCACTCGCCTCGGGAGCTGGTGCGGCCCTCACCGATCTCCTCCGCGAGGCCTTCGGCTTCTCCTCGTTCCGCGCCAACCAGGAGGTTGTCTGCAAAGCTGTGATCGAAGGCCGGGACGTCTTGCTGGTCATGCCCACCGGCTCGGGCAAGTCCCTGTGCTATCAACTGCCCGGCATCGCGCGCGGGGGAACCACGCTGGTGATCAGTCCCCTGATTGCGCTCATGGAGGATCAGGTCCGCAAACTCCAGGAACGCAACTTTCGGGTGGAGCGCATTCATTCGCACCGCGACCGCGCTTCCTCGCGCCAGGCCTGCATCGACTATCTCAACGGCGACCTGCAGTTTCTGTTCATCGCACCTGAGCGGCTGCGCGTGGCGGGCTTCCCCGAAATGCTGGCCAAGCGCAAGCCATCCCTGGTGGCCATTGACGAGGCCCACTGCATTTCCCAATGGGGCCACGATTTCCGGCCGGACTACCGCATGCTCGGCCAGTATCTCCCGACCCTGCGCCCTGCGCCCGTGGTAGCGCTGACTGCCACGGCCACACCCCTGGTGCAGGACGATATCGTCGAGCAGTTAGGGCTGGCCGACCCGGGACGCTTCATCCATGGCTTCCGGCGCGACAATCTCGCCATCGAAGTGGTGGAGGTAGCCACCTCGAAACGGGCGGAAATGGCGGGTGAACTGTTGCTCGACGCTGCGTGCCGGCCCGCCATCGTATACGCGCCCACGCGCGCACAGACCGAAGCCCTGGCCCTGGATCTCGGCCAGCACTTCCCCTGCGCCGCGTATCACGCGGGACTCGATGGGCAGCACCGCAAGCGCGTGCAGGAGCAGTTTCTGGACGGACGGATCGAGGTCATGGTCGCGACCATCGCGTTCGGCATGGGCATCGACAAACCCGATATTCGTACCGTGATCCACACCGCCCTACCGGGGAGCCTGGAAGCCTACTATCAGGAGATCGGCCGCGCCGGGCGCGACGGGAAACCCAGCCGCACCATCCTGATGCACTCCTACGCGGACCGCCGCACGCACGACTTCTTCTTCGAACGCAACTACCCGGACATCAGCTTCCTGGAGGCCCTGTTCCACCAGTTGCGCCCCGAGCCGGAAGAAAAGGCCGCGCTCCAGGAGAAGAGCCGGATGGATCCGGACGTCTTCGACCGGGTGCTCGAGAAGCTGTGGATTCACGGCGGCGCCCAGGTGGACTTTGCGGAGAACGTCTGCCGCGGCCACGACCATTGGCGCGAGTCGTACCTGGTCCAGAGCGACCAGAAGCTGCGTCAGCTCAATCTGATGCTCCGCTATGCCGAAGGCAACCAGTGCCGCATGGCCGCGCTGGTGCGCCACTTCGGCGATGTCGCGGACGGGCAGAAGGCTTGCGGACTCTGCGATTTTTGCGCGCCGGCGGAGTGTGCCGGACAGAAGTTTCGTCCGCTTTTGGAGGCCGAGCGCGCCACGGTCCACCAGGTGATTGCCTCGCTGCGTGTCGAGGGGACCAACACTACCGGCAGGCTTCACAGCGAACTGAATCCCAAAGCGGAGATGAGCCGCACCGATTTCGAGGAGGTGCTGGGGTCCATGGGGCGGGCCGGGCTTGTGCGGTTCACCGACGCCATCTTCGAGAAGGATGGCAAGGCCATCCCCTACCGGAAAGTGAGTCTTACGCCGCAGGCGTATGCCATCGACCACGCCGGCACCGCGAGCCTCCTCATGAAGGATGGCGCCGCGTCGGCGGGAACTGGGCGCAAGCGCAAGAAGAAGGCCGCGCTTGCCGAGCGGCGCAAGAAGGGAGGGAGGCGGGACAGCCCTGTGGAATCGAAGCCGGTGGTGAAACCTGCAACCAAACCGGCAACCCAGGAAAGCCGTCCGCCGGCCATTCCGGATACGCGGATCGAAGAAGCCCTGCGCAACTGGCGCATGGCCGAGGCCAAGCGCCGCGGGGTTCCGCCGTTCAAGGTTTTCAGCGACCAGGCATTGAAGGCCATGGCAGCCAAGCGCCCTGGAACCGCCGCCGAGTTGCTGGCCATCCCCGGAATCGCCATCGGTACGGTGGAAAAGTACGGCGCGCAGATCTACCGGATTCTGCATGAGCGGCGAGGGTAGCACGGGCACTTCCGGTTTGCCGATCCGTTCCGGACTTGCCTGGACTTGCCTGTGTTCTCCGTGCGTACGGTGGAACCGCGGGATACTGAAAATCAGTGAAGCGGCTTCGGGTGGTGGACCTGTCCTCCGCCTAAAACGGTGTTTCCCCCCCGGAAAGGTGCTTTAATGTAAGCTTACAGCTTACCCCGAGAATCTATGCGCAGAATCTTGATTAGCACCTCCCTGTTGGCCCTCTCGCTCGCTGTACTGGTCGCCGTTCGAGCGGCGGACCCCGTTCCACCATCCAAGGCCAAAGCGACCAAGGTCGTAGCCACGGCCGCCGTGGGCTACGGCAACGCGGATTCGATTACCGAGGAAGAGATGAAGATTTATCTCTACTTCCTCGCCTCCGATCAGCTCGAGGGGCGCAACCTGCCCTCGCGCGGGTACGATACCGCGGCGCTGTTCGTCGCCAGCCACCTGGCGGAGTGGGGGCTCAAGCCGGGAGGGAGCGCCACCAACACGAACGGCCCCTTGCAGCCGTACTTCATGCCGATCGAGCTGGTCAGTAAGACGGTCATACCGGAGGAGACCAAGGCCTCCATCACCGCGCCGGCCGGGCGCGGGGGGCGCGGCGGCGCAGGGGCCGCGGGGGGAGGCGGTGGCGGGGGAGCGCGCGGCGGAGCGAATGCGGCAGCTTCACCCACGGAACTGGTCTACGCCAAGGATTGGACGGTAAGCGCGGGAGGGCGAGGCGCGCCCCCGCTGGAGCCGTTCGAGGCGGCCGGAAACCTGGTTTTTGCGGGCAACGGCTACGTCATCAACAAGACCAAGTTGAACCCTTATGAAGGCCTGGATGTGCGCGGCAAGATCATCGTGGTCGCCGGGCTTCCGCCGGAGTTGGCGGCGCTACAGGCTGCCGGGGGCAGAGGGGCACGAGGGCGCGGCGGCGCGGCGCCCGCTGGAGCCGGGACGCCTCCTGCGCCGGGCGGCGCGGCGCAGAATTCGGCGGAGCCCGGCGGACAACCAGCAGCTCCGGCTGCGGGCGGAGGCGGGCGCGGCGCAGCGCCCAATCCCCTCGGCGAGACCTGCAAGGACTTTCTGACCCCCGAACAGTTTGTCGCGAAGAATGGCGCCGTGGCGGTTGTGACCATCGCAAATTTCCAGCAGCTC
>JAIQFL010000663.1 GCA_020073365.1 Terriglobia bacterium | reverse complement strand
GCTGGCATCCGTTGGTGATGATCAGGTCGTCGCCCGGTCCCGCCAGGTCCTGACGCCGGGCCTCCTCCAGCAGATGGCGCCGCAGGGGCTCGTAGCCGCTGGGCGAGCCCAGTTGCAGGATATCGGCGAGATCTTCCCGAGCCAGAACCGTGGCACAGGTCGCGCGGAACTCGTCGAGCGGGAAAAGCGCGCGCGATGGCCGGGACATCACAAAGCTGATGCCCTCTCTGCCGAATCCCCCCGAGATTCCGGCCGCCGGCGTCTCGCAGCGTTCCAGCAAGGTGCCCCAATCCATCCCACCCGCAGCCGCCGCGTCACAGGTCACGAAACTGCCGCGGCCCACCTGTCCCGCGATCAGCCCCTCGGCCTCCAGCATTTCGTAAGCGGCGGAAATGGTAGTCCGGTTCAGTCCAAGTTGGCCAGCCAATTCCCGAGTGGCTGGCAGGCGCTCGCCTCGTGCCAGCTCTCCGGACCGGATCTTGGAGGCGATTTGGGCAAAAACCTGGCGGTAGAGGGGGATTGCGGAATCGTGCGTGAGAGCGGGCCGGAAGTCCATCCAGCCATACCATACCACATTGGACTGGCTGTCGGGGGGGGGGCGAAGTTTCAGAGACTGTCAGTGGGCGACAATCATCATTCCGACCAGATGGTGGTCGGATGGCGTGCAAATCCCTTTCCAGCACAAATCGAGAAAGACAAGCTCTACTCGCTACGCGTGCGGCCGCTTTCGACAAGCCCCGCGGCTGCCTCCATCGCCTCCATCCGCAACGACGGGGAGCGCCCCGCTGAGTGAGCCGCCGGCTCCGCTCGAATTCTGCGAACTTCCACCGCCGGGCAGCGTATTATCTACTCTGCGTTGTCTTTGTGGTTGCTGCCGGATTTGAGCCGGCCTCGACAGGCAAAGACTGCCTGCCCCACTGGGAAACGCACCGCTATGGGATCGTCAACCGTCCGCATCACACATGTCCTGCGCAGGCTCTTCCGCGCGCCGATGTTTACGTTCATCACGGTGATCACGCTGGCCGTCGGCATCGGCGTCAACACAGCGATTTTCAGCGTCGTGAGCGGCGTTCTCCTGAAGCCTCTCCCGTATCGCGAATCCGATCGGCTGGTCGGTATCTGGGAAACCGCGCCGGGGCTGGGCTTCAAGGAAATCAACGCGTCGCCCGCTACCTATTTCACCTTCCGCGAGGAGGGCCGCGCTTTCGAGGACGTCGGTATGTGGCGTCGTGACGCCGTGAACATTACCGGAACCGGCCAGCCGGAAGAGGTGTCTGCGCTGGATGTGACGGATGGCACCCTCCCGATCCTTGGGATGCAACCCATCCTGGGGCACTGGTTTACGCGTAAGGACGACTCGGCCGGCAGTCCACAGACCGTCATGCTGGCCTACGGATACTGGCAGCGCCGGTTTGGCGGCGACCCTTCCGTGATCGGGCGAAGGATCCTGGTGGATGCGGAAGCCCGCGAAGTGATCGGCGTTCTGCCGCGGAACTTCCGCTTCATGGACTTCAAGCCCGACCTGGTCCTGCCCCTTCAGTTGGACCGCAACAAAGTCTTTATCGGGAACTTCAGCTATCTATCCCTGGGCCGGCTCAAACCCGGCGTCACCCTCGCGCAGGCCAACGCGGATGTCGCACGCATGCTCCCCATAATGGCCCAGAAGTTTCCGCCCGCTCCGGGTATGACCGCCAAGATGTTCGAAGAGGCGCGCCTCGGCCCGAGTGTGCGGCCGCTCAAACAGGATGTGGTCGGCGACGTAGGCGGAGTGTTATGGGTCCTGATGGGGACCGTCGGCATGGTCCTGTTCATCGCCTGCGCCAACGTGGCCAACCTGGCGCTGGTGCGGGCCGAAGGGCGCCAGCAGGAACTCGCGATCCGGGCCGCTCTGGGCGCGGGCTGGGCACAGATCGCCCGTGAGCTTCTCTTCGAGAGCGTGACCCTGGGACTCATCGGCGGCGCGCTGGGCCTGGGACTCGCCGGCGCGGCGCTGCGGCTGCTCGTCGCCCTGAGCCCCGCGAATCTTCCGCGGCTGGATGAGATTACCGTGGATGCGCCGGTCCTGCTGTTCACCATGACGATCTCGCTGGTGGCCGGTCTGCTGTTCGGCCTGGTGCCGGTGTTCAAATATGCTGGGCCGCGCCTGGGCAGCGCTCTCCGCCAGGGAGGCCGCACCTTGAGCCAGGGCAAAGAACGTCACCGCGCGCGGAGCGTCCTGGTGGTGGTGCAGGTGGCGCTGGCCCTGGTCCTTCTGATCGGCTCGGGGCTCATGATCCGCACGTTTCAGGCGTTGCGGAGCGTCGAGCCCGGATTCACGCGTCCGGATGAAATCCAGACATTGCGCGTCTCCATTCCGGATGCGCTGGTGCCCAAACCCGAACTGGTGGTCCGGATGGAGAACGACATCCTGCAGAAGATCGCGGCGATCCCGGGCGTCGTATCCGCCGGTTTTGGGAATTCGATCACCATGGACGGAAATTACGATAACGACCCCGTCTTCGCAGAGGACCGGCACTATACCGAAGGCCAGATTCCCCCCATACGCCGCTACAAATTCGTTGCGCCCGGCTACTTTAAGACGATGGGCAATCCTCTGCTGGCCGGCCGCGATCTCACCTGGACGGATAGCTATGAGATGCGCCCCGTAGTTCTGGTTTCCGAGAATCTGGCGCGCGAATTCTGGCGCGATCCGGCCGCGGCCCTCGGCAAACGCGTCCGCGAAAACCCCAAGGGGGCCTGGCGGGAAATCGTCGGCGTGGTGGGGAACGAACGCGATGACGGCGCCGATCAGAAGGCCCCGGCCGTGATCTATTGGCCCATCATGGTGAAAAACTTCTGGGACATGCCCGTCCGCGTGCAACGCACCATGGCTTTCGCGATCCGCAGCAGCCGAACCGGCTCCGGCGGCTTTTTGAATGAAGTCCGCCAGGCGGTGTGGTCCGTCAACTCCGACCTCCCGATCGCCAGCGTCCGCACGGCCGGTGAAATCTACGCCAAGTCCATGGCGCGCACCTCGTTCACGCTGGTCATGCTGGCCATCGCGTCGGGTATGGCGCTGTTGCTCGGCGTGGTGGGCATCTACGGCGTGATCGCGTATTCGGTATCGCAACGGACGCGCGAGATCGGGATTCGCATGGCTCTCGGTGCGTCGCAGGAAAGCGTCCGGCGGATGTTTGTGCGCCACGGCCTGTGGCTGACCGGCATCGGGGTGGGCTGCGGCGTCGCCGGGGCAGCCGCGCTGACGCGCTTGATGTCCACCCTACTGTTCGAAGTGAGCCCGCTGGATCCCACGACCTATGGCGCTGTCGCAGTGGTCCTGGTTGCAGCCGCCTTGCTGGCGACCTACCTGCCGGCCAGGCGGGCCACGGCCATCGAACCGGTGGACGCCTTACGCGCGGAGTGAAGTCCTGCGCCTTCAGTGGTGAGGCAGGCGGTTCCGCCTGCCTCGCCCGCTTGCGGGCGATTCTT
>JAIQFL010000245.1 GCA_020073365.1 Terriglobia bacterium | reverse complement strand
CTGCAGTTCGTCGCGCGATAGGAGCTGAGCCATGCAGCAGAAGACGATCACAGTGGTCATTGACCAAAACGGCGACAGTTCAGTGGATCTGGAGGGCTTTGCAAGCCAAGGATGCGACAAGGTCCTGAAAGACTTCCAGGGAGACGATCAAGCGAAAGTGCAGCGAAAGAAAGCCGCGTTCTATAGCACGGCCGTCGACTCGCGCGAACAGAATCTCAAGAGCCGACAGTGATTGCGATTTGTTGCGTTTGCCAGTGCTAGGGAGCAGCTTCGACACGCCTGAGGCGACACAGCGTACGAGGCTGTTGGCAGCGCTGTAGCCGCACACTCTGCGAAATGAAAGGGAGTTGGTATGCTTCTACATGCTTTCGTTCCGGCGAGCCGGGCAAATGGACCGGGACTGCGCGCGGTGATCTATTTTCAGGGATGCTCATTGCACTGCGCAAAATGCTGGAACCCGGCGACGCACAAGTTCCGCGGCGTTGAAGTGCCCGTGCTCGAAGTGGTTCAGCGATTTGAGGAAGCAAGCCAGTTCGGGTCTTTGGAGGGGGCTACTTTCTCCGGCGGCGAGCCAATGCAGCAAGCCGAGGCGCTGTTGGAACTGATGAGAACGTTCCGCAGGACCGCGCCAGCAGTGAGCCTCGGGATGTTCACCGGCTACACGGAAAGCGAGCTGGCATGCGGGCGGTTTGTGACGCGCTTGGGTGCAACCGTGGAACAGAAGTGCGAACTCTGGCGGGCGGTTCGGGGGCTTCTGGACTTCGCGGTGATGGGCCGTTACGACCAGACCCAGCCGTCAATTGCGCCGCTGCGGACGAGCAGAAATCAAAGGCTCGTACTGTTTAGCAGCCGCTACCAAGAGGGCGACTTCGGACCGCAACTCGTCGAAATCAGCATCGAGGAAAGTGGAAAATCCGTACTCACGGGATTCCCCGTGCTCGGTGTTCCTGCCTGAAACGAAACCGCGGAAGCGGTCAGATTAGGCACGCGAATCCCGAACTTCTTCCAGAAGAATCGGCAGGCACACGTCGAATTGGGCAGGTCGATGCGTGTATTTCAAGATCTGGTCCTGATGTCAATGCAGGATCGGGTGACCAAAAGAACGAGGGAGGAGAAACACGACATGGCAGCTATGCCAATGCATTTGATTGAGGTTCAGAGCATGGGCCAGGACCTGGCCCAAAAGACGGTGTGCGTCAAGGTCCGGCTCGGCCGGCTTGGCAACACACGAAAGGTCAGCAATTCGCAGGTGGAAGTGGACACAGACAAGAGTCTGCTTTTGATTTCCAAACATCTGCTCGATTCCAAAGAGCTGCGCACGATCGCCAACTTCGATGGGGAGATCCGGCGCTACCTCTACGATACGTGTCTGCCGTTCGAGGCCGGCATTCATCTTTGTCCGCTGGCGATGCTGGAGCAAATGGAGGACAAGCTGCGAGAATTCGCGGCACGGCGAAAGGATTTGATCGAAACGTTCCTGACGGCGTACCGACGCTGTGCCAGGAGGCCGCAGCGCGGCTGCGCTCCCTCTACAATCCGGCCGACTACCCACCGTTGGAGTACGTTGCCCAGCAGTTCACCCTCATCTGGCAGTACATCAGCTTTGGCGTTCCCGACCAACTTCGCGAGATTTCCACCAAGATCTGGCACGACGAACGGGAGAAGGCGGCAGAGATGATGGCGGAAGCGGGTCGGGAAATCCAACAGGTGCTCCGGACGGCGATGGGCGAGTTGGTCAAGCACATGCGCGATCGGCTGAAGGACGGCCCCGAAGGCAAGCCGCTGCGGTTCAAAGAGACCACGGTCTCGAACTTGGTGGAGTTCTTGGGGACCTTCGATTTCCGGAACGTCACTGACGACGCAGAGCTGAAAGGGTTGGTGGAGAAGGCGCGGGAAATGCTCGTCGGAGTAAGCGCGGATGACCTCCGGACGACCAGCGGCGTGCGCGCGAAGGTCCAGCAGGGCATGGCGGACCTGGCGGCCGAGTTGGACACGATGATCGTCAAGAAACCGGGACGGAAATTGCCGCTTCAACGAGGAATGGCTGATCCGGAGAAAGGAGAACCCGATGGCGCTCGATACAGGATTTGTCGTAGCGGTCTTGGAGGGTACTGAGGGGACGCTGGACGAAGTGATCGAGCGTCTCGACAATGCCGAGCTAAAGGCCAGCCTGGATGTGCTTCAAACCCGGGTGACGGCGCTTCGGGTGTCGATCGAACCACCGGCCCGTGAGCCGGAAGGCAACGAAGAATCCGAAGAGTCGGTCCCCGCCGAAGCGGCATAGGGCTGCCGCGTCTGTTTTTGCCCGCGGGCGTTCTGCCCGTAGGGCCAACTTCACCAATCTAGCCGCACCTAGGCCCGTGCGGACCAGTGTGTCGGTGCGGGCCGGTGCGTTGTGTACGAAGAACTGAAAGGAGCAGAGGAAATGTTGGGTTTGAATAACGTCCAGATCATCGGAAACTTGGGCGGCGCGCCGGACATGAAGTTTCTGAACGACGGAAAGTCTCACGTGGTTAACTTCTCAGTGGCCGTCAATGAACGGTGGAAGAACCGTGACGGCGAGCCCCAGGAACGGACCACATGGTTGCGAGTGGCCGCATTCAACGGAATTGGGCAGGCATGCGCCGAGCATCTGTCCTGCGGAGATGGCGTGTATGTCGAAGGCCGCCTCCAGGTCCGCGAGTACGAAGACAAAGCCGGCAACGCGCGTACCTCCGTCGAGGTGGTCGCGTCCAAGGTCCGCTTCCTGGGCCGTGGAAACAATCACAGCGAGGAAAAGCGGCCGGTTCCCGGCCAACCAAAGGCCAAGAGGGAGCAGCCGTTGGAACCGCCCATGAATGAGAGTGGGACCGATAGCGACGTGCCGTTTTAGACAGGAGCGGCCGGTGACGGCCGCTCCCTCCGAGGGCACAAAGGAGAACGACCATGAGTACACCAGCAACAGCAATTGCGGGCGGCTTCTTCGCCCAACTGATGCCGATGCTCGCCGACCGCACGGTGATGATGATCGTGTCGAAGGCAGACGAGCAACACCTGACGGTTTCCGTCATTCCGAAGAAAACGAAAGACAGCGAAAACGCGGCGCTGGCAACGCCGTTTTGCTGCACGGGAACCCCCGAAGAACTGGACCGCGAACTGCCGACGCAAGTCCGTGAATTCGTGGCCGGGCACGTTGCGTTGGGTGCCAACCTCGCCGAAATTCAACGAGAGCGTGAAGAGGCGGAGAAAGCCGCTCGCGAGGAACTGAAGAAGAAGCAAAAGACCGTGGGGAATGGTGGAGCGAAAGGCAAGGCGGCCGAACCCGCACCGAAGCAGGAAGACAAGCCGGCTCCTGCAACGCCGCCAATGCTGAGCCTCTTCGATCTACCAGCTCAAGAGGAGGAGGCACGGCGTCCGACAACGGGAGGAGAAGAAGAAGAAAAGATGTAGGATGCCAGAGTAGTTGACAGCTCCGCCCGTTGATTCTAAACGGTCAGTTGCGAATATTTGCCAGAATTGGTGGCAATTCGTGTCACGGTTCTTGGCATGATCCTACGCTTTTGTCATTGTTGTTGGCATAATCCTACCATCGCGCGCTCCAGGCAGGACCCGGAAAAGGACGGACCTCCACTAGCTAGCAGAACCGCCCGGAACGGACGCATCGACAAGCCCTGGGCTGGTCGCCGTTGATTTCGTGAGCGGTGTACACAGGAGGAATCCGCTGGAATGGTAGCGCCGCGATCGGCAAAGCCCCAGCGCGCTGTTAATGCCTCCTTGGCCGACCGCCAGTCGCATCACGGCTACGGCCAGCAGCGGCCGAACATCCCAAGGGCTAGGCGAGCTAACGCCGGGTTGTAGGTCAAGTCCGGCAGTCGGCCCATAAGCGACACCGCGCCGAGATTGGGCAAGACGATTGGCACCCACCAGAGCCAGGTCATACCGTACGCTAGATTGGTTCGCCTGGTTCCCTGAAGGCCCCTTGGGTTTGCGGAGTCAGGTTGGCCGCGCGCCCTTCAGAGTTGATTGCGCGAAGGAAACTGAGGAGCTATAGCTATTCGCAGGTGCCTGGTCCCATGAAGTGCCAAGTGCAACTGCGTCTCACAGATTGTGGCGACGTATCGCTTCATCGTGAATGCTCCACCCTGATCACGACGTTTCCCTTCTTGTGTCCTTGCTCAACATACTTGAAGGCTTCTGCGATCTGCTCCAAGGGATAACTTCTGTCGATGACCGGCCTGAGCTTCCCACCCGCGGCAAGTTCGGCGATGAAAGTCATTCTCTTCAGGTTGTTGATGGCTACACCGCCCCTCATCTTTTTGCCACCGGCGATGGAGGTCCAGAGATCCGAACAACGTCAGTTAAACCCATGATGCAAGCAAGAAAGACACCTTTGGGTTTCAGCGAGTCTCGGCAGCGGTCTAAGGTGGTTGCGCCGACGACGTCAAATATCAAGTTGTAGGTCGCTGCATTCTTGGTGAAATCTTCGTTCGTGTAGTCGATCACATTGTCCGCACCCAGAGATTTCACCATTTCTACGTTCGCGCCGCTGCACACCGCAGTCACGGTCGCCCCAAAGTGTTTGGCTAACTGTACCGCAGCCGAGCCGATGCTCCCCGAAGCTCCAATGATCAAAAGCTCGTGCCCGGCATGGATCTTCCCCAGGTCGCGGAGGTAATACAACGCGGTGCTGGCGCCAAACGGAATGGCAACTGCCTCCTCCCAACTCAGCGAATCCGGCTTGATCGCCAAAGCCCCTTTTTCAGGAAGGCACGCGTACTGGGCGTGCCCGCCGCCCGCCATTCCGGTCGAGGCAAGAACCTGGTCCCCCGTCTTGAACCTCTTAACGTCTTTACCCGCTCTCTCCACCTCTCCGGCCAACTCAGTCCCGAGGACGCGTTCTTTCCAAGGCTTTCCAATGCCAAACATGAGTTTCGCGATCGGGAGCCAGGATTTGGTAACGAAAGTGAAATTGCGGACGTTGCAGTCGCCACTCGACACCGTGGTCGCGTGTATTTTAATCAGGACCTCGTTGTCCTTGGGAGCGGGTTTGTCCACCTCCTTGAACTGGAGAAGATCGGGGGAGCCGTACCGGGTGTGCAGAATCGCTTTCACAAGTGTTCCTTTTGGCGGCGTCTAAACCGCGTGTTATACGACCTTCATGTCAGTCTACTTGAACGGGTCGATGCCCGCTCCGGAAATGCACCGCTACGGAAACCGGGTCTCGTATCAGTGACGATCAGTCGCTCAGCATTTACCGGAGTTCTGGGCCCGCAAGTGAGTTTTAAGGGTAGATTCCGCGTGAATCCCTTCCCGCATTTGGACATTATCCCGCAGCGGCCGCCGAACCTGCTTCGCCTGCGTGGCCCCGGCCAACCGTCTGGCGACCGGGGCCAGATCCGGACTACCGGCGATTGCCAGGTGTGCGGCAGCCGCATTTGCAGTTCGTCGATTGACAGCGGCATGCGCCTTTGGGGCATCCGCAGGAGCAACTGGCGCAGTCACAGGTGCCGCAGCAGGTGGTAGTAGCCGCAGTTCGGTCGGGTACATTCTTTCGGTTCGTCATTGTTTTCTCCTCTGTTTTCTTTAGCGCCTTATGCGCTTTCAAAGGGGCAGACGTGCGTCCACTCGAAACCTTACAGCGCTGTCTACGAGATCTCAGGCTGATCTCTGAGCCTTGGAGGGATGCTTCCGCCCGTCCTTCGGTTGTCTGACCGACAAACCATGCCCGAGGCTCGATCAGCCGTTGAAAGCGCCGGCGTTGCCGAGGGGTGCCGAGGTGGCGGCGGGGCGGATCACGCCTTCATCGACCAGGCGAGGCTGGCTCCGAATCCGGCATCCGCCAGGCGAAAACGACCAGCCAGATCATCCACGCCACGTTCAGGACTTCGGCCAGAATGATGACGATCGTGTGCGTTCGCGAGAAGCCCTCGGAGCCGGACACCCAGCCCTGCACCAGGTAGGTGAGGTCGGAGAGTCCCATCAGCCAAGCGATCGGCCGCGGCACCCAAGCCGTCCGCACTACCGCGGCCGCGAACAGGAGCACAGCGAGGCCCAGCGCGAAGTTCTCGTAGCTCCTCATCCCCCATTCGAGCCAGCGCATTGCCTCGGCGCTCGCGAAGCGCGCGGCCTTCTCGGCCTCAGGGGCGCTCGCCCACGCGTTCACGGTCTGCTTGAGGGCGACCCCGTCCACGGCTAGAACGCCGCCGTACAGCGCCAGCGTCACCGCCGCTGAAACGGCGCCGAATCGACCCGCCCATCTCGCCGTCCCAGCCTCAACGTCCAGGGCAAAGAACAAGGCGAACAGCCCCGCGAGAAAGATCGCCATACACGCGAACTGGCCGGCGTGCACGGCCGCCCAGATCCCACTGCGAGCGTACCCGGCGAACACAGCGTGGTGGTTATTCGCCTCGCCGCCGGCGTGGAAAAGTGTGACCACGATGTACAGGAGTTGTCCCACAAGCAGCAGCGTGGCTGACAGGCGCAGCGACGGACTGATTGTTCCCTTGTCCATGGCCATGCTCCTCATCTCTCTCACCGACGACCTCGAAGTGCGCCATCATTCCGGCCGCGTGGTGATCGAGGATGTGACAGTGGTACATCCACATGCCGGGCCTGTCGTCGGGATACCAGGCGATTCGGACCGTCCCCTTCGGAGGCACGTTGATTACGTCCTCCAGCGATCGCCAGGCCGGCTTCTTTCCATTGATCTCGAGGACCTGGAAAAAGAATCCGTGAAGGTGGAACGGGTGATCCATCAGGGTGGTGTTGACGACGTCCCACACCTGCACCTCGCCGACCTTCACCGGTTTGTCGTGATGGTGGCGCTCGTTGTTGACGACGAAGTCGAACCCGCGGCGAAGGCTCATTTTGAAACCTAACTTCACGGTTCGCGTCACGCTCGACGTTCCGGTGACGAGCGGCGCGATCTCGCGCAGCCGCGACGGCACGCGCGCAGTGGATGCCTTTCGCGGCGCGATACGGATCGTCCCGAAACGTTCGACGCCCTTCTTCCCGGCCATGCGGTTGTACGGCAGGTCCTCGATGCTGAGAACTTCACCTTCCTTCTCGAAAGGACCGACGGCTAGCTCGACGCGATCCGCCGCTGGAAGGAGCACCTCCTCGACCGTGACCGGCGCCTCGATGAGTCCGCCGTCCGTGCCGACGATCTGGAAAGGGCGGCCACCGAGGGAGAGGCGGACGTAGCGGGCGCTCGACGCGTTCACGATGCGCCAGCGCTCGATCTGCCCCGCGGCGATCGCGAACTCCGGCTCGGACGTTCCGTTGATCAGGCGCACGTTTCCTTCGCGGCCGTTGTGGCGGTCCTTCAGGCCGCCGAACTTCGCGATCTGTCCGCTTTTGTCGATGCGCAGATCGTCGAAGACGAGGATCTTCTCACCGTCGAGCGCCAGTTCGTCTGCAGCGCGGACGATCAGCGCGCCGTAGAGCCCCTTCTCCAGTTGCTCGGTCTCGTTGTGATGCGGGTGATACCAGAACGTGCCGGCGTCGGGCGGAGTGAAGCGGTACGTGAAGGTCTCTCCCGGCTGGATCAGCCGCTGTACGACCTCTGTGCCGTCCATCGCCGCCGGAATCCGCAGGCCGTGCCAGTGAATAACCGTCGGCTCGGGCAGCCGGTTCGTGAATTCGATCTCCAGCGGGACGCCCTGCTTCGCTTCCAGGACGGGACCGGGCACCCGACCGTTGAATCCGTAGCCGCGGACTTTGCGGCCGGGAGCAATCTCCCAATCGATTTCACCCGCCTCCAGGCGGTGCCGGACGACACTTCCACCTTCGGGCAATGCAGCGCAATCTTTACTCATGATTTTTCCCCTCTCCCTTCGATGGCCCGATCTAGGGCCGATGTATTGTTATCAACAGTATACCGCCTCCCACCTCCCACGGATGCTCGCCGGCTTCGAACTCGCCGACGACCTCGCGGCCCCCGGCGCTGATCCGATGGAAGTTGCACCCGGCCTATCTGCTCGCCATTGGCGCGGCCGCGGGCAGCGTAGTGTTGCTGCCGGAATTCTAAACCTTCGAAGCGAATCCGGAGCGGCGCCTCAGCAGCATCGCAAGGAAACCGCCGGCGAGAACGTCGAACGAAAGGCAGAAGCCGGGCCACCACACCGGGACACCGGGATTCTGAATGAACAGGTGATGGAAAAAGTCGAAAACCCCGTGTCCAGCGAGGGCGGCCACGATCAGCCAGAGGTTCTTCTTGAAGCCTGCCACGGCCAGCGCGAAAAAAGCGCCTGCTATCAGGGACTCCAAGACCAGCGCGGGCGTGGAACTCCCCATCACGGCAAACAAAATGTAATAGGTGGCAATCACTGCCACCAGCGTCGGATAGAAAACGCGGTCGCGATCAAATCCGACCAACATGGCGAAGGCGCACACCACCACTGCCAGTCCAACCCCGATCAGGTATTCCATAGATTCCTCTCCGTCTGCTTTGGAGCGAGTTCCCGATCTTCTAGAGCCATCGCCGCACCCTGGCACGGTATTCCGCGTAGTCATGTGCGAACAGGGAGGCAAGCACACGTTCTTCCGGGGAAATCTGGAAGCGGTTCATATACAGAATAAACGCTGGGAGCAAAGCCAGCGCCAACACATTCGACAGAAACGCAGCCCAGCCGAGCAAGATCAGCAGGAAACCCAGGTACATGGGATTACGAGTATATCTGTAGATTCCGGAAACCACCAGAGACGACGTAGAATCCGGCTTCATCGGGTTGACTGTGGTCTTCGCCCGTCTGAACGAGGCAACGCCTGCGGTACACGTAAGAGCGCCAATCAGCGCCAGACCCACCGAGGAAACGGATTTTGCCGGAAACATGAAATCGAAAGCCGGCGCCGCCGATGAAGCGAACCACATGAGCGCAGCCGCGATCACCCCCTGCGCGGCCGGCGGAACTTTCAATCCGAGGCCACTCTGACCTTGCTTCCGCATTGCGCGCTTCAACCAGAACAGGAACGCCAGCGTTCCGCAGCCAATGGACAGGGGCATAAACACCAGACGCATCGGCCACTGATGCCCCTCGATGCGCAGCGGGGTTCTGATTTCGAGCCGCTTCGCAGCGAACCTCGCAGTCCACGCATCTTGATCGCGCGCAAGGTCCTCCAGCGCTGCAGCATACGCAAACTCCCTCGATCCTTCACTCCGGAGCACCGCGGCCGGAATTCCTTCCAGTGAGGATGGCGGGCGATTCGCTGCCGGCCGGCCGTCGCCGCCGGGTATCAGCAGGCGATCCAGCGCGGGAAGCGTCTGGACCTGCTCGCGCGGTACAAACTGAATTCCGTGGCTCGAGACCACCGACCTCGCTGCCGACAATGTGTAGATCTGGTTGGTGGCTGAAACCGCGTACACATCGGCTACCGAACCGAGATCGAGTTCACCCACGCCGTCATACAGCCAGACGCCCGAGCGGCGTTTTGGCCAGCGAAAGGCCGCATTCAACAGGAAGATGCCGTCCGCCGGGGCGAATTCATATTGCCGGCACTTCGGGTTCTCAAGAAACGGAGACGGGGGAATGTCCAAGGCCTGTGCCACCTTTCCTGCCAGTTCCGCCCCGTGGCGGCGGGCCAGGAGGTGCAGAGCCGCATCCACTCCGGCCGTCAGCCCAGCCGTGGACAGAAGCATCCCGCCGTCGACGTACCGGACCCCACGCTGCCAATGGACCTTTGGGTAGGCGCGTTCGAGCCTGTCGATGTCACCCCAATGGGCCGTGACGGTTTTGCCGTCGATCACTCCGCTTTCCGCCAACACTTCAGCGCCAGTACACCAGGAGAACAGGAACGCACGGCCACGTCCTTGCCGTCTGACCCATTCGACAACTGGCACATTTATAGATGAACGGATATCGGCGATTTGGGGGATCACTACTATGTCGGGATCGCCGTGAAGCCGGGCCGCCAGTTCGTCGAACGAGAGATGTGGAACCACATCCAGCCCGCCGGTCAGCGTGCGCACGGTTCGAGAGGCGGCGACGGTGTAGACATTGTATGCGCCGGATTCCGCGAAGATCGCGTACGGACCCAGCACATCCGTGGGTTCAGTGAGGGTGTTGCCCAGCAGGACGGCGACCGTCGGTTTGCGGGCATCATGATTTGGCGCCGGCAACGGGACCGCCGAAGAGACGATTGCGCCCGGCGCGGGCGCCCTCATGACCCTCATTGACTTCGTGATGCCGATATAGCCGGCCAGCGATACTGAAAGCCCGAAGGAGAGAGCGCAGGCGGTGAGCCAAAATATCGTGTTCTTTGTTCGCATTTGCAAAGGCTGACGTGCGACTGCCCCAAATCCTTACAGTCTCATCACAACCAGCCCCGCACCGCTTCCTTCAGGCCGAAGCCGGATCGCAGTGCGAGCCGCCCGTCGTCTTACAGTGGCAATCGAAGCACCCATGCTCCGCACAAGTACCACACGCCTGTTCCACCTTACGGCGCAGAGCTTTCCTGGCCCGATGCACGCGGACGGCGGCATTCTCCGCGGTAATTCCCGATTGCTCCGCCAGGTCGCTGAGCTTTCCGTCCTCCAGATCCACCACCCGAAGCGCATCGCGGTATTCCGGCTTTAGATCCGCGAGCAAGCCGGAAACACACTGGCAGATCTCCTGCCGCAGCGCCGCATCGGGCACCTGACTCTCGGTGAACTCTTTACCCCAGATTTCCAAAGCCCGAGCAGAAGTGGACCGGTGACGGTAGTGGTCAATCACGGAGTTACGGAGAACCCGATAAAACCAGGCAACCACCTTCTCATCCTGCACCCCCACCCCGCGCTCCAATCCGCGCGCAAACGCCGCTTGGAGGATATCTTCGGCGGCTGCTCTCGATTCGACACGTCGTTCGAGGAACGCCAGAAACTCCCGGTGCCCGGCAACCAGTCGGGCAATCGCTTCAGGTGATAGCGACTTGGAAGAGGTCGGCTCGGTGCTCACTCACAGAGCCTATCACTTCGACAGATCGACTGTAAAAGATGCTTCCGACGCACATCAGCTCTCTTGAAACCGCGCCTGAGGCGCGGATAAACCCGAGGAGAGGATCTTGCCACCTTTCGTGGCACGTTTTGCCACTTTCTGTGGCACGAATTGTCATGTCAACAATTCTGACAACCTACACAATTCTCGTCACAATTGCTGGCACGATCCTACATTCTTGCCACAATTGGTGGCACAATCCTACCCCTTTGAGCATTCGCGCTCAGATCAAAACTCGAACCGCAGAGCCATCTGGAGAGTTCGGGCGTTGCCGACGGTACCCGAGATCTTGCCGAATGTGGCAAGCGTCGATAGATTGGCGTTTGGCGCGTCGAAGTTCACGTTGTTGAACAGGTTGTAAGCCTCGGCGCGGAATGAAATTGCGTACTGCTCAGTTATCTTGAATTTCTTCACCAGCGAGAGGTCGACATCGAAGTACCGCGGGCCGCGGAAGGCATTGCGCCCAGAGGTGCCGATTTCACCAGCCGCAGCGAACGAAAAACTACCGATTTCTCCCGGAGTGAGCCAGTACACGCCGTCGCCTTTGCGGATGACGCGGCCCGCGTTGCGATCACCGGAATAGTTCGGGTATCCGCTGTTGGTGGTGGGACCCGTCGCTCGGCCGGATAGATATGTAAGCGCCCGCCCGCTTTGCCACATCGTCAATAGGCCGAGATCCCAGCCGCCGGCCACCGAGTCAACCCACCGCGGTGCATTACCTCCAAATCGGCGCCCCTTACCAATCGGGAGCGTGTAGATGAAACTCGCATTGAACGCGTGTGGAATGTCGAAGTCGCTGCGGGCGCGGTTGATCCGGACGTTGAAGTTGTCGATCGGGCTTGTGAAGCCCTGGCCCTCGGCCGAGATGTTGTCCATGGACTTCGAAAAAGTGTAGTTGGCGACGAACCTCAACGCTCCCGCTTGCCGCCGAAAGCTGAACTGAAAAGAGTCGTAATAGGAGCGCCCGTCGTTGGCGCCAATGATGACTTGGTTGAACTGGGGGAAATTGCGAAGGTAGAAGTCGAATACGCCGGCGCTTTTATAGCGGGAGTAGCTTCTGAGATCCAGGGAATCGGCGGCGCTGCCCAGTGCGCCCTGGTCGAGCGTGTTGCTTCCAATGCTGTTGATGGCCGCGGCGGCTGTGCCGAAGATGCGCACCAGCGTGTTCGAGGCGGGCGCATTCGCGCGCAAAAGCTGCAGTTCGCGGAATGCCCCGAGAAAATCTTCATAAACTCGAGGCTGATTGAGGTTCAGATCCATGAATAGCTTGATCCCATGCGTGCCTACGTATCCTGCCTCCACGACGGTGTTGCGGACGATCTCCCGCTGGAGCGTGAGGCTGTAGTGCTGCACGTAACCGGTGCGCAGGTCAGGGGTGAACAGAAATATACTGTTCGTGCGGTCAGCAGGTGGACGCAACACGGGCGCCGCAGGAGGTTGCGGTAGTGGGATGCCATCGCTCACGCGGACATCGGCGCCCGCCTGGTTGGGATAAACCGGCACGTTCTGCGCGAAACCTGGCGTGTTGACGTCCACCTGGTTCGTGGTGGCGCCAATCAGCCGGTCGAAGAAGATACCCCAACTGGCTCGGAGGACCGTCTTACCGCCCCCTGTGAGATCCCAGGCGAGCCCCACGCGCGGTGCGAAGTTGTTGAAATCGTTGTCGTACCAGCGGCTGCTGCGTTGGACGGTGAGATCGGAAATTCGGGCGCCTGCGTTGACCAGTGCGGCCTTGTCTACCGTTCCCTGGATGCCGTTGGCTTCAAACGGAACGCCGTTGAACTCATAGCGCAGTCCCAGGTTGAGGACGAGTCGCGGATGAAGCTTCCAGTCGTCCTGGAAGAAGTAGCCGTATTCATGAAACCGATGGTCGCGCACTCGTGGAGTACCGGCCGGCTGAAACATCCCGAGGTCGCTGTAGAACGTCTCGGTTACCTGGTTCATGCGGCCGAGGAGGTCGTTGTAGAGGTTCTCGAAAGTGGCGCGGTTGGCAGTGGAGATGAGAGCACCGGAAGGGCCGATCCCAGTCGGGGCATTGCCAAGATTGGTTCCGAAACTGACGTTCGCCCAAATGCCCGCATCATTAGAGGCCCACTGCCGGGTGAAGCGCCAATCCAGGCCGGCCTTAAACGTGTGTTTGCCGTGAACGACTGTGAAGTTGTCGGCTATGTGCCGCACTGTGGGTTCCCGGCGGGTGCCGAACGCCGGGTTCAACGGGTTGTACCATGAGTTGGCCAGCAGCATGGGCTCATGCAAGCGAGCCAGGCGGGCAAAGTCCCAAAAGTAGTACTTGTACCCGACGCGCAGCTCGTTCACCAGGCGCGCTGTGATCGCCCAGTCCGAACCGATGGAGTAGCCCCAGCGCCGCCCGCCTTGCGTTCCCTGAGGCTGCCCGGGGAAAGCGGCGTCGACATTATTGAGGTTGTCGATGATTAAGGGGTGGTCCCAGGCCCAGCGAAAGAAAACCCGGTGCCCGTTCCAGAGATTGTGATCGACCTTGATTGTGACCGCATCGTCGGAGCCATCACTCGTGGAGGCGCTTGCCGGATTATTGAAGCGATAGCCGGCAGTGTTCAGACCGTCGCCGGTGTCGTAGTTGTTGGGGTCTGGAAGCAGCTTGAGGATGGCGGCCACCTGAGGGTCGATCCCCTTGCCGCGCGGATCGTTTCGCAGGATATCGAAGGCCTGTGTCTCTGCGCTGCCGGGGGATTTCCAACGAAACAAGCCGGCCTTGGCCGGCGGTGTCAGAACCAAGCGGTTGCGGACAATCTGCTGCGAGGTACGCTGCCCCAGGAAGTTGCCGAAGATAAACGTGCGCTCGCGGCGAATCGGGCCTCCCAGGGATCCGCCGAACCGGTTCTGGACGAGCGCAGGCCGGTCGAGGCCCGAGAGGTTGTTGAAAAAGTTGTTGGCATTGAGCACTGTGTTGCGAAGGTACTCGAAGGCATTCCCGTGCCAGACATTGGAGCCCGAACGGGTGATCAGCTCGACTTGGCCGCCTGCGCTTCGACCGTACTCGGCCTTGCCGCCGCTGGTGACGATTCGGAACTCCTCTACGGAATCGCTGTTGTTCGGCGTGGTTGACAGGGCGAGGAATGGCGTCTGGCTGTCGTTAACATCGATGCCGTCCAGCTTGATGTTGCTTGAACCCTTCCGTGTCCCGTTTACAGTCCCGGAAAGCCCGCCGCTTCCGGCAACGTACTGCACGCCCGGGCTGAAGATGGTCAGGCTCATCGGCGAGCGGCTGAGCTGCGGCAGCACGTCGATGTCGCGTAGCGTGGTGGCGCGCGCGATCTGCGCATCGGCAGTCTGCACCCGAGCTTCATTGGCCGCGACAGCCACGCTCTCGGTAACGGCGCCGACCTCCATCCTTACGATTTGGCTGACCGACTCACTGACGGCGAGTTCGAGTTTCGACACCACCGCCTTGCGAAACCCCGCGGCTTCGACGCTGAGCGTATAGACACTGGGCGGCAACGACGGAAATACAAACAGGCCCTCGGGACTGCCCGACATGTCCATCCGCACCTGAGTCCGTTCATTGACCACCGAGACTTTGGCACCAGGCACAGCTGCGCCCGACGCGTCCTGAATTACACCTTCCAGGCGAGCCGTAGCGACCTGGGACATGCCCGTCCGGAAAACAAGAATCAAAAGCAAAGAGCCTACATAGAAGGGAGTCCTCACACCAGTCATAGCGAATCCTCCAAAGATTTTCGTGTCGGATTCTCCGATTCCAACCTACACCCCAAACCTCCCGGAGGCAACCGCCAAGTGGGGTTCCGGGACTGCCCGATGCCGCTAGCAGGCCTCCATGAATCAAGGCCGGCGCGGTGGGCCATGCCTGCCGATGTCAGACTGCTGCGCGTCCCGTATCGTCGCCATCGCGTCCGCCGGCACCATGAAGCCGGCTGCCACGTCGTCGAGCGTCACCCGAATTACCTGCAAAACATACGTCTTGTGATGTGGATATCGGGCACGGAGAGTGTCATTGTCAAACGGCTGGAAAGAGCCGTACAGGCGGCAGAATCCCGGGCCCGAATTCGCGCCGGTGTTAGTTGCGGTGGGGACCGCGTGCTGGGGCAGGCTTATACCGCCGAGCGCGTTGCCGGAGCTGTCTCGCGCGAGCACTACCGGCGGGCCGATCGCCTCAAGCTGAATTTCCGGCGCTTTGGGCGGTGGAATGTTGTCTCTTACCCAGCGGACGAGGTGATCAATAACCGCGTTCGCGGCGAAGCTGAACGGGATGCGGCTGAATGACGGAAGGTCACAGGCGGCAAGTGACGAAACAATGTGGTCGCGAGCCTTGAGCTGCGCAAGCTCCTGCCACACTTGAAAGTCGAGGTGAGCGGTTCCCGCCACCTCCCACCTCCGGAAATGGTCCGAATCCGGCTGCCGGATGGCCCCCCTCGCGACTTCAGTTTCACTCAGGATTTGAAACACCTTCACGCCGAGATCGGTGCGAAGCCGTGCCCCGCCCACGACGAGAATAAATCCATCCAGGACGCCGGCCAGCGGATGGATCGAGTTGTGATAGCTCACGAGCCGATTGGCGGACTGCGAAGCCCCAATCGCAAAGACCCGCTCCACACGAAGGCCGCCCATCGGATCGACCCCCGAAGGGCTGCGCACAGCCTGCGCTGCCTGAGAGAACACGTCGTAGCAGAGCGCGTCGTCTTGGATCGTGCCGTCGTGCGTCACATCCAATGTCCAATAGCGGCTGGGGCTCCAAGCCTTGAGCCCGGAGGTCGGGTCGTGAATGCCCGCGCGCTGGGCGGAGACGCCAATCCACGCGTAGCCGTGACGGATGAAATGCTCTTGTGTCGCTGCCGAAACCGCATCGAGGTCGTAGCCGCCCGTGACGTTCTGCCACTTGAGCAGCACCGTCCCGTTGAATTTGCCGGCGGAGACCGGCCTGCGAACCACCATGCGGGTCCGATATGGGTGGCGGCTATCGATGACAGTTGCGGTTGCCAGCGGCGGCGTGTTGTAGCGATTGGCGACGCCTTCGAGGAGGAATTCCTCCTCCACGTAGCCCCGACTCGCGAGATCCAAGGCCGTGGAAAAGAACGGGTAGTCGTGAGACGAATCACCCGGTTGGCCATTCGGTGGGACCGGCCCGATCACTTTCGGATTCGGGACGGATCCAGCGCCCGCAACGCGTGTGAGCACCGCGAGTGCGATGAGACAAATGGCAGCGCATAGTCGTCGATTCATCGTTGCCTCACCACGGTAGGGTCGCCAGCGGTATTGTTCGCGATGTGCTTATCGCTCTCGTTTGACACAGTGGCCAGATTCGTCACGCCGGGCCAGGCCTGTGGCTCAACGCGCACGGTGAGCGTGATGGTGCTCGAGGCTCCGAGATCGATTGAGCCCGGGCTCGTGCAGGTAACGATAACGTCCGCAGCCGAGCAGTTCCAACCGTCTACGAAGCCGGAGATGTAGGTCAGGCCCGGCGGCAGCGTGTCGGTGATGGTAACCGTTCCAGCAGTTGCCGTCCAGCCGCTGTTGGTGATTTTCAAACCGTAAATACCTTGATCGCCAACAGTGAAGTCCCCGGTATGGCTCATCGTGATCGTGAGGTCGGGCAAACCTGGTTGGATCACACGTACCGGCTTCGATCTATCGAGCCAGCCGAACTCGTTGAATCCCCATGCCCACGCGGTGCCATCGCGCTTGACAGCGAGGCTGACTGGCAGTGTTCCGACTTCCGTGTAAACGCCGGCTGCTGCGACCGCTGCAACCTCTCTCAAGCCGGCAACCTGCACGGGCGACGTGCGGGATATGGTGGTTCCGTCGCCCAACTGACCAAACTGGTTATCACCCCACGCCCAGACGGTGCCGTCTTCCTTGAGCGCCAACCCGTGAAACACGGAAGACCAGGCGTTGACTTGTGCAGCACCTGCCGCCACAGCCACAATGCGCGCGAGTCCGTTCACCTGTGCGGGGCCTGATAGCCCGCTCGATTCCCGGCTCCATTCCCAAACCGTTCCATCCCCCTTGAGCGCCACATTGGTCTCACCCGCGCAGGCAATCGTCACGATACCGGTAAGTCCGTTGATCTGGACCGCACCCGTCGGTTCGGGCCATTCCCAAACCGTCGCGTCGCCTTTTAGCGCGAGGCCTCGAACGTAGCCACTGTCATCCCAAAACGACCACTCGAAACAGGCCGATATCGCCACCACCCCGTCGAGTCCGGGTGCCTGGGTGGGCGGCGGGGACTGGCCGCTCCACAGCCAGACAGTCCCGTCGCGCTTCAGCGCGAAGCGGATGCCTCCACTTACCGCGATAGCCGCGACCCCGGCAAGATCGGCCACATGGGAAGGTGCCGACTCGCCCGTCCATTCCCAGACGGTACCGTCGCTTTTCAGAGCCACGCTCAGCGCTAGGTTGTCAATCGAGCCCATGGCGATCGCCGCCACATCACTGAGGCCGCTCACCTGGACTGGCGTTGACGGGTCACTCCATTCCCACACGCTTCTGTCGCCGGTCAGCGCCAGGCCGCCTGGGCCACCGGCGGCCACCGCCTTCACGCCGCTCAGTGTGCTGACCCGGTCCGGAGCCACGCGCGCCCCGGAAAATGCGTCTGTAGGGCGAAACTCGCCCCACTCCCAGACCGTCCCGTCGTTTTTCAACGCGAGACGTTGCCTGCCGTACGTCGGAACCGCCACCTTCTGTATGCCGGTCAGCCCACTTATGGGT
>JAIQFL010000003.1 GCA_020073365.1 Terriglobia bacterium | reverse complement strand
TCGAGGATGACCTTCTTCAACTCGGCATCCGATCTGGCCTGGACCTCTTTGGAAGCCAGAGGCCGTTGGGTGACGGCAATTCGCTGCCGATGACCGTCGTGCTGAACTGGGCGGGTGGGACTGGGACACCAGCGTACTTGCACTTGATTTGGGCATCGCATCGCAGGAGGGAACCGCGAAATCGGGTTTCGAGAGCTGGAAGTGGTTTAGATGTTCAGGGAATTCCTGGCGAGGCGGCGGCCGGTGTCATTGAGTGGTTGGTCCGACACACCGCATAATCGGATGCGCGTAGATGCGCGTTGAATAACCCAAGAAACAGAAGAGCCGGCCTTGGTTGGGGAAGGGCCGGCTCCTTTCGGAAATGCTAAACGGAGCTGCGCGTCAGGTGCGCCGCCGCCGTCGCGTCACCACAGCGGCCAATCCGGCTATAAAAAGAGTGATTGAGCCCGGCTCGGGAGTCGCCGAGGACGCCGCAACAGATACGTCGTCTATGCCGTTAAATGAAGGGACCTGTAGGCCTTCAAATGCCAGGGCGGTGCTGGTGGTTGTTGCGCTGACGGTATAGTCAAAGTTCGCATATCCGTTGGTATTGCCCACGATGTCGTCAATCTGAATCCCGTCCCAGTAAACCCGCAACTGCAAATCGGTTCCGCCTCCCGGACCCGAGGCGTACCAGAAATTCAGGTCATAGGTCGCATTGGCATCGGTCGTGATCGTCTGGGACAGAAAACACCCAAAGCTAGTACAGCCGGTCCCAGCGTAGAAGTCGCCCGTGTGCGGTCCTGTGGTGCCGGTAAGATTGATCCCCCAGCCGTTCTGACTCCAGCCGGTAAAGTCGCCGGTTTCGAAATCGCCATTGCTGATGAGATTTCCCGCCAATGCGGGTATCGTGACGGCACAAAGCGCCGCAAGTAATCGTATGGAAGAAGCAAGTCTCATTTCGTGGCCTTTAGAATCTCCGTTTTTGATCTCCCAGGGGGGCACACCAGAGTTATCGTTCAAAACCGCCTGAGTCGACTGTGATTCTGCGTGATTACAGTGCCCGGCACAAGGTTGACTTTGGAGAGCGGAGCCCTCTCAGAGTACTATTGGTACTGTCGAGAAACTCCACAAATGCAAAACGAGATGGGGCATGCTCCAGTGCGGCCTGGAATCAAATATCGAATCCGGGCAAGCCAAGGCATGCCCTACCCCCTACTTCAGCGTTCGCAAATAGGCCACGATGTCGTCGGCCTGTTTCGCAGTCACGCCGTTGACCGGCTTCATTTTTCCCTGACCCTCGAGGATGACCTTCTTCAACTCGGCATCCGGCCTGGCCTGGACCTCTTTGGAAGCCAGAGGCCGTTGGGTGACGTTCATCATTTTGGCGATGGCAGGCTTGCCTTCTCCGTTCGCCCCGTGGCAGGTTACGCACTTGGCGGTGTACAGTTCTTTGCCTTCAGCGGCGCCTGCATATGCCAGGCCCACGGAGGCGATTAACGTTAGAGTTGCGATGGTGATGGTTTTCATAAATCAGTCTTGGGCAGGCCGGTCGCCGGCCCCCCGCTTTCGATCCGGCGGATCAGGCTGCGAATGGCAAACATGGCAATCGCAATCAGGATCACTGAGACCGCCAGGCCATAGCGGCGAATATCCTTTTCGTGCAACGCGTCCAGGCCGGCCTTTAGGGTATCCTTGGCGACAGCCATGCCTGCGTCGATGGGTTTCTGCATTTCGGAAGGTTGCATGGCGTGCAATGCCAACTGGGCCTTCACCAGGTTCTCGCGGCCGTCGATCAGCCGCACCTGCGCCTCGGACACTTCCATCCCATACTCTTCGGCGCGCGCCAAAACCGTCTCGGACTGTTTCAAAGCCCCGTCCAGCCCGTCGATCCACGAGGCCATCTGGGTCGCGGTTTTGGCCTCGGGCGTGTTCGGATCGTGGCATCCCGAGCAGACGGAAGTGGCGCCTACGAGCATCTTGGTGGATGGGTTCTGAATCCCGTGGTTGGAGTGGCAGACCATGCAACCCCCTCCGCCGCCCGCGCCCGAGAAGACTGCCCTGTGTGCGCTTTTCTTATAGAGCTGGTCGAACAGCACATGGCAGGTTCCGCAAACGTCCGACACCGATTCCACCTGCGGCGGTTTGGCGCCATGATTGCCGTGGCACGATGCGCAACTCGGCGCAGAGAGATCGCCCCGCTTGGTCATGGCCGCCCAGTGCACGCTGGTCCGGTATTGCTCGAACTGATTCGTGGGAATCTTGTAGGGAGCCATCTTCTGCGCATCGGAGTGGCAGCGCGAGCACGTCTCGGCGACGCGCAGAGGATGGACCGGCGACATGCTGTCCTTCACCGCGCGGATGTCGTGAACGCTGTGGCAATCGATGCAGGTTGCGACGTTGGCGTCGCCCCCGGCCAGGCGCTTTCCATGGACACTGGTCTGGTACAGCTCGAACTGATCGACGCGCTCCTGCGGCGCGTACTTGCGCATGAAGTCGGGATTGCTGTGACAACTCGCGCAGAATTTCGGGATGGCGGTGCGCGCCGGTTTGCCCTTGAAGCCTTTGGCCTTGCTCATGGACACTTCCGGATCGTCGCTGGTGCGGTCGCCGCCATGGCAATCCGCGCAACTGAGGCCGTGGGCGATGTGGACGTCGTTCTTGATGAGCGCGGCCGGGCCTTTGGTGGCGTCGTCCAGGGCGGCGTGGCAGGTCACACAAGAGTCCTGCGCCAGGGCGGTGCCCATGAAACTCCCACAGAGAAGTAAAAGGATGGCAGGCGCTCTCATTTGACGTAACCCAGAATCGTGAATGTGGCCAGATAGCAAATCAGGAAGACCCCCGCTCCGGTAGCGACCTTGCCGCGGTTCGCCCCCCAGAATGGGAGCAGAACCCAGCCGGCCGCCAGCAGCCCAAAACCGAACAGACCCAGCAGTTCACCCTCGATGATCCAAACGTGGCTGGGGATCAGCTTCAGGGTGTAGAACTGGGCCAGGAAATACCATTCAGGGCGGATGCCCGCGGGCGCTGAAGCGAACGGGTCGGCCTTTTCGCCAAGCTCCCAGGGAAAGATCGCCGCCAGCGTCCCCAGCACGGCCAACACCCCATACCAGACCATGAGCTCCCGCAGAAAGAAGTTCGGGAAGAACTTCATCTGCGCCACCTTGGAAGGGGGGATGCCTGACGGCGTGCTCATCCCGTGTTTCTGCACCAGCAGCAGATGCAGCCCGACCAGTCCAAACGTGATCAGGGGCAGAATAATCACGTGGAAATCGAAAAACCGCGTGAGCGTGGCGCCCCCCACATCCTCGCCGCCCCGCAGGAACCGCGCCAGTGTCGGACCGGCCACCGGCATAGTGCCGGCCATATCCGTTCCTACCTTGGTGGCGAAGTAGGAGATCTGGTTCCACGGCAGCAGATACCCGCTGAATCCGAAGCCCAGCATCAAGCCCAATAACGCGATGCCGCTCAGCCACGTGAGCTCGCGCGGGCGCCGGTATGCGTGCGTGAAGACCACGCTGAACATGTGAATGAAGGCGGCCAGGATCAGCAGGTTCGCCGACCAGCTATGGATGGACCGGATGAGCCAGCCGAACTCCACCCGCGTCATGAGGAAGCGCACGCTGTCGAAGGCCTCGGCGACCGTGGGCCGGTAATACAGCAGCAGGAGAATTCCGGTAAAAAGCTGGACGCCGATCAGAAACAGCGTGATACCGCCGAAATAATACCAGGCCGTGCCGGCGTGCAGCGGCACCACTTTATGGTCCATCAGGTCGCTGACCATGCGCCAGCCGGTTCTTTCATCTAACCAGTCGAGGGTTTTGGCTTTGAGTTCAGTGACAGACAAGTTGGTTCCCCTGCTTACATCCCTAGCTGACATCCCAGGCTACACGCGCCGCGAAACGACCACCTCGTCGCCGCGGATCTTCACGGCCAGTTCGTCCAGCGGTTTGGGCGGCGGTCCGGAAGTCACCCTGCCGTTCAGGTCATACGTGCCGTTGTGGCAGGCGCACCAGATCTCGCGCCGCGCTTCCTGGTATTGGACGGTGCAGTTCAGGTGCGTGCAGACCGCCGAAAACGCCTTCCACTCGGTATCGTTGATGCGCACCAGCAGGGCCGGCTTGTTGCCGAACTTGACGATCTTTCCGGAATTGGGTTTGAGGTCCTGAACCTTGCCGGCAGCCACCTCGTTCACGGAAGCCTCTGCCACCTGTGGCGGATTCAGAAAACGCGCCACCGGATAGAAGAAGGAAACCAGCGAGGCGGTGACGCCAGTCCCCAGCAGCCAGGAGACCACCGTTCGTCTGTCCTTCGAAACAGTGGCTGAAGAATCCGTCGCTTGCATCCCGTGCATTCCTTTCGAACCGCTACCAGCAGGCAGAAACCAACATTAATAGACTTACAGGCCTATTGATCTGAGAATTGCAGGTTCGCTTCCATGATACCTCAGCGATCGAGGCGCTGTCAGTGTTGAGGTTGCGAGGGCCGGCGGCGATTCAGTGAGTAAACGCACCGGCCCTGGCTGTCTGGTAACGGCTGGTGTCCGATAATCGGACAGTATTATCGTTAATGAAAAGTTAATGTTATCAAGAGGTATTAAGGTCCTATAATATGATTTAAGATGCCCATCAAAACAGAACCGTCGGTCATTTGCGGGCCGAGCCGGAACCGGAAGAACAGCTCCGGTGGCAAGGTCCAGTTATACGGGTGGGACGCCAGAACCGGGAGCGCGCATGGCCCGGACGAATTGTGTCTCACAAACACGGGATCCCAACGTCTCCTCGAAGCCCTAAAGAGTGTCTCGGGGCGGTCGTGGTTCGGCGCTGTGAGCTGTGCGGCCACGGGCGAGCCGGCTTGCCGCTTCTTCGCTGTGGTGCATAGCCTGGCCGATTGCGCGGCTGCGATGATCTACTGCGACGAGTCGAAATCGGGCCCAGCGGAACTGATCGCTGTAATCCCCGCCGGGCGGCGCTCCCGGCTCAGGCCGGAATTCGCATTCGAATTTGTGGCGTTCGCCAGCTTTCTGGGATGTATTGGCCCCGGCGCCGACCTGCCGATTCACGACATGATCGTGGGTGCCATCGCCGAGACCGACCCTTCCGATGCGCTGGTCTTTTCGATCAGCACGGGCCTCTGGGCGATCGACCTGGACCACGTCCTTTCGCGGTGTGTGGAGAGGATCGCAATCGCCATGCTGCTCTGGTTGCGCGAGACGTAACGGCGCAGCCACCTTGCCTGCCGCGTCCCCATTCATAGCGACGCTGAAAAAAACCGGGGACAGACGAATCTGTCCCCCGCCGTGAATCTCGAATCATCAGGAACGGCCCCGTGCAGTGGACAGATCCGTCTGTCCGCGGTTTTTTTCACCGGGCGGCGCTCACTACGGGTTCGTGGTCCACCGGAAAATTCATGGAGCGGGCCAGACAGCAGACCTGGTGCGCGCGGTCGTGAATGGCCCTGGCGTCCGCGATGCGGGCGGCATCCGTAATCACCATGTGGGGATGCAGGACTACGCGGGTGAACTCACCCGAGCCGTCCTCGTGCTCCACCATCTCGCCGGTGGCCTCATCGCAATATTCGACGATCGCGATTCCGGCGTCCGCGCATAGGTGAAGCACCCACAGCATATGGCACGCCGACAGGGCTCCCAGCAGCAATTCTTCGGGATTGTAGCGGGTACGATCTCCCCGGAACATGGGGTCGGATGAGCCCCGGATCGGCTCGCTCTTGCCCTCCCCGTTCAGTTCATGGTTGCGGCTGTAGGCGGCGTACGCCGAGGTCCCCGTACCGAGATTGCCGCTCCATCGATTGACGATGCGGTATTGGTGACAGCGAGTGCCTGCCATAAACAGAGCTTAAAACGACAGCTTCAACGCCATCTGCACCAGGCGCGCATTGTTCTGCTCGGTGGGATCGACTTTGCCGAAACTGGCGCTGGTCGGGTCGGCGTTTGGCGCTCCGAAGCGGACATGGTTGAACAGGTTGTAGGTTTCAAAGCGGAACTGCATCCGGACCCGCTCGCGGATCATGAAGTTCTTCGTGAGCACCGCATCCACATTGTTCACGCGGCTGGCGCGCACATTACTCCAGCGCGTGGGAATGGTGCGGATGTAGTTGGCGAAATCCTGATAGATCCCGTTGGCGATGGTGTCGTTGGCCGCCGGCTTGTAGTTGTACCCGGGCAGAGCCTGAATGCCGGTCCATGAGGGATAGTTCGCCAGATCGGCGGCGGTGGCGTTCTTCGCGGGGAAGCGGATGAACTGTGTCGTGTCGAACCATTGGGCCAGGCTTTGCTGACCGCTCGGAAGCGCGAAGTTCTTGCCGGAGAAGAAGAACGAGTCGGTGGCAGTGAACACCACCGGCACGCCGGACTGGATATTGAACTGGCCGGAGAGTTCCCATCCGCCCACCACGGCGTCGGCGATCTTGGGCATCGCATTGCCCACCTTCTTCCCACGCCCGATCGGGATCTGCCAGATGGGCGCGATGGAGAGGTGGAAGGGGCGATCCTCGCCACCCAGTTTGTGTTCCACATGGCGGCCTGCAATCTCGGGACCCACCCACGAAGTGTCTTCGTACAGCTTCGACCAGGTGAACGAGTTGATGATGCTGAACCCTTTGGTGAAGCGGTGCTCGATCTTGGCCACCAGCGCATCGAACTGGTTCTTGCCCCACGGATTGTTGTTTTCGGTGATGCCGCCCAGAATCGTGACGGGGTTCAACAACTGGTTCATCGCGATGGTCGTGTTAGTGGCGATGGTGCCGGTGACGTTCGGCAATCCCAGGAACGGGTTGGGGACGAGTGTGTTCCACAGCAATGTGTCCAGCGGCCGGCCGGCGGCATCAAAGTTGTTCGCGGGCGACAGATACTTCTGCCAAAGGGCAAAGCTCGGCAGGTTGCGATTCAAGTCCTGCGTGATGTCGTATGTCTTGTTATGGGTATAGCCGGCCTCGAACAGCCAGCCCTTGTACTGGTGTTGGAGGTGCATGCTGTACTCCCACGAGTGGAAACGGCCGGGATCCGGGTTGCTCCAACTGACGCCCTGCCCCAGGTTGGTGAGAGGCCCGAGAGAAGCGCCGGTCGGCGCAAGGATTCCATTCCGGTAGGGATTGTCCAGCGTATCGTAGTACGTCTTGTTGTTGTCGGTGGTGGTAATGAGACTGGTCGAACGGCTGAAGCCATTCTGGCCGCCGGTGATGTACGAGGCTTGAGTAAAGCGCCCGAATCCGCCGCGGAGCACGGTATTGGGTCCCAGTTTATACGCGAAGCCGATACGCGGCTGGACGTCTTTGTAGTTCGGGTTCTGGACGCCCCTCGTCACACCGTTCACACCATTGAAGAGCTGCGCTCCCAGGACCTTGAACGAGCTGGAGGGCAGCAGTTGCGAGAGGATCTGAATGCCCGGATTGCTGGCATTCTTGGGGTCTGCGAGAATATTGCCGTAGGCCGCCTGGGCCGCGCCGCTGATGGGGTTGACCGCTGTCGGGTCAAAGATCGAGGTCATGCGATTGTAGCGCTCCGTCACCGGCGTTTCGAAATCCCAGCGGAGCCCCATGTTGACCGTCAGCTTCGACGTGATGCGCCAGTCGTCCTGCACGTAAAATGCGGCGTAGTGTTGCGACCAGAAACCGTCTGCGTTCACCGGGAAACTGCTGTTGCTGTTGTGCGGGAGGCCCAACAGGAAAGCCGCCGTGGTGGACCCGTTGCCGGTGCCGCCGCTCACCGCGGCCTGCTGGCGGGTCCACTCGCTGCCGAAGTCGAAGCGCCCTTCGTTTCCGATGTTCTTGTTGGCCTGCTGGAGGACCCAGAATTCCGAGCCATATTTGAACGTGTGGTTCCCCTTCACCTGCGTCAACACCGCCGACCAGGTGTAATATCCGGTGTCCGTGACGCTTCCCGCCTGGCTAGTGCCGATATTGCCGAAAATACCGGTTATGTACGGCGCCGCCGGAACGAACAGTTGGGAAGTGAACGACGACGGGAACCCGAGCTTGGAAGAATCGAAGCCCACGCCATGGTCGTTGTTGGGCTCCTCGTACCGCGTGAGGTTCATCTTTACGTCCAGGATTTTCGTGGGGCCGATGGTCCAGACATGGTCGATACCGGACCCCCGGGTCATACGATGCTGGTAAGCGCCCGTGAAAGCGTTATGGAATTCGTCGCCGCTCAGCTCGTCTTCGTGGTACCAGCGCACGCTGGCGAAGGTCTTGTGGTTGTTGTTCCACACCTGGTCGCCGCGAACCGTGATGTCGGCCATCTTGTTCTGCCGCGCGGAGCTCGGCACGAAGTTGTTGGTGGCGTTACCGGTGTTGTCCGTGGGGGTGTTGGGCAGCGGGACGTAGTTCAGGATGTTCTGGGCCACCTTGCTCAAGCGGTTGGTGGGGATCACCATGCCGGGGAACAGGGTGCGGGTGCCGTTGGCATCCGGGCCCACGGTGAGGGGGTCGTAGACCTGAATGGGGAATTTGATGCGCACGCCGTTCTGGAGCGACGTGGTGTAGGACTGGCTGAAATCGCCTTTCCGTTCCAGGTCGGTCGGCAGGGATCGGATGTTGAAACGCGGGTCGGCGTTGCGGATGCCGTTGTAGTTGAAGAAGAAGAATGTCTTCTCCTTGCCGTTATACACCTTGGGGATCCAGACCGGGCCGCCGATGGTGCCGCCGTACTCGTTGTAGTGGATGGGAGGTTTATCGCCGCCCGTCAGGTTGGTCTGGAACAGGTTGGCGTTCAGAATGTTGTTCTGGTTGAACTCGTACAGGCTTCCGTGCAGCTTGTTGGTGCCGCTCTTGAGCGTCATCTGAATGGTGCCGCCCGCCTGGCGTCCGATGGATGCGTCGTAGGCGTTCATCACCACGCGGAATTCCTGAATGGCATCCGGCGCGGGAATGAAGGCCACTTGCCCGCCGGTCTTCAGGTTGGGCATACCGTCCAGTTCGAAGTTGTTCGACCGGGTATTGTTCCGGCCTCCATCCACCGTGAACTGGGAGGCGGCATCGTGCGACCACATATGCGCCACGTTCTGGTTCTGGTCCTGCTGCATGACGCCCGGCGAGAGCGTTGCCAGTAGCGTGCTCACGCGCGACATGGAGGGCATCTCATTGATCTGCTCCTGCGTGACCACGGTCCCGGACGTGGCCGCCGTGGTATCGATCAGCGGGACTTCCGCCGTAACGGTGACCTGCGTAGTCGAAGTGCCCAGCTCCAGTTGGGTGTCGATCTGCTTGTTGTCGCCGGTTTGCAGCGTGATGCCCTGCCGTTCCAGTTCCTTAAAGCCGGCCGAAGCCACCGTGAAACCGTAGCGGCCCGGAACCAGGAACTGAACCGTCCAGTTGCCCTGGCCGTTCGTCTTGGTGGTCTGCCTGACCCCGGTCTCATCCGAGGTGACCATCACGGTGGCGGCGGGAACCACGGCTCCCTGCGCGTCAGTTACACGGCCGCCGAGAGTGGCCCTGGATCCCTGTCCCCAAGCCGGATTTTCACCGCCGACGAAACCAAGAACGGCGCACGCAACCAAAAGCAACGTAGCTCTTTTCATCACCCTAACCTCCGGAAGCCGTAATCGTAAGCGCGGACTTCCCAGTTGAATTGTGGAACCCTGTGCCCAGAATGGTATCACCCGGCGGGCCGCGGGGCAACGGAGATTCTTCCCGCTTTATCGGTAAATTAGCTATTGCCGCGGAGCCCTGGCCTGGTAAGAGTCAGCACCCACAGAGCGGATGCCATAATAGGAGAAGTGCCCCCGAAAATCCCGCGCCTGCTGTGGATCTGTGTACCGCTGGCATATCTCTCCTATTTTTATCGCTTGGACGCGGCAGGGCTGACGGGGGCGGACGAGCCGCGGTACGCGTCCATCGCGCGTGAGATGGCGCGCTCCGGCGATTGGATCACGCCTCGTCTCTGGGGACAGCCATGGTTTGAGAAGCCCCCGCTGCTGTATTGGATGTCCGGCGCCGCATTCCGCCTGGGCCTGGGTACGGAGCTGGCTCCCAGGCTTCCGGTGGCGCTGATGGCCGTGGCTTTCCTGGTCTTTTACTGGTGGATTCTCAACCGCGAATTCGGCGGCCGCGCCGCGTGGTTCGCTGTCCTCATCCTGGGAACCTGCGGCGGGTGGCTGGCAACCAGCCAGGTCGGCGTCACGGATCTGCCCCTTACCGCGACCTACTCGGCCGCGATGTTGCTGGCGCTACCTTGGATCGGCAGGCGGGACGCGCGGTATTTGCCGGCGGCCGCGGCATTGCTTGGATTCGCCGTTCTGGCGAAAAGCGGGGTGCCCGTGGTGCTGGCGCTGCCGCTTCTTTGGTGGGGCATGCCTTGGGCCTGGCGAACGCGGGAGGGGCTGGTCGAGGACCCCGGACGCGGGCCGCGACTGCGCGTTTCCGTGTTCAGGCTTCCCTACGTGCGTATCGTGGCAGCGTTCCTGATCGTGGCGTTGCCGTGGCACGTGCTCTGCTATCTCCGCAATGGGAGCATCTTCCCCAATACGCTTTTCGTTCAGCAGCAGCTTCGGCGAATGACTTCGGACGCTCTTCAACACGTGCAGCCATGGTGGTTCTATCTGCCCGTGCTGATCGGGTTGCTGCTGCCCTGGTCGCCGCTGCTGCTGATTTTGGCGCGGCGTTCGGCCTTCCTCGACCCGCGCAGGCAGTTTCTGCTGGCATGGGTCCTGTTCGGGTTGGTATTTTTCTCCGTCGCCCCCAACAAGCTCCCGGGTTACGTTCTGCCGCTGCTGCCGGCAGTGGCGGTGCTGATGGCCCTTGCGCTGGAAGAGGCCGGCGCCGCCCGTTACTGGCTGGCGGGCTGCGCCTTGCTGCTGGCGGCGATCCCCATCGCCGCGCCCCTGCTCCCCGCGGCAGTGGCCAACGGGCTTTCCCGGGCTCCACGGCCGGCCTTTCACTGGACCTGGCTGCTGCCCCTCGGGGTCGCCGCCGTGGTGTGGGTGCTGTACGGCCGTTCCCGCCGCCTGGCGGCAGTACTCGCGATCGCCGTCGGCGCCGCCGCCGGAATGGTCTATCTGAAACGGACGGCCGCACCCGAGCTCGACCGCACAGCATCCTCGCGACCGCTGTGGCGGGAGATCGCCGGACGCGCGGGAGAGGTGTGCGTGGACAACATCAAGCGCGATTTCCGATATGGGCTGAACTACTATTCGGAGGTACCCTTGCCGGAATGTGCCGAGCAGCCCAAGCCGTGGCGGGTGGTGCAACATCCCGGCATGCCGCCCACGTTGGTGCCTCCCTTGGCGGGGACGGTTGACCTGCACTGACGCAGCATTGTACCCTCAACCATTCCGGTACCGGAAACAAAATGATTCTGCCAGCGACCTACGTGGGTACCTTGATCGTGATGATCCTAGGCATGCTTTGCGTGGGATTGTGGGCCAACGCCTACAAGATGGCCGGTAAGCTGCGGTTTGAGCTGTTCTACGTCGACTTCGCGATCGGCGTGGGGTTGGCGGCAGTGATCTACGGCCTCACTTTCGGGAATCTGGGATTCGATGGCTTCTCCCTCATGGATGACCTGATGCAGGTCCACAAGCACCAGTGGCTGGACGCGTTTGGGGCCGGAGTGATCTTCAACATGGCCAACATGCTGCTGGTGGGGGCGATCTCCGTAGCCGGAATGGCAGTGGCGTTCCCGGTGGCATTAGGGTTCGCTCTCATCGCCGGAGTCCTGCTGAGCCAACTGAGCCAGCGGACCGCGAATCCGCTGTATCTGTGGGTGGGCTGTGCGCTGGTGCTGGCTGCCATCCTGGCGGACGCGGTGGCCTACAATTCTCTGGTTGCGAGGCGTCGGGCGTCGGCTACCGCGACCGGCAAGAAGAAGACAAGTGGTCCCAGGGCGATCAAGGGCTTGATCCTCTCGGTAATCGGCGGGCTCCTGATGGGAGTGCTTTACCCGCTGTTGAGGGCTGCCAGGGAGGGGGACGTCGGCCTAGGTCCGTATTCGCTGATGGTCCTCTTTGCGGCGGGAGCGTTCCTCTCCACGTTCGTCTTCAGCCTGTTCTTTATGAACCTTCCGGTCGAGGGCGAGCCGTTGGAGGTCAGGGAATACTTCACGATGCGCGCCAACCGGCACTTGTTCGGCCTGGCGGGGGGCATCCTGTGGTCGACCGGTGCGCTTGCCACCTTTGTCGCGGAGGGCACCGCCCCGGAAGCGCGACTCGGGCGCGCCACCGAGCTTGCTCTGTCGTATGGCGGCCCGATGATCGCGGCGCTGTGCGGACTTCTGGTTTGGAAGGAGTTCGAGGAAGGCGGGGGGCGCCCGAAGGCCATGGCCTTCGCCACGGTGATCCTGTTCGCCGGCGGCCTGGCGTCCTTCTGGCTGGCCTTCCGCGGCTGATGATTAAGCCGGCGCCTGCACGCCCGGCGCCGGTATTCCCAGCTTGGCATGCCACGGCGTGGCCGAACGGATGGCCTCGTTCACGGCGTTGATGTTCTTCACGCCTTCCCGTTGCAGCCAATCTTCCAGGGCCTTGACGCCCTGCTTGGCGTAGACCGGAATGCCTTCCTTCCAGGTGGCGCGGCCGCACAATACGCCGGAGTAGTCGGTGCCGGCGTCGCCTGCCATCTTGAGCGATTCGGTAAACACCGCGTTGCTGACGCCCGCGCTGAGATAGATGAAGGGCTTCGCGGCCAAGGCCGCCGCCTCGCGGAAATGCTTCAGGGCTTCCTCGCGGCTGTAGGCCTTCTGCCCTTTATAGACGCTGGAACCCTCGACGTACTCGGCGTTGATGGGGACCTCCACTTTGAGCACATCCACCATGTATTGCGGCTTGGAGAACTCCTCCATGCTGCGCTTCACGATCTCCGGCTTGGCCTTGGCGTATTCGCCGCCCTTCTCGTCTCCACCTTTCGAGTCGTAGCCCACGAACTCCAGGAAAAACGGGATCGCATACGTCGCGCATTCGGCGCCAATGCGCTCGATGAAGGCGTGCTTGATGTCGTTGACGGAAGCCTCCTCGTAGGGGGTGTAGTAGATCAGGATCTTGACGGCATCGGCGCCCCAATCCACGATACGCTTCACGGAAACATGCGGCAGCAGGTCGGGCAGGCGGCCGGGACGGGTGTTGTCGTAGCCGCTCAATTCATACGCCAGCAGCAGGCCGGCGTTCTTGCTGCGCGCCCTGGCAGCTTCCAGGCCAAACTCCGGGTCGAGCAGGATGGCGCTGGCATGCGGGGTGAGGACCTTGCTCACCGCCACTTTGAATTCGCTCATCATCTCCGGGGTAATCTCTTTGACATCCACGCCGCGTCCCGCGGCCAGCGACTTCTGGAGGCTTCCCCGCTGATCCATGGCAGCGGCGGCGATGATGCCTCGCTCGTTGGATAGCGCGTGCATGCGCTTCAACTTGCCCTCTGATAGTTTCATGGGGACATTATCGCGCGTTTTGCGGGGCCGGGGGCCTGTGCGCACGGCTGTTGAGCCCAATGCCGAGTCCGGCCATAACGAAACCGCCGCTCAAATCTCCTGGTCAGTCAGCCCTGCATCTTGCCCTGCATCTTGTCCAGGCGCGACTCCAGGGCCTGCACGCGCTGTAAGATGTCCCGCTGGTAGGTGTCCTGTGCTTCGGACCACTCCACCAGCCGAGTGACGTAGTGCGCCCCGGCGGCAATCTTGTCGAGCCGGGTTTCCATGCGCTGGACGGTCTCACCCACGGTCCCAATTTCCCGCTCCAGGGATTCCTTCACGTTCTCCACCAGGGTCGATAGCGCCTCGATTTTTCGCTCCTGGGATTCCTTCACGCTCTCTACCAGCGTTGTCAGCGCCTGTAGCTGTTGCCGTAACTCGTCGTCCATGACTGTTCCCTCGCGCTCTAATCACAGCGCCCGCGCGGCTGGGAGGCCGCTTCTTTTCCAGTATGCGGCACGGGGGCTGCCGGGTTCAAGCCCTCGCGCTTTGGCGGCTTTGGCGGCGCTACAGCCGCATCGGCTTGGTGTAGCCGGTCATCTCCAGGTAGCCTACGCCGGTGGCGGAGCCGGAATAGACCACGGCGCCTTCCCAATAGGTGGGGCCGGCGGCGTCCTCGGAAATGAGCTCCTGATCGGGAATGGCCGCGGCGCAGTCGAGCGCGACCTTCAGCTCCGGGATGGTGATGCGCCATCGGGTGGGGTATCGCGCGTGGGTCTTGGGGCTGGTCCAATAGTCCGCCGGCTGCAGCTCGAAATCGGAGCGCTTCAGGTGGGTGGCCCGGCCGTCGGCGGCGATGTGCGTCCCCGAGGAATACGGATCGATGCTGCCGTCGGTATGGCGCAGTTGGAACAGCATGAACTCGGTGTGGTTGTCGAGTTGGATGCTGAACCAATCCCAACCCTGCTGGGAGGGCTCCAACTGGTTTGAAAACCACTCGTGGTCCATCCAGGCGGTACCGCTAACAGGCGCGCCGTTCAGCGTCCCCCCCGCCGCCAATCGCGGAAACGAGACGTAGCAGGACGCCTTGCCGGCGCCCTCGGCCTTCTGGCTGACGCCGTTCTCACCCTGGATGACGGGGGGCGTTCGCGGAGTCAGTCGCAGGGAGATGCGAATGCCATCGGCAATGGCCGATAGAGTCTGCGCATCGTAGGACCGGTCCCAGCGGGCTTCCCAGTTGCCGTTCCAGATGCGGCGTTCGTCGAACGCGATGCCCGCGATGCCGGGGCCGGCGCGATTCAGACGCTTGTGGTAACGGAAGCGGTGGCCGTCGATATCAGTCAGCGCGAGATGCGCGAGGTAGAGATCGTCTACGCGCCATGCCGACGGATTGGCGGCCTCGCCGCGATGTTGGCCCTGGCGGAAGAAAACCAACTCGAAGCCGTAGCGGTGGCCGTCGCCGGCCCGGAGATTGCCGGTGTAGTACCACCACTCGGTGCGGAATTCGGGGTGGTCGAAGTGGTCGCGGGGGAACTGGTAATGGTAGCCGGGTACGGCCTGGCGAAAATCAAGGAAGACCGCGAGGAGTAAGAGGAGGAAGGGCATCCGCTACAAGCATTGTAGCGGGGCGGGGGGAGGACAGGAGGGGCCGAGGACCAGGGCCGCAAGAGGCGGGCTCTCAACACGCCGCAGGTCGGCAACCTGCCCCACAGCCGGTCAGTTGTCCACCAGGGAGCGCTGCGCCAGTTCGCCGAACAGCGGCAGGGAATAGGCCTGGTCCTGGGAGGCTTTCACCATCATGAAGATCGACATGACCAGCAATATGACCTGGATGATGTTGTGGAAGTGAAATCCCGGCACCATCTGGAAAACCATGGGCCGCAACACCCAGTCCTCCATCAGCCAGGCGACAAAGAGATACAGGCCCTGGAAAGCATGGAAGCGGACCAGTCGATGGTGGCGAAACCGCTCGGAGGCCAGCACGATAATCGCCGCGATCCAGCCAACCGCGGGTACGTAACAGAGGATTGCCGCCGTGCGGGGATTGAGGGCCGTTAGCGGGTCCGCGCCGAGGGGAGGGGGAGGCCAGGTGGAGGGTTGTCGCGCGCCGCAGCGGCCGCAAAAGGCATCCGCCGTTCCCACCTGGTTTCCGCATTGGCTGCAAAAAGGCATCCGTTAATTAATACGCGATTGGGGGCTACCCTGTTCCGGCAAACTACCTGCCCCGAAAATGCTACCATTTTCGCCATGAGATTGCTGTTCCTCGGTTTTCTGCTTGTGGTTTTCGCGGCGGTGTTGCCAGCCGCCAAAAATCTTGAGGTATATTCCATCGATGTCGAAGGCGGCCAGTCGACCCTGATTGTTGCGCCAGGTGGGGAATCCATGCTGGTGGATACCGGTTGGGCCGGCCACAACCGCCGCGATGCCGACCGCATACTGGCCGCGGCCAAGTCGGCGGGTGTGAAGAAGATCGATTACCTGGTGATCACCCACTATCACGCCGATCATGCCGGCGGCGTGCCCCAGCTCGCGGAGAAGATCCCGATCCGCAACTTCGTGGACCACGGGGCATCGGTCGAGAGCGGCAAGGATGCCGACGTGCTGTTCAATGCCTACACCGCCTTCCGCGATAAGGGCACGCATCTTCAGGTCAAGCCAGGCGACACGATTCCCATCAAGGGCATCGATGTTCGGGTGCTGTCGGCGGGCGGCGATGTGCTCGCGGCGCCGCTCGCAGGGGCCGGCCAGCCGAATCCGGAGTGCGCCACCTTCCAGCGGCACGACGTGGACACCTCGGAAAACGCACGTTCTGTGGGGGTTCTGATCACCTACGGCGATTTCCGCATGATTGACCTGGGCGACCTTACCTGGAATAAGGAGTTCGACCTGGTTTGCCCGGCCAACAAGATTGGCGCAGTGGATGTCTACCTGGTCTCGCACCACGGGATGAACATGTCGGGCTCGCCACAGTTGGTGCACGCATTGCACCCGCGCGTCGCCATCATGAACAATGGGGCACGCAAGGGCGGATCTCCGGAGATCTGGCAGACCATCCACGATTCCCCCGGGCTGCTGGATTTGTGGCAACTGCATTTCGCCGTGGCGGGGGGCAAGGAGCACAATTCCTCCGATACCGCGATCGCCAACCTGGACGAGATTTGCGAAGGGAAGTGGCTCAAGTTGACGGCCGAGAAGGATGGGTCGTTCAGCGTGTCTAACAGCCGGAACAAGTATGAAAGGAGTTACAAGAGGTAGGGCGGGGGAAGGAGAGTTTGGGCCACGAATGAACACGAATGAACACGAATAAGAAAAACGGATGCCGACCGGCGCAGGAACCGCGATGTGAGGCGATGGTTGGGTGGTCGGGAGGAAGAAGGCCGGCCGGGGGGCCGGCCGCGGACCAGGGGGTCCGCCCCACCAAGGCGGCTACTTCTTGATGACCTTGGGGTCCTTGGTTTCCTTGGTCTTGTCCTCGGGCAGCGGGGGCGGAGTCTTCTCGTCGGTGTCGAAGGTGATGTCGGCGGTCGCGGAATACTTGCGATAGAGGCGGAACTCTTCGTCGTTGCGGGTCATGTAATCGTCGGCCGCCATGATGACCTGAGCTTTTAACGGCAACAGGAAGGTGTGTCCGGAAATATCCTGGTAGTCGTAATCCAGGACCGTATCGGCCTTCTTCACCGGAAAGGACGGCGGGATGTCGTCGGCCTGCAGCGTGACCCGCATGACCTCGTGGGTGTTCTTATCGACCTCCACCAGGCCGGAATAGGCCGGCACGATATCCATGCGGCGATCGTAGGTGACGTGCCACTGCGACCTGGATTGCGGCACGTGGTACGCGAATGCCATGACGCGGCGGCCGCGCAGCGTGCCCCAGTGGTCCCATTCAAAACGCGCCGCTGTGGAGGGTTCGAAGATTTCCCGCATCATACTGCCGAAATCGCCGGTGGAAGTGGCGCCGCCGACCGTCTTGTAGTCCTGGCTGGTGAGGGTGTTGTTCACCAGGATCAACTTGTAGTCTTCCTTCTGTTCGAAGTAGCTGAGCCGGATCTGCAGCGTGTCCAGCACCTGCCAGGAAGGCTGGCTATCGATGCTGCCCCCGTATTTCGTTCCGGGAGCGGGCGCCGCGTACCGGCGCGTGACCTGTGTGCAGATGAAGTCCGGCAGATTCTTGCTGTAGTTCAGCGCATATTGACGGACTTCGGCGAGAATGGCGGCCTGTTCTTCCGAGGAAGGCGGCGGGATAGGGGTCGGTTTGACTGGAGCAACAATGGGCGCCGCGGCCGCGAGCGCCTGGCTTCGGTCGCGCAGGCCATCGAGCGCCTGCAAGGTTTTCGGGCCGATCTTGCCGTAGCCGCGGATTTCTTCGATGGTGCGGTCGTCCAGCCGTTCCGTGAGCTTCACTTTTCCCAGGTAGTTGGCCAGATCCCGGTCGGTCATCTTCCCCTCGGCTATGAGTGTCGCGGAAGATTGGAGAAAGGCGACCAGTTTTTCCACGGAAAGACTCTGACCCATCGCGGCGAGGCAGGCGGCGAAGACGGCAGCCAGAAGACGGTAACGCATATCTTATTTTCTCACGGAGGATGGGTGGGGCGGCTGTGGCGGAGAGGGCAACTGGTGTGAAGGGGCGGCCCGGGGGCTCGCTTCACTCGCCGGGGTTGGGGGTTGGGGGTTGGGGGTTGGTCAGAGACACTACGGCTGGGCGGAGAGGATGAAACGTTCGTTGCGGCGGCCGGGGTTCTCGGACTTATCGCCGGACGTTACCGGCCGCCAATGGTTTGAGCCGTACCTTCGATGATCTAGGCCCGCTGAATGGCGGACATATCGTTGCCGATTCGGTACCTTAGCTCTCTGAATCCCTACGGGGCCGGCAATCAGCGCTATCCGCACACCAAAGGGCTTTATGGGTCGTACCCAAGAATCTCCCCGTCGACCCCGTACCACTGGTCAGACAGCCGTTCGGCCTTTAAGGGGCCTACAGGAAGTTCAGTACCACCTGAGTTGCAACGCTTCGTGGCCACGAAGAAAACTTGTTGCGGCCTGCGCGGTGGGGCGCAAGCCTCTTTACGATTTCAGCCTAGCAGACGGGTTGGTGGGTAGGATGCGACGGATCTCGGGAAGTGGCTTTGGAATCAACGCAAACTTTTTTTTGTTCCCTTGTGACCGTTTACCGGTCAGCCGCGCCCCGGCGAACAAAGGGATCTCTCATCCTGTATCCTGAGCAAGATGCGGGAGTTCGAGAAACTCGAAAGCAGCGCGCTGATGCAGCGGCTGATCCACTCGACCGACCGCGAGGTTCTCGCCCTGGCAACCACTGTCCAATCCGTCGCTACGAAGGCGGCGGCACTGCTCGCCACCGTGGTGGTGGACATGCCGCTCTATACCTTGCACAATGAGCGGCACATTCTCAACGTCATCGGGTGGATGGAAAGCCTGCTCGAAGACAAGGGCATCGAGCGTCTGAGTCCGTTCGAGTGCGGTCTCTGTCTCCTGGCCGCCTATAGTCATGATCTCGGGATGACCCTGAGCCGGCAAGAGTGCGACGCCCTGCCCACGGACCCAGATTATCTGCGATTCCGCGATCGCTATCTGGAAGAGCGCCACTTGATCGATGGCCTGCGCGAAGCGGGCGAACATCACCGCGCCAACCTGATCGAGAATCACCTTCGCACCGAGTATCTGCGCGTGACCCACGCCGACGGGATGGCGAAGCGCTTGTGCGCACGGCTCGGGGAGATCGCTCCGGACCTGGTCTACCGCGGGGTGGACTACCGCCGCCAGTTAGAGCTGGTCGCCATCAGCCACAACCATCCGGTGGAATGGCTGCGGCTGCAATTCGAAAAGGAGGATCTCGCGTGGCACGAGACAGTCGGCAAGAATGAAGCCATCAACTTCCCGTTTGTGGGAATTCTGCTTCGTCTCGCCGACGTAATGGACTTTGACTCTAGCCGCACACCCTCCATTCTGTTCCGGCACATCGGTCTGGACCGTGAGTTAGCGAACCGGTTCGAGGAAATCAGCGGCCAGGAGTGGAAAAAGCATCTGGCCATCACGGGCATCGATTGGCTCGCGGGAGACGGCCTGCTCACCTACCGTGCGGCCAACTGCCCGCATCCGGCGGTGGAGAAGAGCATCCGCGATTTCGTCGGGATGATCCAGAGGGAAGTGAGCCAGGCGGCGTCGGAGTTGCGCCATTTGCATGACGAAGGGCGTTGCCTGGTTCGTCTGCCGGAGGTAAAGGCCGAGGTCAAAGCGGCGCGCGAAGATGGCGCTCCACGCTACACCTATCATGACTGGAACTTCCGCCTGGACCAGGACGAGATCATCCGGCTGCTCATGGGCGAATCGCTCTACGGCGACCCGAGCCTGTGCATCCGGGAGCTTCTTCAAAACGCCCTGGACGCCGTGGAACTACGCGACCTCCGCCTGCAGCTTCGCCGAAAGGGCGGGCAACCAGCCGAGCCGGTGGATGGCGAGTCACTGGCGCCGGGCCGCTTCCTTTGTGGCGGCATAGAGGAGGCGTTTGCGGTAAAGCTGACCTGGGGCGAGGAAGGCGGCCACCAGTTCATCCGGGTGGAAGATAACGGGACGGGCATGACGGAGGGAGTGATCGAGCGCTACTTCACGCAGATCGGGAAGAGCTTCTACCAGAGCCCGGACTTTCGCGGAGAACAGGCCGAGATGCGGCGCCACGGCTTGATCGCCACGCCCATCTCCACCTTCGGAATCGGGGTGCTCTCCTGCTTCATGATCGCGGACCGCGTTGGAGTGCGCACTCATCCGGGCCAGGTGAGTGGGTCGCGCCCGGCGCTGGACCTGGAGATCTCCGGGCCGGGTAGCCTGTTCTGGACGCGTCCCGGAACCCGGACGCGCCAAGGCACGGAGGTGACGCTGTGGCTGCGCAAGGAACTACACGGTAAGCCAGTGCGGCTGGAGCATGACCGGGAACGCTGCTTTCAGCGGCTGCGGAACTTCCTCAGCTACAGCAACGCGTATCTGGAGGAGAGTGACGGACTGGATCCCGGTCTCATAGCGGCGCAGCACGTGGTGTGGCCGAAGTACCCAGTCCACATTGCTCCATCGGAAAACGAGCACTGGACGATCGACGGCCGCTTCCATGTGGACCATCTCGCGCCAATCGATCGGAACCGGTTCGTGGAGAAGATCGCCGAATGGGAGTACCCGCTCTTGTTTGCCGACGACCCGCGATGGGAGTTGATCGAGTGGACCGATGACCACTGCGAGGAGGCTACCGGCACCCGCGTTCGCATCTGGTTCCCAGAGAATCCTGGAGCGGAGGACTCACTGCAGTTCTGGGAATTGGCCGCCTTTGTTGGAGCGCAGGTGCAGGCGGCGCTGCCCTTGGTTACTGTCCAGAGCATGAGAGTTCGGGACACTAAGGCCATTCACTCGGCACTGCCGTTCGCACCCGGCGCTGGTTGCCGGGCCTGGATTGACCTCCGCGGCACGGCGACACCCAGACTGACAGCCGATCGAGGAACCGCGCTGATCCCACCAGACGAAAGCGAATGGCGCGGCCTCGTTGCGAGGGTGTGGGAGAGATGCGCGCGCGATCTAGTGGTGCCAGCAAGGGGTTGCGCGCCGAGGCTTTTGTGGAGCAGTTGGCGGGCTGAGTTGGCCGAGGTCTTGCGACCCTCCCTTCCAGACGGGCCGCGATCGGGGCGGCTAGTCAGGGATTCGTCGAAAGGGCACACGTGGCGATTAGCCACGGTTGCCCTTTTGATGGATCTCGCCCTTGACCTGACCCGCGCCACCAACCTAGCCCACACCCTCACCCGCGCCTTCACCCTCGCCCACATCCTCAGCCTCGGCCGCGACCTTCCCGTCGCCCTCAACCTCGGCCGCGCCCTCGACTGCAGCCTCTCCCGCGACTTCGCCCGCCCCCTCGCCCTTGCCATCACCCGCGACCGCGACCCCGACCGCGACCTCACCCACCCCTTCGACCCCGCCCATGCCCGCATCCTCGCTCGCGGCGACGCTCTCCACCACGACCTTGATCGCAACCGCGCTCCGAAGACGCCACCTACAACGGCACACCTGAATGTGCTCCATACGAGTTGGTTACAGGAGGCTTTTTTCCCGAGCCTATCCCAGAGTTGGCCGGGGCTCGAACTACAGGGCCTCGAAGGAAAGATCGGCGACGCCGTGCTGACTTCGCCAGCCTCGTTCCGCTTTGAATTGAACGGCCGTCTCGTTCTCTTCGCCGACCAGCAGGGAACAGAGCCCCCTCAGTTATCCCGTTATCAATACGACCTCTGCTTTCCAATGACGGCGATTCCTATCGGTCGCCTGCGGCGGGAATTTCCGGCATGGCGTGAAGACCGGCGATATCGCCCGCTGGGTGTCTTGCCCTTTCTCATGCCTGAACTGGCGAAAGTGTGGCAGAAACACGCCAAACGTCTACTCACACTTTTCCCCATCGGCGAAATCTACGCCTTTCAGCCAGCCGAGAAACTCTGGTACAAGCCGTTCGCCGAATGGACCCCAGCGGATTGGCAGGACTCCGCCCATCGCTCCCTCCTCTGGAATATCGGCAAGGGCATCGTCCTTACCGCCCCCGGAGTTCACCCGCGCGACACATTCCCAACCGTTGGCAAGCCCTTCCAGGAGTTCGGGTAGTCCGCCGCGGCGCAACGCTGGCCAGATGCCGGTGACAGCGGCCGGAAACATGGTAGAAATGTGAGGACCCCATGGAACACTATCAGGCATTGTTTGAACCCGACCGGGAAGCGGGCGGCTACGTGGTGACCTTTCCGGATTTCGGCTATGGCGTCACGCAAGGGGAAACCGATCGGGAAGCGATGGAGATGGCACAGGATCTTCTGATGCTCACGATTGGGGATTTCATCCGGGAAGGAAAGCCCCTGCCTGCAGCTTCACGCCGCCGCGGCGCCAAGTTCCGTCCCGTCGCGCTGCCTGGGTTGCAATCCGCGAAGGTGGAACTCTACACCGCATTCCTGACCTCGGGCCTCAAGAAGGCCGAATTCGCCCGACGCATCGGCATACCGAAGACACACATCGAAAGGCTGTTCTCGTTGCGGCACCAATCGCGTTTCGACCAGATCGAAGCAGCTTTCGCGGCGTTAGGGAAGCGCGTGGAGATTGAAGTCCGTGATGCAGCCTGAGGGGTCGGGCGAACGGTCAGCGGGCGTGATCGGGGGGCATCACCAGCAGCGACAGGTGCGAGGGATGGTCGTGATCATGATATACCGTCTGGCTCGCCGGGAGCAGGCGGGTATCGTCGGCGACGATGCCGCCGGTGTTGGGGTTGCGGTCGAAGCGGGGGAAGTTGCTGCTCGAGATTTCCACCCGGATCGAGTGACCTTTCAGGAACACGTTGCTCGAGACTCCCGCATCCACCGTGACCCGATAGATATCGCCCTCTTTGACCAACTCGGGCGTCTCCAGCGAATTCCGGTAGCGCAGCCGCAGGATTCCATCCGTCAGGTTGCGCGCATAGCCGTCCGGGAATACGTCCACCAGTTTCGCGGTGAAGTCCGTGTCCTTCGCGCTGGTAGCCACGTATAGGACGACCTGAACCGGCCCAATCGCCTCCATGTCCTGTTTCAAGGGCCTGGTGGTGTAGACCAGCACATCCTTACGGTGCTCCACGGGGCGCTGGTCCATGGGGCCCCAGGGGAAGACCTTGGGGTTGCAGCACAGCGAGCCGCCGCGAGTCGGCACCGGGTCGTGGGGATCGAAGGTAAAACGGTCTTCGGCGCCGCGCGGGGCGGGTTTGTCCGTCAATTCGCCATCGCCATCGAGCGAGTTGGCGCGGCCCTTGCTCTCCAGGAACAGTTTCGTGGGGCGCGACTGCTCGGGCGGCCACTCGTGCGCGTCAAGCCACTTGTTGGCGCCCATGACGAAGATCTTCACAGGGGGCTGGGACAGCAGCGGCGTGTCCTTTCCCATCAGCCACTGATTGAACCACTCTAGTTGCATCAGGCGGATAGGCTGCGCGGAATCCGGCCCAAAACTCGTGTCCGGGAATGGCGCGGACATGTTGTGGGGCCAAGGGCCGACCAGAATGCGATTCAATCCGGAGCTCTTGTGCAAGGCCGCGTAGGCCTCCAGGTCGCTCTGGACGTAGTTGTCGTACCACCCGCCCACCGAGAACACGGGGATCCGAACCTTTTGGATCTGCTGCTTGATACTGATGGCCCGCCAGAACGAATCGAACGATGGGTGGGCGATGGCCTCGCGGTACATTTCCGACGTCCACCCGGTGGCCGCGACATCCGAAGTCCGCAGGGGCAAATGCAGCACGAACTTGCCGAAGTCGGGATGATACCCGGGCGCCTGGAGGTTCTCGGACATCCATTCCAGCCGGTGGCCCAGTTTCATGGCGCCGCCGGTGGAGTAGAACCGGTCGCGGTAGTCGTCGTACCCCGATACCACCGGGAAGATCGCCTTGAGGTGCGGATTGTTCAGCACCGCCACCTTCCACTGCACGATGCCGCGGTAGGAGCCACCGATCATTCCGATCTTGCCGTCGGACCAGGGTTGCCGGGCGATCCAGTTCAGGGTATCGTCGCCATCAGAGGGCTCTTGCCGAAGCGGCTGGAACGTGCCCTCCGATTCGTACCGCCCGCGCACGTCTTCCACCACCACGGCATATCCATGGTCCACGAAGAACTGGTAGTTGGGGGTGATGTCCGCGCCCTTCCCGTAAGGCGTGCGCTCCAGGATGACGGGCAGGCGCCTCGGCTCCGAGGGCAGGAAGACGTTGGCCGCAAGGCGCACGCCATCGCGCATCGGAACGAGGACATGCAGTTGTTTGACGTTGGGCTGCGCCGCGGACAGCCCCGCGCAGCAGGCCAACCCTAAGTACAGAGCCCGCACAACAACTCCCAATACTGTTTTGAAACCTCTTCCACCCGATGGTATGCCCGAATGTGTCCGGCCCCCCGTTGGCCGACGGCACGGGCCACCTCAGTCATAGATGTTACCAGAATCATGTGCTGACGGAGGGAGTCCCGTTCGGCCGCGCCCGGTTGGATGCGCAGGCACGCGTCTTCGGGAAACCGCGAGCACTCCAGCGCGTCCGTCATCATCACGGGTTTCCCGATACCCATCAGACGGATCGAGATCCCGGAAGTCTCGCCCGTGGATGGATATCGCAGGTTGATGCAGGCGTCCACGGCGGCGGCGGCCAGCCAGAATTCACGGTCCGCCAGATAGGGAAGGCGAACCACGCCGGGGCCGGACAGCAGGGGCGCGACGGCGCGCTCCAGGTCGGTGGAAACGAACGGACCGGCCACCAGCAGGCCGGCGCGAGGGAGTTCCCGGTGCACTTTCCGGAAGGCCTCGAGCACGGCGGCCAGGCGTTTGGATTCCCGCAGGTATCCGAAGACGCCGAAGAGAAATGCGGCGGGTTCCACTCCCAGCCGCTGCCGGTAGCGCAACACCTCGGCATCGCCGGGGAGTTGGGGCATCGCGAAAAGGTGGGGGATGTCGACCACGCGGGCGGCGGGCGCATGTTGGGCCACGGCGCGGGCCGCGGCGGGATTGTGCACGACCACCGCTCGCGCGCTCTCCGCCACCCTGCGAAGCATGGGGTGAGCGAAGTAACGGCCGTCGGCGCCCGATGCCGCCCGGCCGCGCCACAGGTCGTGTGCTAAGCCGCGGTTCCACTCGCCGTAGTTGTAGACGAACTCGTCGACGTAGCTCCGCTCATCGAGCTGGCCGAGCAGGAAGTGGTTCAGGACGGCATCGTGAAGGACTACCACGCCGGGGTGCTCCAGGGCGCGGCGGTAGATAGGGGCGTGCAGGGAGTTGTTGCCGAGATGGTAAAGAGGCACGTCCGAGCGGCGAGGGGAGACTTCGACGCGGCCGTAGTGGCGGAGTCCGGTGAGGAGTGCCGCGGCGTAGTCGGCTACACCGGTGCGGGCGGGGGGAAGGGGAGAGTAGAAACCTACGGTCGGGGCTCGCTGCGCTCGCCGGGGCCAGGGGCCGGGGGCCGGGGGCCAGGGGCGCGGGGTGCCCTCCGGGCCCGGGCCGGGGGGGCCGTCCCACAGATTGGGCCACAGCTTCGAAAGGCTTTTCACGTGGATGGCGCAGGACGGCGCTTGCCAAATAACGCGGTACCTATGCGCACGCAGGTGGCGCCCTCCTGGATGGCCGTCTCCAAGTCGTGCGACATGCCCATGGAAAGCTGGGGGAGACCGTGCTTTTCGGCCAGTTCGCGCAGGCTTCGGAAATAGGGGCGCGAGGGCTCGGGGTCATCCGACCACGGCGGCATGGTCATCAAGCCCAGCAACCTCAGATTCGGGCAGGCGCGCACGGCGTCGATCAATACCGGCAGCTCCGCCGGACCGGCGCCGCTCTTGGCCTGTTCCCCGGAAAGCTTGACCTCCAGCATGATGTCGAGCGGGCGCCCGACCTCGTTCAAGCGCCGCGCCAGTTTGGGCGAATCGACGGTCTGGATCACGTGGAAGAGTTCCGCCGCCCGGCTGGACTTGTTGGACTGCAAATGGCCGATCAAGTGGTACCGGGCGCCCGCGAGAGCGGCGACCTCCGGCGCCTTCTTCTCGAACTCCTGGACGTAATTCTCACCGAACTCCCGTAGTCCCAATTCGTACGCCTCGCGGATGGCGGACGCCGGGAACACCTTGGTCACCGCCAGCAGCGTGATCCCGGCGGGGTCGCGCCGCGCCTGTTCGGCGGCCCGCGCGATGCGGCTGCGGACCACCGCCAGTCTGTCCCGCAGAGTCTCCATGGCCGGCTGCACGCTCCAGTATGCCACGATGCTAACCAAAGAGAATACGACGGGATACGCCAGGGCCCCCATGAAAACGATAATGAGATCTGCTAACCTGAGAGTCAACTCGATTTGGTGAGGTACCATGCGTCTCAAAATCGTTGCGTTACTGGTTCTGCTTGTATCCGCCTCCGCCTTCGCACAATCCGGCGGGCTGGCGGGAATCTCCGGCGTCGTCCGGGATCCTTCGGGGGCGGTCGTGCCCAGCGCCAAGGTCCTGATCTCGAACGATGCCACGGGGACCGTCCGCGACCTTGCCACAAATGAATCCGGGCTCTTCACAGCGCCCGCTCTAGTGCCCGCAGCCGGCTACAGGGTTACGGTTACCGCCTCCGGCTTCGCTCCGTACGAGGTCAAGGGTTTGATTCTCCAGGTCGGCCAGAATATCAGCCTCGATGTCAATCTGACCGTCGCCCAGAACACCATTGCGGTCGACGTGACTGGCGCCGCTCCCTTGCTCGAAGACACCAAGACGGATGTCTCGCAGGTGATCGACAACAAGCAGATCGTCGATCTGCCGATCAACGGGCGGCGCGTGGATTCCTTCGTGCTGCTGACGCCGGGCGTCACCAACGACGGCTATTTCGGCCTACTGACGTTCCGCGGCGTCGCCGCCGGAAACTCCTTCCTGGTGGACGGCAACGACACCACCGAGCAGTTCTACAACGAGAACGCGGGCCGCACCCGCATCGCCTCGCAGATCTCCCAGGACGCGGTCCAGGAGTTCCAGGTGGTCTCGGCGAATTTCTCGGCCGAATTCGGCCGCGCCATGGGCGGCGTGGTCAACACCGTGACGCGCAGCGGGTCCAACCAGCTTCACGGCACGGCCTATTGGTTTTTCCGCAATCGCACGCTCAATGCGCGCGACCGCTATGCCACCTTCAACCCCCACGAGGTTCGCCACCAGGCCGGGGCCAGCCTGGGCGGCGCTCTGATCAAGGACAAGCTGTTCTACTTCTTCAATGGCGACTTCACGCGTCGGAACTTTCCGATGGTCTCCAGCATCATTCGGGCGGGCATCGTGGATACTAACGCCCAGACCTGGATCGGCTGCGGCGCGCCCGCGACTCCGGCGCAGTGCTCTGCGATCAACGCGCTGCTGCCGCGCTTCTTCGGGCTGATCCCGCGGCAAGCCAACCAGGATCTGGGTTTTGGCAAGCTCGACTATCACCTTTCGGACCGCAACAGCCTCAGCGCCAGCTTCAACTATCAACGCTTTCTGTCACCCAACGGCATCCAGACGGGGACCTCGTCCACCAGCGGAAGCGCTTTTACGGGCAACGGCGACGACTCCGTGCGCGTACGCAACGGCAGGCTCAGTTGGACGTCGGTTCCGAACTCCGCCTTCGTGAATGAGGCCAGCATGGGCTGGTCCACGGACCGCCAGGCGGACACCTTCAACAACGCATTGATGGGTCCGGGCCTGGGGCTTCTGGGTGTTTCGGCCGGAGGCCAGGCACTGGGACCGGCAGCGTACCTGCCACGGGTGGAGCCCAACGAGCGGCGCTACCAGTTCGTCAACCACGCTTCCTGGACGAAGGGCAACCATGTCCTCAAGCTGGGGGCCGACATCGCCACGACCAACGATTACACCTACTACATCAGCGGCTATTTCGGCAGCTACACCTACCAGACCGTCACGGCCTTCGCGCAGGATTACACGGACAATACCACCGGCGCCAAGAATTGGAATTCCTATTCCCAGACATTCGGAAACCCGGTGGTGGACGCCCCCATCAACGACTACGGCTTCTATCTGCAGGACCAGTGGCGCGTCACCCCCAAGCTCACAGTGAACTACGGCGCGCGCTACGAGTATGCCCAACTGCCGCAACCCACCACATTCAACAAGGACTACCCACAGACCGGGCAGATTAACTCCGCCGGCAACAACGTGATGCCGCGCATCGGCTTCGCCTATCGCGTGAACGACAAGACCGTGGTGCGCGGCGGTTACGGTATGTTTTATGCGCGCTTCGCCGGCGGGACGATCGACAACCTGTTCACAGGTAACGGCGTTTCGCAGACAAGCATTTCGCTGGCCAGGACGCAGGCGCCGCAGTTGGCGGCCGGTCCGGTATTCCCGAACACCCTTAACGCCATTCCCAGCGGCGCAAACATCAGCGCCTCCAGTATTCAGTTCGCCGCTCCCAATCTGAAGACCCCGTACTCGGAGCAAGGCACCATCGCCCTGCAGCGCCAGGTGGGGAATGAACTGGCCATCACGGCCTCCTACATCTGGAGCCGCGGCGTTCAATTGTATGGGGTCAGGGACCTGAACTTTCCGCTGAACTCGACCAGCTTCACTTACGCCGTCAACGACGACAAAGGGAACCAGGTGGGAAGCTACACCACCCCGGTTTACACGGGCACGCGGCCGGACACTCGCTATAGCGGCATTTACCAGGATGAGAACGGCGTCAACAGCTTCTACAACGCCCTGACCGTGCAGGTGAACAAGCGGCTCTCCCACGGGCTGCAGGCGGATCTCTCGTATACCTGGGCGCATGAGATCGACGATGGCCAAAGCTATGGCGGTAGCACCAACAACCTGTTCCTGAGCGGCGCGAGCTATTGGTCGAGCAACGGGAACTACAAGGCCGATAAAGCCAGCGGCTCCGAGGATCAGCGGCACCGCATGGTTTTCGACTTCGTGTGGGCGCCTGTGATCACCCATCGCGACGGCGCTTTCTTCAAGTACGTGGTGAACAACTGGCAACTCTCCACCATCACCACGCTGCAGAGTGGCCGCGTGGCCGGCAGCGAAACCGTCCGGATGAACGACACGCCGGTCACCGGCATGTTCAGCAACAGCACGCTGAATGGCTCCGGGCTAAGCAACCGCGTGCCCTTCCTGCCGATGAACAACCTGTACACACCTCCGTCCTACCGGTCCGACGCCCGCCTCAGCAAGATCATTCCGATCGGCGAGACGCGCGCCCGGTTGTACCTCAACTTCGAAGTGTTCAACCTCAGCAACACCATCGCAGACACGAGTCTCTCCAATCAGGCCTACACCCAGGCCAAAGGAGTGCTCACGTATACGCCGACTGCATTTGGCCAAGGCCTTGCCGACGCCGGATTCCCGGACGGCACCCAGGCCCGCCGCATGCAAGTATCGGCGCGGTTCACGTTCTAGCCTCAGGAGAGGCGGGCGGGAATGCCCGAAGCCGGCACGGGCTTGAATGACTCGCGGAAGGGCAACGGGCAGGCGTCAAAAAAAGGCGCCTGCGCGTTAGTGTTGTTACCAGCGCAGGAAGCCTTGGCAGACCCTTTGAACGTTCTGTCAATACCGTTGCAAGGGGATTTTGGTATTCTGAGTTCAGGGTCGAAAAAGATTAATAAAAGGTCAGAATATGAGAAAAGCAACAGCAGTAGCACTCCTTTCATTGGCGCTCTCCTGCGCGGCCTTTGCTCAGTCGGTAGCCGGCTTGGGAGCGATTTCCGGAACCGTCCACGATGCTTCCGGTGCAGCCGTGCCGGATGCTCAGGTAGTGGTTTCCAACGAATCCAAAGGTATTAAGAGAACTCTCAACACGACGGAGGCCGGTCTCTTCACTGCGCCGTCGCTGGTGCCCGCCACCGGCTATACCGTGACGATCGGCAAGACAGGTTTCGCAACGTATGAAGTGAAGGACTTCCAGGTTCTGGTGGGCCAGAATCTGAGCCTCGACGTAGTGCTGACAGTGGCCGGCACCGCCACGCAGATTCAGGTGGAAGCGACCGCGCCCCTGGTAGACTCCACCAAGACCGATGTGTCGCAGGTGATTGGCAGCGGCCAGATCCTGGATCTGCCAATCAACGGCCGCCGTGTGGACTCGTTTGTTCTGTTGTCTCCCTCCGTGGTGCCCGACGGCACGTTCGGCCTGGTCTCTTTCCGCGGCATCGCCGGCGGCAACTCCTTTCTTACCGACGGCAACGATACCACCGAACAGTACTATAACGAGAACGCCGGGCGCACCCGCATCACCTCGCAGATTTCGCAGGACGCTGTGCAGGAATTCCAGGTGGTCTCGAACAACTACTCGGCCGAGTTCGGACACGCCACCGGTGGCGTAGTCAACACGGTGACGCGCAGCGGATCGAACGATTTCCACGGCACCGGCTACTGGTTCTTCCGCAACCAGGATTTCAATGCCAAGGACACATTCGCCACAATCAACCCGGAGGAAAAGCGCAACCAGCTCGGGGCCAGCGCCGGCGGCAAGATCGTCAAGGACAAGCTCTTCTACTTTGCCAACTACGAAGCCATGCGCCGCAATTTCCCGCTGATCGCCTCAATCACGGCCGCCGGCAGCTCGCTGTTCGATACCAATGGAAACTTCATCGCCACTTGTACCGCCAGCGCCGCGCAGTGCGAAACCGCCCGCCGCTTCCTGGATCGCCAGTTTCAGACCCTGGATCGCACGGCGACTCAGGATCTCGGGTTCGGCAAGCTGGACTGGCGTCCCACCGAGCGCAATTCCTTCAGCGCCAGCCTGAACGTGCTCCGCTGGGTCTCGCCTAACGGCTTGCAGACCCAGGCCGTGCTGAACAACGGCAACGGCGTCGGCAACAACGTCAACTCATCGGTTCGCTCCAAGTACGGCCGTTTCACCTGGACGGCGATCCCCTCCAACACCATGGTCAACGAATTCCGCTTCGGCTGGTTCAAGGACAAGCAATTCGATTATCCGAACGACCAACTCGCGATACCCGGCATTGGATTCCTGGGCATCAACGTAACAGGCCAGAGCTTACTCGGTACGGCGACCGACTACCCACGCACCAACCCCAGCGAGAACCGCTTTTCGTACGCCGACACCTTGACCTGGACGAAAGGCAGGCATACGCTGAAGTTGGGCGGCGAAGTCATTCGGACGGAGGACTACACCAACCTGCTGTTCAACCGAACCGGCACTTACACCTTTCCGAGTTGGACGGCGCTGGCGTCGGACTTCTCCGGCAACTCCGTGGGCAACAAGGACTGGTCTACGTTCACGCAGACGATCGGCAACCCCGAAGTCGACCTGTACCTCACGGACTACAGCGTATTTTTGCAGGATCAATACAAGGCCTCGACGCGCCTGACGTTGAATCTCGGGGTGCGCTACGACTACACGTCCCTGCCGCAACCCACCCTTACCAATCCGGACTATCCCGCCACCGGGCGCATTCCAACCTATAACAAGGAATTTGCTCCGCGCATCGGCTTTGCTTACACACTCGGCCGCAATGACCGGACCGTCGTCCGCGGCGGCTACGGCATATTTAACGGCCGCTATCCCGGAGGACTCATCAACACCTTCTTCCTGGGCAACGGTCTCTACCAGAAGGCCATCTCGCTGAATTCCTCGAACGCCAGCGACAAAGCCAATGGCCCGGTCTTTCCCAACGTGCTCCCCAACAGCGGCAACTTCAATCCGCCCGCCGGATCGGTCAGCCTGAACATCGCCTCCAAGGACTTCCGGACTCCGTACACCCAGCAGGCAGACCTCGCGATTGAGCACCAGCTCACCAATGACCTGTCGTTCACGGCCTCCTACATCTGGAGCCGCGGCTTGCACCTGACTTCGGTCAACGACATCAATATCGGACCTCCGGCGGGCAGTCTCACGTACCGCATCAACGACGCCGGCGGCAACCAGACCGGCTCTTACACCACTCCCATCTATGTGCGCCAGAACCGCGTGGATCCCCGCTACGCCCGTATCAACGTGGTGGATGCCGGTCTTAATAGCTGGTACAACGGCCTGGCGCTCCAGTTGAATAAGCGCATGTCCCAATCGTTTACCGGTTCGGTTTCCTACACGTGGTCGCACGCGATCGATGAAGGCCAAGGGGGCGCCGGTACTCCCAACATCTTCGCCAGCGGCGGCCCGCAGACCTATATCCCCGGGGATTACCGCGGCGAGAAAGGCACTTCCACTCTCGACGTCCGCCAGCGTTTGGGCCTGAGCGCGGTTTGGGCTCCTAAGTTTATCCACAATGGGAACGCCGCTGCCAGGTACCTGATCGACAACTGGCAACTCGCGCTCCTGGCTTTCGTCAACTCGTCTCCGCACGCGACCCCAACGGTTCAGGTGTCCACCACTCCGGCCCCGACCGGTTTCACCTCGGCCAACAACGGGACGCTGAACGGCTACACCAGCGGCGGTCTGGGTGGCCGCGTTCCGTTCCTGCCGATTAACAGTCTGGATGTTGGCGAGCAATCCAAGTTGGACGCGCGGATTTCCAAGATATTCCCGATCAAGGAACGCGCCAAGGCCATGTTCACGTTTGACGCATTCAACATCTTCAACCACCGCTTCTTTACGAGCGTGAACACGCGCGAGTATGTGTACTCTTCAGTGGCGGGCGTTCCCACGCTCACTTACCAGTCCAATGTCGGGCAGGGTACCGCGTCGCAAGGTTTCCCCGACGGCACCAACGCGCGGCGGCTCCAGATCGGACTGCGGTTGATCTGGTGAGCGGCCGAGCGGCTCCTGGCTGTGTGGGGGCTTGGGAGACGTGGCGACTCATGGGGCAGGCGGAACGGTTCGCCTGACGTTTTTGTTGGGGCGAGTCGGAAAACACCCACTGGAGGGAAAAGCCACCGGAATGCCGGCTGCCCTCCGGATGGCACGCCGGACCGGAGGCCCGCCGACTACTCCTCCAGAACGTCCGCCAGTGGAATGACGATAGGCGAATCCGGCAGCCGAAGAGTTCGGTCGGCGACCTGCATTTTCCCAGAGGCAGTCCACAGTTCGCTCTCGAGCGTGTACGGATCGATGATCCACACGTAGGGGGTGCCGCAAGCGATCGCGTTCCTCGCCTTTTCCCAGACCTCCGTCATCCTGTCGTCCGGCGACAGAATCTCGATCCACAGGAATGGCGGCTTTTCCGGAACCTCTCCCTCGGGTTCGGGCAGGGGATAGACGCACACGTCCGGAATCGGATACCATCCTTCACGAGCTTGGATCCGCATCTCCGTATACACCTTGATATTCCACTGTTTTCGTCTGTTGCGGATATACTGCCCCAGGGCGGTCTGCAATTCTGCATGCGATTTCTTGCCCACGTTGCGCTCCACCAGCACGCCATCCCGATACTCGCGGTCCGGGCTGTACGAGGTCCGCAAGTACTCTTCAACGGAGATCAAGGCTGCGACGCTCATGTTTCTACCATACCTCCGGCGAGCCGCCGGTTGCCACCGCGAAACCGCGCGATGCTACTCCGGTGATTCTTGAATCCGGCTGAGAAGCTATTTTTGCGCCAGCCAACTTATCCCGTGAGGCGCCGCTGAACCCATTCGCGTCTGACTGCATCGGCGGTGACAGACCTGGAGATTAAGCTTTCACGTTGAACCTTCTACCGCAAAAGCGGCACTGCTTGGGTACGCGGCCCCATCTGCGCATCAGCTCATCGATGAGTCCGCGGGGGAGAGAAGGCACGATGTCGAGCGAAAAACAGCGGGAGCAACGCAGCTCTCCGGGCCGAGGCTGAATCTCTTCGCTGGATTCCAACACCCGCAGTCTAGCAGAGTGCCGCCGTCGTCTTGGTGGCCTTGGCGCACGGTGCTAGGCTGGAGTTCGTGCGCCGCTTCCTCCTGTACCTATCGCACCAAAAGCACTTGCGGAGATGGATGGAAACCTCTTCACTGGCCCAGCGCTTCGCCACCCGCTTTGTGGCGGGGGAGACTCTCGATCAGGCGCTGGACGTCAGCCGCAAGCTCAATGCGGAAGGCATCACCATCACCCTCGACCATCTCGGCGAGAGCGTCTCCACACTGGAAGAAGCAGCCGCCGCGCGGGACGTTTACCTGCGCACCCTCTCCGCCCTCCACGAGTCCGGCATATCCGGCAACGTCTCGCTCAAGCTCACGCAGTTCGGACTCGACTTCTCCTACGACCAGTGCCGGGCCAACGTGGAGCAACTGGTGAGGCGCGCGGCCGAGCTGAAGGGCTTCGTGCGGGTCGATATGGAATCGAGCGAGTATGCGCAGCGCACCATCGATCTGGTGACCGATCTGCACGAGCGGTACGGCGCAGTGGGCATCGTAATTCAGGCCTACCTCTATCGCGCCAAGCAGGATGTCGAAAAGCTTTGCAGCGGCGGTATCCGGGTCCGGCTTTGCAAAGGTGCCTACCTGGAGCCGGCCAGCGTGGCCTTTCTGCAGAAGTCCGAAGTCGACCGGAACTTCGTCGAGTTGATGCAGCTTCTGCTGAACAAAGGCGCCTACCCCGCCATCGCGACACACGATGAAAAAATGATCGAGCAGACCAAGGCCTACGCCACGGCGCAGAAGATCCCTCGGGAGTCCTTCGAATTCCAGATGCTCTACGGCATACGGCGCGACCTCCAGCGCCGGCTCATCGCCGAAGGGTATCGCCTGCGTCTCTACGTCCCGTTCGGCAAGGCCTGGTACCCCTACTACATGCGTCGTCTTGCGGAACGGCCGGCCAACATTCTGTTCATCCTGCGGAATCTGTTCCGCAGGTAGGTGCGTCGTTTCAGCTTCGGCCGCGCATTCCGCGGAGACCGCTCCCTAACCCGGCGGCCGGCGCCAAACAGGGAAAAACCAAGCTCACCGCAGAGACGCCGAGGCGCGGAGGTACCGCGGAGAAAGGCCAAAGTCAAAACCTGAGGGCGCAGAGGAAGCAGAGAGCGCGGAGAGAACCACGCCCAATGGCGCCGAGGGATTCTGCCAATTTCGGCAAGAATTTGACTCGGTAAGTAGTTACGGTCGCAGCTCCGATCAGAGTGGCGCGCCGGAAGGCGTGAGGAGAACCGGTGGCGCGCGGTAGCGAGCGGCATTCGGATACGCGCCGGAGTTTCAGAAAACCGTGTACCAAAGACAGCCCGCGAGGCCCGTCCCAACGTGGTAAGTTAGAAACTAATTACAGGGATCGGGAGTCTAATTTATATGCGCTACTGGGCCTATTTCGCAGCCAAGCTGGTGGCTGGGGGAGCATTGCTGTATGGGTTGCTGGTGGCTCTGAACAGTGCTTGGCCCGCGGAGGTACCGCACTTCTTTACGTACGTGCCGCCGCGCTTCGGCTACGACCTGCCTTTTACGCTGGCGGTCCTGGTGTGGTTTCTTTTGTGCACGGGGACTTTCTACCTCATCATCTGGGATCAGCGTTACCGTTGCCGGGTGTGCCTGCGGCGCCTGCGGATGCCGGTCGAGACCGGTTCATGGAGCCGGATGCTCCAATTTGGCAGGCCGCGCATCGAATATATCTGCACGTACGGCCACGGGACTTTGAAAGAGGATGAGCTGCAGATCTCCGGCCTGGAGAACCCCGAATGGACGCCGCATTCCGACGATCTGTGGGAGGAACTCTGCGCCTCCAGCAAGGAACCCGGCGACCAGCCGTGAGCCGCGTTCCGCGCTGGCGTATCGGGGCCGCAGTCCTCATTCTCGCTGGCCTGGTTTTTCTCCTGGGAGTGTTTGCCCCCTACTATTTCTGTAACCTGAAGCTGCAGAGTTTCGTGTCGGATATTACACGCCGTGTGGAAAACCAGACGAAGTCCGACGATGTGCTGCGCACCTGGGTAGTCGAAAAAGCCCGCCAACTGGAACTTCCGATCACGGAGGATGAAGTGCATATTACCCATCCACAGGACGGACTGCGCATCGACATCCGCTACTTCGTCAGGGTGGATTTGCCCGGGTATACCGTGAACCTCCATTTCTATCCCGGGGCCGGCAGCCGGTAGGCTTGCTGACGACCCGATCGGAGCCACGACCGCAGGAAGCGGGGAAAGAATCGCCCGCAGGCGGGTGAGGCAGGCGGAACCGCCTGTCCCACCACGGCCAGGCACACCCAAAACCGGATGTCCACGTCCCACTATGCGAGAATTAGAATTGGTGCCACGAGTAGCGGCTAAGCAAAAAAGAGGAATGAAGGTCCGGGTGCCGAAGAATGCGGGCCTGGCGAAGTTCTTTCTGGGAACCTCCGGCCGCATTCTGGTCGTTGGGTTTGCCCTGATGACCATCCTGGGGCTCGCGGTCTTCCTGTTTTTCTATCACAAATACTCGGTGGTGATCGACCAGAGGCTGCGCGCGGGCCCGTTTGCGAATACCGCCAAGCTGTACGCCGCACCGGAATCGGTGGTAGTGGGCGACGTCACCTCTCCGGCGGAAATCAAGGCCGCGCTGCGGCGCAGCGGTTACTCGGATTCGCGCGGCAACCTGGTCGGTTCGTATCAGGTCACGGAGAATTCCATTTCCATCTTCCCGGGGCGCGATTCTTACTTCGACCAGGAACCGGGAGTGGTCAAGTTCGCCGGCGGCAGGGTGTCGCAGATTATTTCGCTCCGGGACAACACGCCCCGCAGCCAGTACCAACTGGAGCCTCAGCTCATCACCAATCTCACCGGCCCCAACCGCGAGAAGCGCCGGATGGTGAAGTTTCACGACATCCCCACGGTGTTGATCCAGGCGGTCACCGCGGCGGAGGATAAGCGCTTCTTCCAGCACGGTGGCTTCGACCCGTTCCGCATCATCAAGGCCGTCTACGTGGATCTGAAGGAGGGGCGTAAGGCGCAGGGCTCCTCCACCCTGAGCATGCAGCTCGCTCGCATGTTCTTTCTGAACCAGGACAAGCGCTGGACGCGCAAGCTGGCCGAGGTGATGATCACGCTGCAGCTCGAGCAGAAGCTGTCCAAAGAGGAGATCTTCGAAGACTACACCAATCAGATCGATCTGGGTTGGCGTGGGACCTTCAATATTCGGGGCTTCGGGCAGGCAGCCGAGGCGTACCTCGGGAAAGACCTCTCCCAGCTCACCCTCCCGGAGGCTGCGCAGCTTGCGGGCATACCCCGGTCGCCAGCCAACTTCGACCCGTTCCGCCATCCGGACCGTCTGCGCGAGCGGCGCAACGTGGTGCTGGGGCTGATGCGGGCCAACGGCGACATCAGCGATCGGGATTACGCCCTTTCGATCGAGGCGCCCCTTACAGTGGCGAGAGGCGCGACGCAATCGGTGGAAGCTCCGTACTTCGTGGACCTGGTGAACGACGCCCTGCAGAGCAAATTCCAGGATGAGAACTTCCAGTCCAATGCCTTTCGGGTCTATACCACGCTCGACATGCACCTGCAGCGGGCCGCTTCCGAGGCCATGCGGTTGGGCATGCAGAACGTGGATGAGCAGATCAAGAAGCAGCGCCGGTTCAAGGGGCAGACACCTCCCGAGGCACAGGTGGCGCTGGTGGCCATCGATCCGCACACCGGCGCGGTCAAGGCTCTGGCCGGCGGCCGAAACTACGGTATGAGCCAGCTTAACCGTGCCCTGGCAAAGCGCCAGCCGGGGTCGATCTTCAAGCCGTTTGTTTACGCCGCGGCTATGGAAACGGGCGTGACCGGCAGGTCGCCCGTCCTAACGCCCAGCACCATGGTAGTGGACGAGCCAACCACCTTCTGGTACGACAACGGCCGATATTCTTACGAGCCGCGTGATATGGAAAAGACATTCCGCGGCGAGATCACGTTGCGGGAAGCGCTGGCGCACTCGGTGAATATCCCCGCCGTAAAGGTGGCCGAAATGGTGGGCTACGACGCGGTGGTGGACATGGCCAACCGCGCCGGCATGAACTACAAAATCCACCCGACCCCGTCGGTGGCCCTGGGATCGTATGACATCACGCCGCTGGAGGCCGCCAGCGCCTACACCATCTTTGCCAACCAGGGTAACTACTTGAAACTGAACTTCATCACGCAGGTGCGGACGCAGGACGGCAAGACCCCCTACAAAGAAATAGTGGAACCGAAGCATGTACTCGACCCGCGCGTAGCGTACCTCATGACCAGCCTCATGGAGGAGGTCCTGAGAAGCGGCACGGCTGGGGGGGTGCGCGCCAGATACGGCTTCAACGTCCCGGCCGCGGGCAAGACCGGCACCTCGGACCGCGATGGGTGGTTCGCGGGCTACACCTCGGAGTTGCTGTGCGTGGTATGGGTGGGGTTCGACGACAGTCGGGATCTCGACCTGGAAGGCGCCCATTCGGCCGCGCCTATTTGGATGGAGTTCATGAAGCGCGCCTTGCAGTATCGCGAGTATCGCGACACCAAGCCCTTCGTGGAGCCGGACGGTATCGTCTCCATCGATATCGACCCGCTATCGGGCATGCCCGCCTCAGCGGCCTGCCCCAAGATCCGAAGAGAAGTGTATATTGCGGGGACCCAGCCCGTGGGAACCTGCCCGCTGCACGGATCGGGGCGTCAAGGGGTCACCACGGTTACCGGCTGGGAAACCCCATCGTCCGATAAGCCGGCAGCACTCTCGCCGGCGGAGACCGCACCGCGCATTACCGGATCGTCCGGGGACGGCCTCTCGGCGCCTGGAGCGGCAGCCACGCGCGCCAGGCGGCAGGAGGCTGCGGATGCCGGCGCGGCCGCGCAACAGCCGGCCCAGGAGCAGTCCAAGCCCAACGAGAAAAAAGGCTTCTTTAACCGTTTGAAGGGGCTGTTTAAGAAGAAGTAGCACGGGGACGTGGCGCGGCTCCGATGCGGAGCCAGGACCGTCAAACTGACCTGACTGACGGTCGCGGCTCCGCAGCAGGTCGCGCGCATTCAGCGGCTTTCTGAGCCACCACTGTACTGTCAGAGCCACGACCGTTAAGCGATTGGTAGTCTATGGGGCGAACGGGTCATCGATCAGGTAGCGCCAACTGCCATCCGGCTGGCGTCGCACCACCTCGGTATTTCGACCTTCCATGCGGATTTCGACGCCATCCGGCCCGGTGCCCGTCATCGTCCAGCGTCCATGCAGCAGGGCAAGCCCCTCGGCCGTATCGAGCATGCCGAGAGTTTCCACACGAATTTGAGGCTTCAAGGCGAGGACGCCGCGGTACGCTTTCCGGATGGCATCCCACCCCGATACGGGTGCGGTGGGCTGGGACAGAACGGCCTCCGGCTCGTAGAGCGCGGTCAGCGCTTCCAGATCGGCGGAATTGAGGGCCAGCTCAAATGCAGCGTGCAGGCTTGTCGGTGGTTGGTTTGGCATAGGCAATATGGTACACCATACGGCAACGAGCAGGCCTGATCTTCGGCGGGTGGAAAAATTACACAGGCAAGGATGCCCGTCCCACATAGTGCAATCTCACGCGGCGCGCGGCGGCGCGGCCCACTACGGCGGCCAACTGGTCTTCGGTCGCGGCGCGCACCAATTCCGAGCTGCCGAACTCCTTCAGCAGTTTCTGCACCGTCCTTTCCCCCACACCCTCAATCGCGTCGAGTTCGGAGGTGAGCTGGCGGGCATTGCGCCGCGAGCGGTGGAAGGTCACGGCGAAGCGATGCGCCTCATCGCGGATGGACTGCACCAGGTGCAGAATCGGCGAGAAGCGGTCGAGCACCACCGGCTCATCCTCCTGGCCGTAGACGTAGATGATCTCCTCACGCTTGGCGATCGACGCCAGCGGCTGGTCGCTGACACCGATCGCCTCCAGGGCCTCGGCCGCGGCGTGCAACTGTCCCAGGCCGCCATCAATCAGCACCAATCCGGGCAGGGGCGTTTTCTCTTCCAGGAGCCGCGAATACCGGCGCGTCACCACCTCGCGCATGCTGGCGAAATCGTCGTTGCCGATGACCGTCCGGATGATGAACTTGCGGTAGTCGGCTTTCTTCATCTTGCCCTCTTCCCACACCACCATGCTGGCCACCTTGTCGGTGCCCTGGATATGCGAGATGTCGAAGCATTCGATGCGGGCGGGCGCATCGGGCAGGTTCAGGGCGTCCTGCAACGCCTCCTGGATGGCACGCGAAGAGGGCTTCAGCACCCGAAAACGCGCGTCGAAGCTGTGTTTGGCGTTAGTCTGCACCAGGTCCAGCAGCGCCTTCTTCTGGCCGCGCTGCGGGGTGCGGATCTCCACCTTGCGGTTGCGCTTCTCGGAAAGCAGCTCCTCCAGGGTCTCGCGGTCCTCGAAGTCCACCGGCACGTGGATCTCGGTAGGGATATACTGCTGATCCAGGTAGAGCTGCTGCAGCAGCGAGGAGAAGAACTCCGGTTCGTCGAACTCCGCCTGGTCTTCCCAGAAGAACTCGCGGCGGTCCACGATCTGGCCGTTGCGCAGGTGGAAGAGGTTGAGCGCCACCAGGGGCGGTTCGGCGTAACACGCGAAGATATCCACGTCATCGCCCTTGGCCGCCGCCATCTTCTGCCGCTCTTCGATTTCCTCGACGGTGGCGAGCAGGTCGCGCAGCGACGCGGCCTCCTCGAAGCGCATGTCTTCGGAAGCCGACGCCATACGCGCCCGCAGGCCGCGCGCCAGATCGGAGTGGCGGCCTTCAAGAAACAGCTTGACGTCGCGCACCGCTCCCGCATAGATATCGTCGGTAGTCAATCCTTCGACGCAAGGTCCCAGGCAGCGATGAATGTGGTATTGCAGGCAGGGCTTGGGGTGGAAGCGGGTGAGATCCACCTTGCACGACGGCACCAGGAAATGGCGGTGGATGAAATGCACCAGCCGATGCGCCAGGTTGGCCGGAAAGTACGGGCCGTAGTAGGTGGAGCCGTCCTTGCGCAGCCGGCGCGTGACATACACCCGCGGATACTTTTCACTGGTGAGCTTGACGTACGGGTAAGTCTTGTCGTCGCGGAGCAGGATATTGAACCGCGGCTTGTACTGCTTGATCAGGTTATTTTCGAGGGCCAGCGCCTCTTTTTCGTTGTCGACCGAGATGTAGTCGATGTCGCGCGCTTCCGAGATCAGTGTGCCGGTCTTGACGTCCGCCAGCTTGTCGTCCGAGAAGTAGCTGCGAACGCGATGCCTCAGGATCTTGGCCTTGCCCACGTAGATGACGCGGCCGCCGGCATCTTTGTAGAGATACACCCCGGGCGTAAGGGGCAGTTGCGATACCTTGTCGCGGAGTTCCATCGAAGGGAAGCTGTAACTCTATTATAGCTGCCGGAGCGGTGCAGCCCCTCAAGCGGCATCGTCCACTGCGATCGCCAGCCACTTCCGCAAGACGCCGAGCGCCTGGTCGATCTGATCGAGCCGGGACGCATGCTTCAGGTTCAGCAGCCGGTCCACCTTGGATTTCTGCCAGCCCAGCCGCCGCGCGAGATCGGCTTTGCGCACTCTGGCCTCACGCATGGCTTGATAGAGGGAGAGCTCGGCTTCCTAAGATAAGGCCGTTTGCCAAGATGAAGTCGGCGGTGGGCGATCCAGTCTCGAGGCCCGCTTTTGGTTGCGACTTCCCAGAACCAGAACTTGTTGGAAGTGATCCGGCTTTAGTGCCACGTCACCTGCCACCGCGGTCTCTATGCGACGCGAAGTTCGCCCGTACCGCGCTTTCTAGGCTTTACGACGATCTCCACATCGTGCCCTAGCGCGACCAGGAAACGCATGAGGCGTTCGACCGAATATCCCCGGAACTGACCAGCCAGCATAGCTGAGATCTTGGGCTGATCGATGCCTATGATCTCTGCCGCGCCTGCTTGGGTCAGCTTTCGTTGGCGGATGGTCCGGTCGATCCGAATTACCAACCCAGCTTTAATCAGATGCTCACCAGCGTCGGCCACGCCTAGGTCAGCGAATACGTTGCCCGTGCTGGGCTCCCGCTGGAGGGCCTTTCTTTTCGGCATTCTTCACCTCACTTCTCAACTGTTTGAGCCGCTGCCGGATCAGGTCCATGTCCGGCTTCGGCGTCGCGATCCCAGTCTTGGACTTCTTCTGGAAGGCGTGGATCACGTAAATCGATTCTCCAATCGAGGCCGTATAGACCGCGCGGTAGGTTCCGCTCGCGTCATAGGCCGCGATCTCCATCACCCCGCCGCCAAGACCATGCAGTGGACTGGCCTTAACACTCCGTTCGCCCACCTGCGCAGCGTACAACGCATAGCCGATGTCGTCTTGGACGCCAGCCGGAAATGACTTCACGTTGGAACGGGAATCTGCAAGCCACGTCAGTGTTTTCATCCGTTGGTACATGCCTATATTGGCATAAGTCGAATAGAGCGTCAAACAACGGCCGAGGGAATCGTGCCGCTCCGGCCGCCGGAACGAAGCTTCGTGGACCTCCCGTGCCTATCGAGACTCGCACGAGATGTTTCAGCATCGCCGATAGCGGGGGTGGCGCTCACCACCGCCCTGGGCCCACTACTCCATGAAGATTCTGCTCCAGGCGATCTGTCGCGCTGGCAAAATGACCTCGACTGCGCGCGACCCGGTCTTGGGCTCCGTTTTAGTTGCATTGCAGCGTCCCCGAACGGGACTTCGGGCCCGTCACGCCCGAATCCGACCAGTGTCCGAGTGGCGCGTCATGCGGACGGAGCGGCACTTCACGGTTCGGACCCGCTTTATCCTGATGCGGGCCCGGGTTGAAGCTCGCTAAATCAGTTCCAATTCCGTTGCGGGCTGCGTGCGAAGAAAGAAAGACCGGAGGTCGGTTTCGATCTGGCGCACGAGTTTGTTCTAGGGGATTGGTAGAATGGTAGCCCGTTATGGGCTTGAGGATCTACCTTTCGATGCTCGTCGCATCGCTGCTTGCCGCGCAGCCTCGCGTTCCGCGCGCGTGGGACGAGCAGGGATTCGTGGGTTGGCAACTCCCGATCGTGGGACAGAAATTCACCACGGGGCACTTCACGGAGGAAGAGTATTACGGCGCGCCGGTGGAGAACGTCCGCACGTACCCGGTTTACGCACCCGACCGCGAGCCCAAAGGCTACTGGGATTTCCTGAACAGCATCGGCCCCAAACCGCTCGTCGAGCCTGGGAAACTGAAGACCGAACGCGACTGGATCGAAGCCGGCCGCCGCGTCTTCGAAGAACTCGATTTCGTCGCAAGCCGTCGCTATGACACCGAGCTGATCCGTAAATTGCGCTCGCGAGCGTACGTCGCGGAGCGCAGCATCGAGCCTCTTCCCGACGGCACCATGCCGTACATTCGCTGGGTTGTGACGCAGAAGGGCGTCGCGATTGCGCTGAGAGAATGCGCCGGCTGCCATCTCCGATGGGCGCCTGGACCAGCGCCCGGTGGCAAGCCCTATCATGGCGCGCCCGAGAATATGCCGTTCCCGAATTTCGATTTCAGCTTCGTCGATCTGGGCGCGGGCGTATATCTGCCGCAGGGAGATGACGCGCCGGCAATTCGTTGGCGCAGCCATTCCGTGCCGTGGATTCCGAACGACATTCACGCGCGCATCAAGACCATGACCAACCAGGAGTGGGGGGCGTGGGATGATGCATCGAACGGCATGGGCATGGCGGCGCGTTGGGACGGCAGTATTTACTATCCGACTAAGATTCCCGACCTGATCGGAATTAAAGACCGCAAATTTTTCGACCACACCGCCACGCATCGACATCGCGGAATCGAAGACCTGATGCGCTATGCCGCGCAAGTGATGTCGGCCGATTCTCCGCATTTCGGCCCTTATGATATTGTGCCGCGCACCGGCCGGCGTGTCCCTTACCGGCTATCGGACGAAGCCCTCTACGCGTTGGCGCTGTACATTTACTCGCTCGAGCCACCACCTAATCCTAACCGGTTCGACACCGCGGCCGCCGCGGGCCAGAAGATCTTCACCGTGAACTGCGCCAGATGCCACACGCCGCCTCTGTACACGAATAACAAGCTAACTCTGGCGAGGGGATTTTTACCTGATGGGTCGAGTCCGGACGTGATGCCGGTGTCGGTCGGTACCGATCCCGCTGGCGCGATGCTCACGCGCAAGGGGACAGGCTATTACAAGGTGCCGTCGCTCAAGGGCGTGTGGTATCGGGGCCGGCTCTTGCACGATGGGTCGCTGGCGTCGCTCGAAGAGTTCTTCAATCCCGCGCGCCTGCGGCCGGATTTCGAACCTGCGGGATGGAATCCGGTTGGTGTGAAGAGGCGAGCCGTCGTGGGGCATGAGTTCGGTTTGAAGCTGTCCGTCCAGGAACGTGCACAACTCATCGCGTTCCTGAAAACGCTGTAGAGTGTCGAGCCGCTGCCAGCGCCTCGCGTCAGTCATGGACATCGACTGGCGTGGGCACTTCTAACGCGCCGTGCGCTACGCGGTGTGGAACAACCTCCGGGTGAATCGTCGGCTACTCGTACAAAGCTCGGATCGATCTCGCAGCCCTTGTGACTTCGTGATTGGGCCCGAACGGCCTTCTGGGACGTTGCAGGCAAAACATGTGTCCCAAGACTGGATCGCGCGCAGCCGTGATCTTGACGGCGCCCTTATCTTAGCGCCTATGGGGTGCTCCCCCCGGCGGAACATCGGGCCGACGCGGCATGAGCATCGTTCTCTGTCCCCGCTGGTAGAATCAAATCATGTCACGTTGGATCCTGGCCCTGCTTATAGCCTGCGTAGCGCCGCTCCACGCGGACGATCCCCAGACTCCACCGTCCCAACCGCCCTCGAAAACCCAGCCCGAACTGCAGAAGCGGCAAAAGCCTCCCGCCACCGGAAAGGAAGAGATTCCGCCGGAAGAGGATAAGGCGCTTTCCAAGGAGGAGTACTCCTTCAACCCGCTAGAGGCCGAGAAGTGGCTCAGAGTCGGGAACTACTACTTCAAGCAGGGCAAATACCGGGCCGCCGAGGACCGCTTCCACGGCGCTACCAAGTGGAACGACGGGTACGGCGAGGCTTGGCTGCGTCTCGGAGAGGTCGAAGAGAAGCTGAAGGACCCCCAGGCCGCCAAGGAAGCTTACACCAAGTACCTGGAGGTGGCTCCCGACGCCAAGAACGCCGCCCAGATCCGCAAGAAGTTGGAAAAGTTGAAATAGCCTTCAGCGGATGAGCCGGAGCAGTCCCCAACAGAACAGGCAAATCCAGAAGTCCACGGCCAGTCCCCAATCGATGCGGAACGGCTGATGCTGCGCCTTCGGGGGCAGCCATTGCTGCACGCTGAAGTAAATCGCGTTCCCGGCCAGAATCGCGATCAACGATCGCCAAAACGTGTGCTTCATGCGGAACGGAGGCCGGCGCGGACGTCGGGTATGCCCTGCCAAGGCTGATCCAAAGCCGCGCGCACTTCTTTCATCAAGGCCATCGGGGTGAACGGTTTTGACAGGAAGAAGCAAGTGGTTCGATCGAGCAGGTGGGCGCCAACATCTTCGGCGTATCCGGACATGAATATGATTCTCAGTTCGGGCCGGCTGTCGGATAGATGCCTGGCCAGCTCGGCGCCGTCCATGTTGGGCATGATCAGGTCGGTGAGCACCAGGTGCACGTCCTCCACCGCTTCCAGCAGGCGGAGCGCTTCGGCGCCGTCGGAAGCTTCCAGACAATTGTATCCATTCTGCGTGAGCATCGCGCAAACCATCCTGCGGATGGCGTCGGTGTCTTCCACTACAAGAACGGTCGTACCCGGCCACTCCGCTTTGGGATACATCATCCTCTCTCTCTCCAGCACGATGGCCTTGCAAACGGCTTGCCAAAAACAGACCGGCTTGCCCGGAAGATGCGCGCATTGATATAATTGTTCTTCGAAACATCAGGAGATTTCTGTCTTATGGCACGAGTTTGCGAAGTTTGTGGCCGGGGACCTCAGTTCGGCAACCGGATCAGTCACGCCCATAACGTTACCAAGCGCCGATGGAATTTGAATTTGCAGTCGGTCCGGGCGCTGGTAAATGGCGCCGGCCGCCGCATCCGCGTATGCACATCCTGCATCCGCGACGGTAAGGTGAAGAAGGTCGCCTAGCACACCATTTCGCAGATATCCCTCTGGCGCGCCCTTGCCTTCCGTGGTGGGGCAGGCGGTTCCGTCTGCCTCGCCCGCATGCGGGCAGTTCTTTCACAACTCCTCACCGTCGCGGCTCCGCTCGGCGCCGTGCGCGTAAAGCAGCGGGATTCAGACACGGTCAGAGCCGCAGAAGCGGTATTCTGAGCAATCTGTTTCACGCCAGGCCAATCGACACTGCCAATAATTACCGAACCGGCATGTATTGATGGTCACACAGTGCAATAGATGCATCCTTGGTCTAGCGTTCGTTTTCTCACGGTCTAGCTTGGCCCCGCAGTTGCTCCTGATTCCTCCAGGTGCCCCATGTTGGAACTCCAGGAAAACAGGACCGAACCAGGTGTTACTGAGATCCAACCCGACGGGGCGAGACCCCTACCCGGATTTTTCGAGCGGCGCGAGGGCCGCATCTGCGCCGCGTGGATCCTCGGTATATGCTGTGCCGTCGTTTTCATCTTCGGCTTCTTCTACCTGAGATTCGCGCGGATCATCGATCGCCGCCTTGCCGCAGGCGCCTTCTCGAACACCCTGAGCATTTACACCAGGCCGCGAACCGTAGCGGTCGGCGATCCCCTCACGGTGGAAGAAGTCGTCGCGCGCCTGCGCCATAGCGGGTACTCAACGTCCCGTAGCAATACCATGGGATGGTATAACGTGAGATCCCGGGCGGTGGAAGTGTTCCCTGGCCGCGACTCGTACGCGGGCGGTGAACCTGGGGTTCTGGAATTCGCCGACGGAAAGCTCACGCGAATCGTTTCGCTGCGGGATCGCACCGAGCGGCAGGTGTTTGAGCTGGAACCGCAGCTCATCACGAACCTCTCCCAACAACGGGAAAAGCGTCACCTGGTGCGTTTCGCCGACATCCCTCCAACCCTGGTCCACGCGGTCATCTCCGCCGAAGACAAGAATTTCTTTCACCATTCCGGGTTCGATTTCACGCGAATTCTCAAGGCCGCCTACGTGGATGTGAAGTCCGGGCACAAGGAGCAGGGCGCCTCCACCCTGACCATGCAGCTCGCGCGCGGATTCTGGCTGGGGCCTGACAAGCGCTGGAAACGAAAAATCGAAGAACTGTTTCTCACCATGCACCTCGAAGAGAAGCTCACTAAGCAGCAGATCTTCGAGGACTATGCCAACGAGGTCTACCTTGGCCGCCGCGGCACCTTCAGTATCACCGGGTTCGGCGAGGGCGCGCGGGCGTACTTTGGAAAGGAGCTGTCGCAACTCACCACCGCCGACGCCGCTCTGCTGGCCGGGCTGGTGCAGCGGCCCAGCTTTTACAACCCCAGACGCTACCCGGAGCGCGCCCGTGACCGTCGCAACCGGGTGCTGGCCCTCATGCACCGCAACGGCTACTTGAACGGGGAACAGTACGCGCAGGCAGTGGATGCACCGGTCACCATTGCGCCCGACCGGCCCGAGAGCGTGGCTTCTCAATATTTCATCGACTTGATGAATGACGAACTACAGAACAAGCTGGCCGACCGCAACCAGCACACCCGATACATTTACACTACGCTCGATCCCGACCTACAGCAGGCGGCGCAAGAGGCCATCGACATCGGCATGAAGGCGGTGGATGAGCAACTGCGCAAGAAGAAATCCCTCGAGATTCCCACAGACCAGCCGCAGGTGGCCCTGATCGCGCTCGATCCCCACACCGGCGAAGTGAAAGCTCTGGTGGGCGGGCGAAACTATGGAGCGAGCCAGTTGAACCACGTGCTCGCCATGCGGCAGCCCGGATCGGTTTTCAAACCGTTTGTGTACGCGGCCGCGCTCGACACGGCCGTCGAGGGCGGCCGGCAGATCTTCACGCCGGCCAGCATTTTGAACGATACCCCCACCAGTTTCGCCTTTAACGACACGCCTTATCAGCCTGGCAACTTCGGCCACGAGTTCATGGGAGATGTCACGTTGCGGAGCGCCCTCGCCCACTCGCTGAACGTGGCAACCGTTCAGCTCGCGCAACGAGTGGGTTATGCCAAGGTCGTCGCCATGGCGCGGCGTGCCGGACTGAATAATGCGATCAAACCGACTCCCTCCGTGGCGCTCGGGGCGTACGAAACCACGCCCCTCGAAATCGCAGGCGCCTACACCGTATTCGCCAACCAGGGGACGCACGTAACGCCGACGACGATTTCGCTGGCGCGCGCACCGGACGGAACGGTGCTCTACCAGGACCAACCCGACCAGCGCCCGGCACTTGACCGGCGCGTGGCCTACCTGATGGTCAGCATGATGCAGGAAGTGTTGCGCAGCGGTACCGGCGCCGCGGTCCGCTCGCGCGGCTTTACCTTGCCGGCCGCCGGCAAGACCGGAACCTCGCGCGACGGCTGGTTCGCCGGCTTTACCAGCCAACTGCTATGCGTGGTTTGGGTGGGCTTCGATGACAACCGCGAGTTGAAGCTGGAAGGCGCCCGTTCCGCGTTGCCCATATGGGTCGAGTTCATGAAGCGTGCCGCCGGGATGCGCGGGTACCGCGATGCCAAGGCTTTCCAGGCGCCGCAGGGAGTGGTGTCGGTGAATATCTGCGCCGATTCCGGCCAGCGCGCCGGCGAGAATTGTCCGGAACCGCGAACTGAGGTGTTCATCAATGGCACCCAGCCGGTGGATGAGTGTGAATGGCATGCACTCGGTACACACCGGATCGTCTCCCAGCCCGATTCCCTAGCCCGTTAGGTCCAAATGGACCGAATCAGACCCGCCGTCCGGGTGCTGATGATAATGGGCGGCGCAACCACCTGGGGTTGAAGGCGAAGCATGAGCTTGTCGCCCTGAGGCGTCGCTCCAGGGAGGGGTTGGGGTTGAGCGACGAATACGTCCGGGTCGCTCTCCGGACTGTGATCGCCATTAGACAACCCGCAGGCGTGGATCAACTCGTGAACGGCGATAAACAACTTCACCCCGTCCCCGACCCCGCGCTGTATCTGCTGACCAGTGGGGCCGGCGTTAACCATGGGCGTGGCAGGTACATAAATGAAGGCCCTGAATTGCCGGGTTTGGCCCTTATCGTCTTGCCACTGGGGCGGCTTCGTCAGTCCGATCATCGCGGTCCCGCTCACGTTTTCTGTGAAGCTGCTCAAGACCTGGCCGAACTTGTTCTTGAGGACGTCCTCATGGACGGAGCCGTTCGCCGTGTCGAATTTCACGTTCGTTCCCGTTGTCACCGACGACGGGTCCGGCGCCGGTGTAGATGGAGTGGGGGGGACGAACGTGACCCCAAGCTGCATTGCTCCGGACAGCCGGTTGAACTCCTGCAGGGCGTTGGTGAACACACTGCTCCACGGTCCCTTAGTCACGCTGCTGGTAGCGAAGACCGTTAGCTGGTGGCTGTTCTTGACGGCCTGAATCCACTGAGTGGGCATCGCTCGTCCTCCCTTTGGGGCATGGTCTTTACCAGCGAAGCGCCTCGGGCGCCATTTCGACGCCCGCGCGACGACCAACGTAGTCACCTACCCGGTGCTGATGATCGGCCACTTACCACACCCTCGACTTAGGATGTTCCTCAAGCTTCAGGTCCGTGGCGTTGTCCTCCAAAGTCGCACTGGATCGTCTGCACCTTGATCGTCCGCTCCAGTTGCAGCATCCCTTTGTCCAGTGCCGCGATCGTCATCTTACCGACGATGTTATCGGCCTGGGTCTGGTAGCTACGGTTGATGATACCGCGCTTCTTCTTATAGGAGAGCACCGCGTCGGCAGTCGATCGGCCGTAGCGCTTGGTCGCCACCTCCGTCCGGGCGATATCGGCCCCATCAAGCGCAATCAACGCGTGCTGGATCATGGCGACGTGGTCCCCGACGGCGCCCGGCAGGATGTGGGCCGGGTCGGACACGGCCGCTGCCTCAAGCTTGGGGATACGACGGAAGAAGTTCGATTGGAGGCCCATAAGAACATCCCTTTCTGCCCTGCCTAACTCGTGTTTTTCGATTGATGTAGTATACACCGAGCGCTTCTGTGGCCAAAAGGCCAACGGGGATCCTACGGGTTCCTACGCCAAAAGCGAGTAGCGCTTCATCTTGTTGATCAGGCCCTGCCGGCTCAGTCCCAGTTGCCTGGCGGCTTGCTGCTGGTTGTTGCGCGTCACCTGTAACGCTTCCGCGATCATTCGCTGCTCCAAATCGGCAACGGCCTTCTTCAGTGACTGCGCCTTCACCACCTTGGCGGGTGGGGGTTCATGCCCGGTGGAGGGCATGCCTTCCCACAGATCGTCTTCGGTAATGGCGTCATAGCGGGAGCAGGCCGCCAGGCGCATCACTTCATTTCGCAACTGGCGTATGTTTCCGGGCCACGGAGCGCCCGTCAGGTTGCGGATCACGGCCGTCGAAAACTCCATCTGGCTTCGGCCCGTCTCCCGGCAATACTCTTTCAGAAAATGGTTGGCCAGCAGCGGAATTTCTTCCCGAATATCGCGCAGGGGGGGCATGTGGATATGGATTACCTTGATGCGGTAATACAGATCCTCGCGGAAATTGCCTTTGGCGATCTCCGCCTCCAGGTCCTTGTTGGTGGCGGCGAGCAGGCGGACATCCACCGGCATCGGCGCGCGCCCTCCCACGCGCTCCACCACGCGCTCCTGCAGCACCCTCAGGATCTTGGCCTGAGCCGTCAGGCTGAGATCGCCGATCTCGTCGAGAAACAGGGTTCCGCCGTCGGCCTTCTGAAATTGGCCCATCCGCGGCTGCACCCCGGTGGCCACGCCCTTCTCAATTCCAAACAGTTCGCTCTCCAGCAGAGTTTCCGGCAGCGCGGCGCAGTTCAGGGCCACGAACGGCCGGCGTGCCCGGGGGCTGGTGTAGTGCACCGCTTTGGCCACCAGTTCTTTTCCGGTGCCGCTCTCGCCCGTGATCAGGACGCTGACCAGGCTGTCCCGGATCCGTTCCACCAGGCGGACTACCTGCTGGATCTTCTGCCCCGTCCCGATAATGCCATGCGTGGAAAACTTGTTCTCCACCTCACGCCACAGGTGCGCATTCTGCTGCACCAGCTCGTCCTGGTTGCGGCGCAGTTCCCCAACCAGTTGGGCGGTCTCGATGGCGATGGCGGCATGCGAGGCCAGCGCCGCAAGCGATTCCTCATCGCGCGTGGTAAACGCTCCGAACCGCTTATTCAAAGCCTCGAACGCACCAATGATCTGTCCCATCTGGTTTTTCACCGCCACAGCCAACACGTTTCGCGTGCGGTAGCCTGTTTGCCCATCGATGGCGCCGTAGAAACGGGGGTCTCCGTAGGCGTCCCGCACATTGATAGTGTTCCCGGTCAGCACAACGTTTCCCGCGATTCCCAGGCGCGCGTCGAATCTGAGAATTTCCTCACTTCCCAAGGCAACTTTGGACCAGAGTTCGTTGCGTTCCTCATCCAGAAGGAAAATGCTGGCGCGGTCACAATCCAGAAGGCTGGTGGCTTCCCGGGCTATCAGGTCGAGCAGCGCTCCCAGATCCCGCTCCGAGTTCATCTTCTGGCAGATCGTCAGAATGGCGGCTAGCTTTTCATGCAACTCGGTAAGAGGCAGGGGTCCCATGGCGTCCCAGTCTATCGCATTGGCGGAGGCCTGTCCATGAAGTAGACAACATGACCACGCCGTTTGATGGTGCCCAGACTGTGGACACCCACGCGCCGCTGTCTTTCTTTGAAAATAAAAGGGTTATGCTTACAAGTTGGTTTGGTTAGCGAGGTGCATTAAGTAGGGCATGAAGTGGGCCACCTTCCCCTCTCAGGAGGCTGGATCGAACGGCTGATCGGAGGATATCCGTTCGGTCTTGTCGAGGGGAAGGGCTCACCGGTTCGCTCGCCAAAAGAACTGCATCCGGAAGATTGCACGGGCCAAATCGCATCTTCCGAAAACTACGGCCCGCCCGGAACCCCCTCGTCCTGCGCTTCCGCGGATAACGGAAGCGCAGGCCACGCCTCGCTCGGACACACGATCTGAAAAGTGGGGCGGACGCCCGCTTCCCTGGGTCGTGCGCCAAAAGTGCAGATTTAGCGCAGTACCCATCCCTCCCGTCCCTGGGGTTCCTCCTGGGACGACCCTATAGGCGTTAAAATAAGCCCCGTTTGGCCGGGAAGACGGATGGGCGGGGGTTTCCGAACGGGGAAGCGTCGATGCCTGATGCTATCGGGAAGCCTTTTCTGAAAGGCTCGCCGCTCGAGCCTTCAACCCATTCAACCCCTCTTTTATCAAGTCCACATCGACGGAGGTGAACTCTAGCGGCTTCACGCTCATGGCGTCGTAGTCCTGCCCTTTCCAGTGCGCCTTCATGACACCGGTCTCGGCGTGCCCGTTAGTGCGCTGCAGGATGTGGCCAATCTCGTGCGCCAGCACGTGTGCCAGGATGGCTTGTGCCCGGCTCGACCTGCCGGCTACGAAGCTGATACGGTCGTAGGTGACGGTAATAGCGGTCCTTCCGTAACCGAATGGTAAAGCATAGGCCAAAGCCTCCGGGCTAAGATCGCCCCGGAGTTCCTCGGTAAACCGTAGCTGGATCATCACCGGACTGCCGGATGCGGCGCTGCTCCCCAGCTCGCCATCGCGCCAGACGAGGCGAACGCCGATCCGGGCGTACATCCAGGTCACTGTGGCCCTCGCCCCGAAGTCAACGGAACCGGGCGGCTTGTTGTCACCTTTCACGTAAATCATCACATCAACCGGTTTGGGGTCGCGGGCCTGGGCAGTCACGGCCGCCGCCACCAGGATTCCCGCTATCAGCATGGAGTGTTTCATGGCCCGATCCTGGGCCTGACCTACTGGAACCTCCATTCACGGCGGCGCAAATCGGTGTCTCGGAGCCTACAGCCTGCGTCTCCAGGTAATCTGCTGAACAATAAAGACCTTTGGCGATGGGTCTCCGGAGAAGACGCTTCAATTTCGGGGTTGCGGGTGCTATTCTTCTGTATGGCGGGGAGATCTCCGATGCCTCAATCGCAAGCGAGTGGCATCATCCGCTTCGGAGTCTTCGAGGTGGAGCCACAGACAGGGATCCTGCGCAAGCACGGAGTCCGCATCCGGCTTCAGGAACGGCCGTTTCGGGTGTTGCTGGCGTTGCTCGAAAAGCCGGGCGATGTGGTCACCCGCGAGGAACTGCGCCAGAAGGTCTGGGAGGGCTTGGCATTCGGCGATCTCGACCACAGCCTGAACATCGCCATCAACAAGATCCGCGAGGCGCTGAGGGACTCCCCGGAGACTCCTCGGTTCGTCGAGACGCTGCCGTCCCGGGGCTATCGGTTCATCGCGCCCGTGGAGGGCGCTCCAACGACCGCTGCACCCGAGCCCCTTTCGGCTCCTCCGCCACCTGAGCGACCCCCGGGGAAGCGGCGGTGGTGGATGTGGGCCGCAGCCGTCCCGATACTGGCCGCAACGGTGTGGCTGCTGGCGCCCCAGCGCGAACAGGAGCTACCTATGATTCCAGTTCCTCTGACCAGCTACCCCGGCATAGAAAACTCTTCCGATTTTTCGCCGGATGGCACACAGGTAGCGTTCCAGTGGGACGGAGAGAAGCAAGACAACTTCGATATCTACGTGAAGGTGATCGGCGCGGACCCGCCGTTGAGGCTGACTCGCGATCCGGCAGTGGACTGGTCTCCTGCCTGGTCGCCGGACGGCCGCCAGATCGCCTTTCTGCGCAAGCTTGACACAGAACATTCAGTGATCTACGTGGTGCCCCCTGTGGGCGGTCCCGAGCGCAAGGTCGCCGAGGTGAGAATCGGCAACCTGCCGCCCTATTCCCTGGAGCTGAGCGCCGGCAGGCAGTTGTCTTGGTCCCCGGACGGGAAATGGCTGGCCACCATTGATCGAGGTCCGCCCGACCAGTCGCCGGGGGTGTTTCTCATTCCGGTTGAGCAAGGGGAAAAGCGGCGTCTCACAACCGTGAGAACTTCCGGCTTCGACCTTGCCCCGGATTTCTCACCCGACGGGCGAAGCTTGGCTTTCATTCGTTGCGAGGCGGGTTATACGGCCTGCGAACTTTTCCTTTTAGACCTTGATTCGAATTACGCCAAAATGGATCCCCGGCGACTCACCAAAGAAGCCACGGCGATGACGGGATTATCGTGGACCGAAGACGGGAAGCAACTGGTGTTCTCCGGTTTCGGGAATCCCGCCGACAACACGTTGTGGCGGGTCCCGCCATCTGGAATGGCTCGAGCGCAACCGCTCGCCTTCGCCGGAGAGAAAGCGCACTCCCCGGCAAACTCCCGGCGGGGCCGGCGCCTGGCCTACTCGAGAGGGGTAACCGATTATGATCTCTGGCAGATTGACGCCCGTGGCTCGCTGAAGCGGCTGGTCGCGTCGACCTTTCATGAAATTAGTCCACAATTCTCCCCCGATGGGCGCAAGATCGCATTTATGTCTCAGCGGACCGGCGCTTCCCAAATCTGGATCGCGAACCAGGATGGTTTGGACGCGCAGCAGTTGACATACGGGAGCCTCTACTCGGGGACGCCGCGCTGGGCGCCGGACGGGCGCTCGATCGCGTTCGACTCCCTGGGCGCCGATGGGCGTTGGGACATCTATGTCATCGATGCCGCGGGTGGTCAGCCGCGGCGCATGACCCGACAGCCTGGCGACAACTACGTCCCAAGTTGGTCGAACGACGCAAAGTGGATCTACTTTGGCTCCACCCGCGGCGGAAGGGATGAGATCATGCGCATGCCGGCCAGCGGGGGAGAACCAACACAGATCACGGCGAAGGGGGCACACACGGCGTTTGAGTCACCTGACGGCGCCGCCATTTACTACACGAAGACGGACAGTGTCGAAAGGCCGGATGCTCTCTGGAGAATCCCCGTTGGAGGCGGAACCGAACACCAGGTCCTCAAATCGGTTTTTAAAAGGGCTTTCGCTGTCGTGGACGACGGCATTTATTACGTCCCCGGGCCCGGCCCCGGGGGAACGACCTCCCTCCAGTTCCTCGATTTCACCAGTGGGAAAAGCCGGGCACTGGCCCAGATCGAGGGACACCTCAGCATGGGCTTGGCTGTGTCGCCTGACCGCAAGCGTTTCGTCATTTCGCGCTCGGTCCAATGGGGCAGCGATCTGATGCTGGTGGAGAATTTCCGGTGAAATCTCCGGGCTTCCACCCGAAGGTGTCCGTCAGTTGCGACACGGAAGGGACGACCGGGATGCGACCCTCTGCGTCACCGCGTTCATCCTGGCCGTCCAGTTCTGGCCGACGCGGGTTTACATCTAGCGGCAACGCCCGGCGCTGACAGACCCCTGAATCCGGGCCGCCTGCTCGATGTGAAACCGCTCGATCTGGCTCGCCATGGAGGGATTCTCAGAACCCATGCGTTTCAGAATCGGGTCGAGGAAACGATTGTAACGATCGATAGTGGCCCAGTCCTTCCTGGCAAGGGCTTCTTCCACCGAGCGCCGGGTTTCGGGAGTAATCAACTCGATCCGTCCGACAAACACCCGTGCCGTCTGAGACGGAGCGGGATCCACCTCCAGCGGAAGCATGGCATCGATGGCGCTCGAAGGGACCAGGTAGATCAGGCGCGAGCCCTCCTCGAACCACGAATCGCGCCACGTCTCGACCATGGCTTGAGCCTCCTTGAAAAACAGCCCCTGAGCGACGAGCGCGTTCTCCAGATCGTACTCCAATTGCGGGAATGAGCCGTCGAGCGAGGGCCGCTCGAGCGTCACAACATCCGTGAGCGCGCCCGCGTTGCGATACCCCAGGCGTCCACCGCGATTCTCGAAGAGGATCACGCCGGGCACCGGGTCGTGGCCGCGGTTTTCGACCACGATCTTTCCGTCACTGGAAACGCGGGCCGAGAGAGGAACCGGGAAGCGTCCCACGCCGCGATAGAACAGGAACTTTTCGTGCTGACCGCCCACCGTAATCGGAGTGGCGTCCGTTCCACGCGCGGCGTAGTAGCGGCTGGGAGCGCTCTCGGTGGGCAGCGCCGGTGCGGTGCCCGGTTGGATCTTGATGTTCTTCCACTCGATGCCGCCGGTCAAACTCCTCAATGATGTGTCGATGCCGTTCAGGTTTGGTGCCAGACGACTCACGGAGCCGTCGGACCTGCTTTTTTGATAGACCTCGTATTCGGCCTGGGGGTACCACTCGGTGATGAGCCCTTGGGGGAACAAGACCTTCACGTGAGCATCCAACTCTCGCGGACTATAGAAATACAGCACCGGCGTCTCCATACGGACGGTGCCCGTGAGTCTCCACTTGGTACAGCGATTTCCGCTGTCGTTGACGAATCCGGGCAGATCGTCCTTGCCGCCCAAGGCGTCCCAATCGATGGCTGAGCCATCCTCGCCCGCAACCGAGGTGAACGTTCCCCACTCGTGGACCGTCAGGCCGCCGGGCTTGGGCGTGGGGCTGCCGGGCCGCTCGGAATAGCTATCGGCCGCAAGCAGAAATGCCGCGGCGGAGATGACCAGAAACGGCGCAATCGCCGGCACAAAACGTATCTCGAATTTCATTTGTTCCCTCCCTGAGTAAGCGCTTTTAACGAAGTTTCGATCTCCGCGTCCGTCGCCGGACGAGGGAAGAACTTCGAGGATTCTCTGATAAAGCCTTTCGGGCCGACCGGGACAAGCGCACCCGCGTTCGCCTCGGCGCACGTGCCCTTGAGATTCACTACCCACTCCCCTTCAGCGGGCCAGTTCTGGTAAACGGCGTAGACGCCTGGTTTAGAGGTCGGCATGACCTTAAGAGCCACCGACCGCCGCGCCCCTTTCACGAGCCCTTCGGCGGTGCCGCCGACCTGCGACTTCGCAGGCTCCGCGCAGCCTTCCGTGCGAAACACAAAGGCGGCCGCTTTGAACTGAAAATCCTGGGACGCCACCGGGCTGCCGATCTTGAAGGTAAACCCCTCGGCCAGGGCCAGCGCCACAAAGGCGCATGCCGCAATACCAAGTCGCAACATCAAGAACTCCTTTCGGGACCGTTAGACGCACGTAGCCACGTTTTCTTCCCGGCTCACCGCGTCCAGGCCAATTCCTCTTATGCACGATGGCTCATTTCAGCAGGCGCTATCATTGAGCGAGGAGACGTGGGGTTCGATGAATACTCCGCGGCCCATGCGCATGTTTCGCACGCCCGCCTGCTTCGCTGCACGGCGCCCGCTGCGCCCCAGCTTGGCCAATTGACATGTTCACGCGCATCTTTTTGATATTGCCGCTTCTCCCGGCGCTGGGCAGCGCACAAACCGCCGGACCCACCGTGGCCGGCATCCGCGGATCCCAGTTCACCATCAACGGGCAGCCCTCCTACACTCCCGCCTCGGGATTTCCGTCCGCGAATTCGAATCTGGCCGGCACGCTGCTGAATGTCCGCGCCGTGCAAGCGATCTTCGACGACGCCAACTATCCCAACCAGGGGTCCCGGCTTCACCCGTACCAGTCCAACACCCTCGGGGCTATATTCTGGGACTACCCCGATGGGCCTTGGGACCCTGAACGCAACGTCCGCGAGTTCCTTGCCGCGCTCCCCGACTGGCGACGTTGCGGGCTGCTTGCTTTTACCGTGAATCTGCAAGGAGGCGGACCGCCGGACGGCAACTACGGCGAAAGGGTTTCCCTTCAGCCTCACAACAACAGCGGTTTCGATCCACTGGGGAACTTGAAGCCGGCGTATGCCGGCCGGTTGCGAAGGGTGATTGCCGAGGCCGACCGCCTCGGCATGGTCGCTATCGTCGGATTCTTCTATTTCGGGTCCAACGAGCGCATCCAAATCACTCCCGACGACCGGTACGTCAAGGAGGCGATCGTGCAAGGGTGCCGCTTCCTCAAGAGCCTTCCGCATCGCAACATCCTGATCGAGATCAACAACGAGACCAACGCCAGCAGCTACAAGCACCGGATCTTGCAGCCGAACGGCGCGCTCGACGCCGTACTGCTGGCGCAGCAGACGGTGGAGCACCAGATCCCGGTGTCGATGAGCTGGTCGGGCGGCATCATGCCGCGCGGCAGTCGCGGGGAAGCCGCCATGCGGGCCGTCGACTACGTCATGTTCCATACCAACGGGCAGACGCCCGAGGAGGTCCGCCAGAGCATTCAGGCCATGCGGCGGTGGCTGGGTTATGAACGGCCCGTAATCATCAACGAAGATGGCGTCAGCACGTTCAACCTGCATGCCGCCGTTCAGGAACACGTGGGATGGGGCTACTACGACAATGGGTTGAGCAATTACCGCGACGGCTTCCAGGCGCCGCCCGTGAACTGGAGGATCAACACGCCCGTGAAGGGGCAGTTCTTCGAACAGGTGGCGCGGCTCACCGGGTCTCCGATTCCTCCGAGACCGGAGTACTCCGCCGACGACGCTCCGGAAATCGACCTGGCCGGGCTCAAACCGGGACAGGTTCTCAAAGAGCCTGCCGGGATTGAGGCGATCGTCAAGGACCGCCATCCGCGATGGCCCATCAAGCGCGTGGAGTTCTTTCTCGACGGCGCTCCCTACAGCTATCGCAGGAACGCGCCGTTCCTGCTGAACAACCAGGAATGGTGGGACATGGTGGACGTGGCCGCGGGCCGGCACGTCCTGCGCGTGGTCGCGTACGACCAGCGGGGGCCGCGGTTTACGGAAGTTTGTTCGATGCTGGAAGTTCCCTTCGCGGTGGAGAAGTGAGTGAGGCCTGAGTCAGGGGCAGACTCAGTGTCCAATTCCGTGCTGAAGCGGGCGATTCTGACTTTGTGCCGTGGCTGACGAAGACAGGGATGAGCGTTTGTCGGGTCGACGTAGAAAAACCGTTGATGACCGGCGAGGACCCTGCCGGGCGCGCTTGTACTCCAACCTCACCAATGCCGCGAGGCCGGCCAAGATCAAGATGCAAAGAATGATGCCAAACAGATGGGGCATAGGGTTCCCGATTCACAGGATAGGCACGATCGTCGCGCGACCACAAGTATGCTTCGGTTATGGATCTCGGAGAGGGGACCGGTACCATCAGTACGCCCGTAGGGACGGGTCGCACTGGGACGCCAGAGGCGCTTACTATGGTGGATCGCGGCAGAAGTCCCCAGAGTTAACGTTAAGTTAACGATGTTTTATGGTGCAGGGGCCACTGCCAGCGAACCCCTATGTCAGAATTTACGCAGGGGCCTCTTGACAATTTCGTAAATCAATTTTACCATCGCCCAAAACGTCGCTCACGGAGTTTTTGTGTGCCACGGGGCGGAATCCTATCCGTCTGAGGGGACTTTGCTAAGTTGGAGCGAAGTGTCGGTGTTGGTTGGGGCCCTCGGCTGCGCGGACCGAAGCGCATCAGCACCCTACCTTTGCAGTATCGCGAAACCAATCAGATTCAAGGAGAAAACTCGATGAGCCAACACAATGGGTGTGTCGCTAACCGTTTCCGGGCGGTATGCCTGCTGGCGCTTGTCCCCTCATACTGTATCGTCGTCTTTGCACCCGGCGCGGCTGCCCAAAGCTCCACGTCCGGAACCATCGTCGGAACTGTCTCCGATCCCACGGGCGCCATGGTGCCCAAAGCTGAAGTGCAACTGCTGAACGTCGGCACCAATGCCATGCAGACGCAGTTGACCAATGAGTCCGGAGGCTATGTCTTTCCTAACGTGATGCCGGGCACCTATCAAATCACGGTCAAACTGGCGGGATTCCGCACCGCGGAAGTTTCGGGAGTGGTGGTGGAGGTGAACAGGAGCGTCCCGATGCCCATCCGTCTCGAAGTTGGGGGGGATAAAGAAGTCGTGGAGGTAAGTGCCACCGCCACGGCCCAGTTGCAGACAGTGGACGCACAGATCGGCAACGCGCTGACCACCGACTCGATCCTGCGTCTGCCTACGCTGCAACGGAATGTAACCGAGTTGATGAACCTGCAGCCCGGTGTGGTGGCCGGGGGCAACGGGCTTCAGATGCGTGTCTCGGGCGCCATCGACGATCAGAACACCGTCACCCTGGACGGCGTCGACATCACGCAGAACGTCGTCGCCACCGGCACCTCCGTCCCGACTCCCGCCGACAGCGTGGAAGAGTTTCGAGTGACCACGGCGAACCCGGATGCGAACTTCGAACGCGCCTCGGGCGGCCAGATGACCCTCATCGGGCGGCACGGCTCCAACGCCTTCCATGGCGCACTGTACGAGTACCTTCAGAACTCCGCTTTGAATTCCAACACGTGGGACAACAACCACGCCGGCATCAAAAAGGCAGCCATCCGGGATAATCGGTTCGGCGCACGCGTGGGCGGACCCGTTCTGAAGGACAAGACATTCTTCTTCGCAAACTTCGAAGGCCGCCGCTTCGCCAGCATCGCGCAGGTGCAGCGCACCGTCCCGACCGCCACTTTGAAACAGGGGATCGTCGAGTTCCGCGACCCCAGCGGGAACATCCAGCAGTTCAACCTCGCTACCGCGGCAGTCTGCGGGCCCAATGGAAATAGCGCGTGCGACCCGCGAGGCTTGGGAATGAGCCCTTCGGTAAAGGCCCAGTGGGCGTTAATGCCATTACCCAACCTCTCGGGAGGCGATGGTCTGAACACGGGCGCCTATCTGGCCAATATTCCGACTCCCATCCAGACAGACTACGGCGTGATGCGGCTGGACCATAATTTCAGCAACAAGCTTACTTTCAACGGCAGTTACACATACTTCCGTTCCATCACCACCGGCTCCGGTGATATCTCGATCGTCAACGGACAGCCTCAATCGGTCATTCAGACCCCACAGCGCGGTCTGCTGATCTCGGGCGCGCTGACGTGGCAGATCCAGCCGACGTTGATCAACGTGTTCCGGTTCGGATTCGTTCGCGATAACAGCCCCAGTGCGGCGACGTCTCCCACGGTTGCCGCCGGCCAGTTGAATATTCCGGGCACCAGCACATCCGCCGGCCCCATCGCATTGCTCATCGGCTCGGGCACCAGCGCCTTTCTCGATTCGCCGATTGACATGGACACCCAGCGCGCCCGCTACCAGGCCGCCTACAGTCAGGACCGGCAGTTCATCGACGACATGACCAAGATCCGGGGTAAACACACCATCCAGTTCGGCACCAACATCGACCAGATCCCGTTCACCCACGTGCGCGCCGACAAGGTGGTTGGCTCCATCAGCTCGCTGGTGGCCAACATTGACGGCAACGCGTCGGGCGACTTCCTCAACATCCCATCGCTGAACTCCCCTCTGACATGCGGGGGTTCGGTCACGTCGAACTGCCTGAAATCGTCGGACTTGACCAACTGGGGCCGCTATTACGCGTCGATGCTTGGCCTCATAGACAACATCAACGTGCTGGCGGTGCGCGATGCCAACCTGAACCCGGTTCCGTTCGGCACCAATCTGGTTAACCACACTATGGAGTACGCCACGTACTTCTACATCCAGGATTCATGGCGCGTGAAACCCAACCTGACTCTTACCTACGGGCTGTCGTACGGCTGGCAGACCGCGCCCACGGAAAAGAACAATCTGCAGACCGTGATGTTGGATGCCACCACAAACCAGTTGATCGACCCGAACAAGTTCCTGCAGACCAAGATGCAGATGGCGCTTCAGGGCCAGGTCTACAATCCGACGGTGGGTTACGCGCCGGTGAATCTGGCCCACGTGCCGGTTTATAACATCGATTGGGGCAATCTCGGACCGCGCGCGGCCTTCGCGTGGAGCCCATCCGGTCACAACGGCTTCCTGAACAGATTGCTGGGGGACCGGAAGACGTCGATTCGCGGCGGTTTCGGGCTCATTTACGACCGTTCGAACACCGTGCAAGCGGTGGAAATCCCCATGCTGGGAGTGGGGTTCGACCAGACCATTAACATCCAGACGCCGGCATGCAACCTTACCGGTGCGGGAGGACCCGGTTGCAACGCTTCCGCGGGTACTGCCAACCCGGGTCTCTCTAACTTCCGCGTGGGCGTGGATGGCACCCTTCCGCTGCCTACTCCCTCCAAGGTTACGTCGCCCGTAATTCCGGCCACGAATTTCGGGGAGACTCTGTCTTTTCAAGTTGACCCCTTTACCAAGATCGGGCGCAGCTATAACGTCGACCTCAGTGTACAGCGCGAGTTGCCGGGCAACATGATCGTGGAATTCGACTACGTGGGCCGCACCGCGCGTCACCTGCCGCAAGCGGTGAACCTGACGTCTTCGCCCTACATGTTCGTGGACAAGGCGTCCGGCCAGTCATTCGCGCAGGCCTATGATAATATCGCGAGTGCCTTGCGCGCAGGCCAGACTCCCGCCGCACAGCCGTGGTTTGAGAACCAGTTGCCGGGACTCGCGGCGTTGAAGGGATTCAACGGCACTGCGACCGCGTACCTGATCAGCCAGCAGCGCTCGAACATCGTAAACGCGAGCGTGAGCAATCTCTTCTCAACCTTGGGCACTTACCGGCGCCAGCTTGGGCTGCCGTTGTACAACAACGATCAGGCGCAAATGGAGTTCCTGCGCACTTACATCGGCCAGTCCAACTACCAGGCGGGGATTGTGACTTTGACCAAGCGCCTCTCCCGCGGCCTTACGGTGCGGGCCAACTACACGTATTCCAAGGCGCTCGATGACGGCCTTTCGAACCAGAACAACGCCGGCTTTTACGGGAATAGCTTCCACCCGGGAGTGGATTACGGTCCCTCGTCATACGACCGGAGGCACGTATTCAATGCCGACTACGTGTACGACCTGCCGATCGGCAAAGGACACATGCTCAGCACCAGGAATTTCGTCGACAAGATCATCGGAGGCTGGTACACCTCGGGGATTATTACGGCGTGGTCCGGCCTGCCCTTGACTGTCACAGAAAACGCACCGGCCTTCGGTGGCGGCCTGCAGTTGTCACCCAGTACGGCAGCCATATTCACCGGTCCCATCAGCGGCGTAGGATTGAACCATGGCGTAGTGGGCACCTCGACCGGCACGACCGCAGGCGGCGCCAACGGCACTGGAATGAACCTGTTCAGCAACCCTGACGCCGTGTTCCAGCAGGTTCGTTTTGTGAATCTGAGCAGCGATACGCGCACCGGCAAGGGCAATCCCATCTATGGCCTGCCCTTCAAGAATATGGATGTGAGTTTCGGCAAGATCACCAAGATCACGGAACGAGTGACCACCCGCTTTTCGGCCGATTTCTTCAACGTCTTCAACCATGCCAATTTCAACAATCCGGGCCTCAACCTGCAGAACCAGGGGGCCTTCGGAGTGATCACGGGCACCTACACGCCGCCCAATCGCACTAACAGCGCGCGTTGGATCGAGTTCGGCCTGCGTCTGGAGTTCTGAGCCGGGCGGACAGACGACCAAAAGCGATCGTCTGTCCCACCGCCACCGCATCAGTGCCGAGTTTCGCCTGAAATCGTACACTTGGATTTTGCCGGAACGAGGCACTGATGCTTTTCTACGCCCTCACCATCTTCCTGTCCGCTTTCCTTCTGTTTGAGGTGCAGCCGATTATCGCCAAGACGATCCTGCCCTGGTTTGGCGGCACGTCGGCGGTGTGGAGCACCTGCATGCTGTTTTTCCAGGTGGCGCTCCTGCTGGGATACCTCTATGCGCACTGGCTGCATCGGATGCCCGGAGCCCGCAAGCAGGCGGCGGCACACATCGCGCTGCTGGCGGCGAGCCTCGCCACCCTGCCCGTTCTGCCCAATCCGGCCTGGAAATCGGCGGGCGTTGCGCAACCGTCGCTGCGCATACTGGCGTTGCTCGCCGTCACGGTCGGGCTGCCCTATTTCCTGCTGTCCTCCACCAGCCCGTTGCTGCAAGCATGGTATGCGCGGAACCACAAGGGAGGATTGCCCTATCGCCTCTTCGCCCTCTCCAATTTCGCCTCTATGCTGGCGCTGCTGAGCTATCCCCTGCTGATCGAGCCGAACCTCCCCACGAAGACGCAGGGGCTGATGTGGTCCGCCGCTTATATCTGTTTTGCGGTGGTCTGCGGGGCCACGGCATGGCGAGCTTCGGGGCAACCCCTGACGGTTCAGGCGGCCGCTCCGGATGGTCCGCAGCCGTGGGACTCAGAACCCGGTTGGGCGGTACGCCTCCTGTGGCTGGGCCTGGCCGCCAGCGCGTCGGTGCTGCTTCTGGCAGTCACTACGCATCTCACTCAGGACGTGGCCGCGATCCCCTTTCTGTGGCTTCTGCCTCTCAGCGTGTACCTGCTAAGCTTCATCATCTGTTTCGAAGCCCCGCAATTTTACCGGCGCGTGGTTTTCGTTCCATTGCTGGCCGCGGCGTTGCTCTTCATGGCATACCGTCTGTGGTGGAATCACGCCGCCATGCCCATCCGCCTGGTCATCTTTCTATTGGCGGTGGCGCTGTTTGTGTGCTCGATGGTGTGCCACGGCGAGTTGGCCCGCCTGAAGCCGCACCCGCGCTACCTCACCGGTTTCTACGTGATCGTATCGCTGGGAGGAGCGATGGGCGGACTGTTCGTGGGCCTGGTGGCTCCCAACCTGTTCCGCGCCTATTATGAATTCCCCATCGGGTTGGCGCTGTGTGCGACGGTCGCGTGCCTGGTATTTGCGAAGGAGTTGTGGCGGCTCGCGGGTCTGCGCAAGGGATGGGGAATGGCCGCCCTGGCGCTCGCGCTCAGCGGCTACCTCTGGTTTCTCGTTGGAATCATGCACAGGATGGTGAAGGGGTACCTGGTGGTGGAGCGCAATTTCTACGGCCAGCTTCGCGTCAGAGACATCTTCGATCCCGGCAACCAGGAGGCTGCTGTCCGGCGATTCGTCCATGGGGTGATTAATCACGGAGAGCAAAGTTTGCGCGAGGAGCACCGGCGCGAGCCGATCACCTACTTCTGCGCAGCTTCCGGCATCGGGCGGCTGATGCGGGCCAACGCCGGTTCACCGCGGCGGATAGGGATTCTGGGACTGGGATGTGGCACCCTGGCCGCTTACGGGAGGGCCGGTGACACCCTGCGGATTTATGAAATCAATCCGCTGGTTCTCGACATAGCGCGCAACCAGTTCAGTTATCTGCGGGACACGCCCGCCCGGGTGGAAGTTGCCATCGGCGACGGCCGCCTGCTGTTGGACGCGGAGGACAGCCAGCAGTTCGATATTCTGGTGATGGATGCGTTCTCCGGCGATTCGGTCCCGGTGCACCTGATCACGCGCGAAGCCTTCCAGACGTATTTCCGCCACCTGAAGCCGCACGGCATCCTGGCCGTCAACATTTCGAACACCTATCTGAATCTGGAGCCGGTGATGGAGCGCGCCGCCAATGCTCTCGACAAGGTGGCGCTCACGTATCACTACGAGCCCGCGGACGAGGATTTCCTGTGCTTCTCCTGTTCCTGGACCCTGATCATGGATCGCGCTACGTCGGCCGCCCATCCCGAACTGCGGAAGGACGCGAAGGAACTGCGGCCGGAAAGGCCGTTCCGCGTCTGGACCGACGATTTCTCGAATATGTACAGCATCTTGAAGTAGAGTAGGGCAGGATGTGATCCTGGAGGTCATGCCGCAGCCGTCTTTTGGCCGGCTTCCAACGCGCGGGTAAAACTCCTTCAGCAGACAAAATGTGGAGATTGCGGGACCCGTGCCGTCTCACGCACGCGGGTTTTCCCGACGAGGAATCCTTGTCTCGCGACGGCGTGTGCTCCGGACCGCAAAGGGATGCCGATCCCGAGTTCGTTAACGCACCCGGGGGATTGCCGAACCAGCCTACGGCGGGTGGTGTGGCGTCGGAACGCCGGCCGTCGACAGGCCAACCACAAACGGCTGCCTGTAGAGCGGCACGGCCATCTGTTGGGACCATAGCCGTCCATCCGCGTCCACACCCGAGAAACCCAGAACCAGAGCGGCTGGAGGGCTGATGTCCTTCGCTCGCAGCGGTGCCGACAGCGTTCCCCCCGGCGGAATTGTGGCGCTGCCAAACAGGTTGGGAATCTCGGAAGCACGGCTGGTTCCGTTGAAAGTGAAGTCCGTGAGCGTGGTCGCCACACCGGCCATTTCGGCCAGCTTGAGAGTGAAGCGCCAGACGTATCCGTCGGCATCGGGCTGCTGCTGATAGACAGGGTTGGGGGTGACGGAGGGAACCACGGCGGAGTTGGCAAGGGGAAGCGAGGCCGCGATCACCGTGGATGCGGAAGAGGCGTTGAAGCTGACGTCGCCGCTGTAGTACGCGGTGACGGTGTCGTTGCCAACCGCGAACTGGCCTCCGTAAACTGTCAGGACTGCCCCAGCGGTTCCGTCAGAACCCGAAAGTGCCACGCTCCCCAGCCACATGGCGCCGAGATAGAAATCGATGCTGCCGGCCGGCGTGACAGCGCTATCGGAGCTCTTGACCGTGACGGTCAACCGGGTCGCGTCGTTCAGTGCGATGCTGCCCGGGTCAGCGGTGAGGGTCATGGTGGCGGACGCACTCCGAGGGTTCCACTGGCTGATCAATTGGTAAGCGTCTACGGAACCCAATCCCGTCACTACATCGTAGGCGGGCGCGGCGCTGTAGCCGATCTTGCCGTCGGCGCAGTCCAACGTGCTGACCACACAAGGAACCAGATTGTCGCCAGCGGTGATGTCGTGGAAGACCCCGGGAGCGATCTGTGCCAGGCGATAGAGCGTGGGGTTTATGTTGCCCAAGCCGGACTGGAGCGGGGCTCCCTGCGAGGCCAGATACTGGTTCAGCAAGGCCACCATGCCCGCAAACACCGGCGCCGAAGCGGAGGTGCCACCGTACAGGCTCAGAATGCCCCCCAACTCGATGAGGTACGGATCAATCCGGGGCGGCGGCCAACGCGACATCCGGCACGTCCCGTGCGCCATCGCGGGGTACGCCGGGTCCCGCCTGCCACCAGGGCTTGGCGTAGAACATGCTCGCTCCGCCGCCGCTCGCCAGAAGACCGGTAGGCGGACCGGAACCGTTCCAGGCTCTCTCCGGCAGGTAGGAAAGGGCGGAGAGGTAGTTGGCGCCGTTGGTTCCGCTCCAGAATGTAGCAGCATCGTCGAACCGGGTGCCCCCCACGGCGGTAACCTCGGGCAGGCTTGCCGGGAAATTCACCGCCAGCCCGTTGATGGCGGCGGGCGCACCCACGCTGTCGCACCCGGCGGCGCCGTTGTCGCCCGAAGACGCGATCCACGTTATGCCCTGCGCATTGGCCTGCTGGGCGAGCACCCGCAGGGTAGCCGGAGAACCGCCCGCCATCAGTTGTTCGCATCCGCCGTAGCTCATGCTGATCACGGAGGCCAGATTCTGACTGATGGCGTACCGGACCGAGGTCATCACATCTTCGGAATACACGTAGATGAGGTTGGCATTGCGCGCTACTGCACCGGCCCACTGCAGGTCGAGGTTGGCTTCGGCAAGGTCGCCGGTGATGCCTGGGTCCGGCCCGACGAGGACTATTTGCGGATCCCGCTCCGGCAACTGGAACATGCCACGGAATCCGCGGATATCCGCCAAATCGATGGCGGTCTGGCCGACTATGGCGATATTCTGCCCCGCGCCGTCGATGCCGGATCGATACAGCGGGGCGATGTTATAAATCACGGCCAGGTCGTCGGGTGCGAGGTAATGATCCCCGTTGGAAGCGTTGAAGGCCGGACGCGGCCGGGCGGGCGGTGCCAGACGAAAATCGTCCAGGCCCGAGAGCCCACCCACCAGCCCCTCGAATTCCGCGGGAACCGAAGGCCGCGATGAATTGGCGAAATGCAATCGGCCCTCGACCCGGTATCGGTGAAACCCTATCTCGAAGGCGCGTCCAATCTCTTCGGCCGTGCCGCTAAACGCAATCCAATTGCGACTGCGGGCGACCTCTTCCACGGTCAGCCCCTGCCGGAGGAGCCATGCCCGGATGCGGGCGATATCGTCCTGGCTCGCGCCGAAACCATCCGCGAACTCTTCGGGCGTGAGCCAACGATGGTAATTCGGCGAAGACGGCGTCTGCTGTTCCTCCAGCAGACCCTCGAGCGCGGCCTGCTGCGCGGGCGCCGGCTTCAGCACCAGGGTGACCAGGCCGAGCCTGTGGGAAGGATCGACAGGCCCCTGGTCCTCGCCAACCCTTACTCCGGGATGCACCGTACCCAGGCGAACGGTTCGGCCGCGCTCGACCGGCCCGGCGAGATGGTTCTGCTGAGCAAGCAGGGTGTAGCCCGCGATGGACCACAACACCAGCGCGCCAGACAGCCGGACAGGAATATGCACCACACCTTACTCTTCGGCAGCCCTCGCAAAAACTTTAGAGTTGTGTTCCAATCGTGCTTTAGACCCATGTCTTTCATCCACGACGATTTTCTGCTGACCACCAAGACCGCCCGGCGTCTTTACCACGAGTACGCCGAAGCCGAACCCATTCTGGACTATCACTGTCATCTGCCGCCCCCGGACGTTGCCGGCAATCGCCGCTTTCAGGACCTCTTCGAGATCTGGCTGGAAGGCGACCATTACAAGTGGCGGGCCATGCGGGCCGACGGAATCGACGAGCGGTATTGTACCGGCGACGCGTCGCACGAAGAGAAGTTCCTGGCGTGGGCCCGCACCGTGCCACACACCCTGCGCAATCCGCTGTACCACTGGACCCACCTGGAGTTGAAGCGCTACTTTGGAATCGACGAGCTGCTGGATGAGCGGAGCGCCCCGCGGATCTGGGAACAGGCCAATGCGCTGCTGGCCAGCGACGGCCTGCGCGCCCACGGCATCCTGCGCAAGTTCCATGTGAAGGCCGTCTGCACCACCGATGACCCCACCGACGACCTGGCCTGCCACAAAGCGATTGCGGCCTCGGACCTGGAGACCAAGGTCTTCCCCGCGTTCCGTCCCGACAAGGCGCTGAACGTCCACGTCCCCGAGGTGTTCAACCCCTGGGTGAATCGTCTGGAGGCCGCCAGCAACACCAGTATTGCGACCCTGGCCGATTTCGCGGGCGCCCTGAAAAAGCGCCACGACTTCTTTCATCAGATGGGCGGCCGGCTCTCCGATCATGGTCTCTGCCACGCTTACGGCGAGTTCGCCACCGAGCACGAGGCCTGTCAAATCTTTGGCCGGGCGCGCACAGGCCACGCCGCCACACCGGAAGAGCACAACCGCTTTGCCGGGTACCTGATGCTGTTCTTCGGCCGCCTGGACGCGGAAAGGGGCTGGACCAAGCAGCTTCACCTGGGCGCGCGGCGCAATAACAACACGCGCCGATACCGCGAACTGGGGCCCGACACCGGCTACGACTCCGCCGGCGACTGGCCGCAAGCCGACGCTCTGGGCAACTACCTGGACCGCCTGGACCTGGACAACGCCCTGCCCAAGGTCGTGATCTACAACCTGAATCCGGCCGACGACTACGTACTCGCCACTATGATCGGCAATTTTCAGGATGGCAGTATAGCCGGCAAGATCCAATTCGGCAGCGCCTGGTGGTTCCTGGATCAGAAGGAAGCCATGCAGTGGCAGATGAACGCGCTTTCCAACTGCGGCCTGATCTCGCGCTTCCTGGGCATGCTGACGGATTCCCGATCCTTCATGTCGTACCCCCGGCACGAGTATTTCCGGCGGGTGCTGTGCGACCTGTTCGGCAAGGACGTGGAGGCGGGCGAGATCCCCGACGATGACGCCCTGGCCGGCCCCATGATTCGGAACATCTGCTACGCCAACGCGAAGCAGTTCCTGGGGCTGGATGTAGAGTAGGGCCGGTCGTCGGCTGTCGCCGACCCAACGGGTTGGCGGCCCTCCCGGCGTCTCCGCTGGTGAGATTCTTCGGCGGAAAATGGATGCGGCCGCCAACGTGACGATTTGGGCGTTCTCGTTGCGGGCGGCCGGCTTTTCGGTGCAGCCCATAAGGCTCGACCAAGGCTGGCTTGTTCTCTCTGCTTATTCTCTCCGCCGATACTCTCCTTGACAGCTTAGGAAAGATCGTGATAGACTCCTAATTGTCTTAGGAGTGTACATGTCCGGCCAGGCCCAGCTTCTTCCAGGAACTCTCGATCTGCTCATTCTGAAGGCCGTCTCTCTCGGTCCCCTTCATGGCTACGGAGTTCTTTTGCGCATCGGACAAATCTCCGAGCAAGCGCTGCTCATCGAGCAGGGAGCGCTCTATCCCGCATTGTTCCGTCTGGTGCGTCAGGGCCTTCTGAAGGCAAGCTGGGGCACATCGGACAACAATCGGCGCGCGAAGTTCTACGAACTCACGGCCTTGGGGCGCAAGCGCCTGCGAGAGGAAACTGAGGGGTGGAACCGCCTTGCCGAAGCCATTGCCTGTGCCCTTGCCGCCCAACCGGAGGAAGTATGAGATTCCTGGCTTACTTACGTTCCGTTGCCGCCAGGCTTTTTCATCGTTCTCAGATCGAGGATGACATGGAGGAGGAGCTTCGCTCACACATCCAGCACCGCGCCGACGATCTTGAACGTTCGGGCCTGGATCGCGCCGAGGCAGAACGCCGCGCGCGCATCGAGTTCGGCGGCCATCAGCGGTTCAAAGAGGAATGCCGCGAAGCCATCGGCGGCAATTTCATCGAGACTCTTATAAACGATGTGCGCTTCAGCCTTCGGGTGTTGCGCAAGTCTCCCGGATTCACCATCGTCGCCGTTTTGACGCTGGCATTGGCAATTGGCGCGAACGCCGTCGTCTTTGGTGTGTTGAACGGGCTGATCCTTCGCCCGCTCAATGTGCCTCAGGCCGATAGCCTTTACGGAACCGAGTACGGGGACGGCTCCGGGTGGCAGTCGTATCCCAACTACGTCGATTTGCGCGATCGCAACCGCAGCTTCGATGGTCTGGCAGCTTTTAATTTCGCCTTTGTAGGGTTGGATACGGGCAATGACGATCCAGCTCGCGCTACGGGCTTTGCCGCGACCGGCAACTACTTCGACGTGCTAAGGATTCAGCCGTACCTTGGCCGTTTCTTCCACAGCCAGGATGAGCACGGTCCCAACAGCGTCCCGTATATCGTACTCAGCCATGACTACTGGCACAGCCGTTTTCAGGACGATCGAGGCGTGGTGGGCCGTGTTGTCCGGCTCAACAAGCATCCTTTCACCATCGTGGGTGTAGCGCCGCCGGGGTTCCACGGCACCTTGTTGTTTGTCCATGGCGATTTCTTTATGCCGATCGTCAACCAGGGACAGGTGGACGGAGGGTCTGTGCTGAACGCGCGCGGCGACAACAGTAGTGGCCGACACGAACGCTGCAGGCTTTACTTCTTTTCGCCGTCCGGCGCGGGCATTCGTCGCGGGATTGATGCTGCTCGCCGGCTTGATCCTGCTGGCCGCGTGCGCCAACCTGGGCAGCCTGTTTGCGGCTCACGCTGCGGACCGCTCGCGCGAGGTTGCACTGCGACTTGCGCTTGGTTCGAGCCGCAACCGCATCCTGCGGCAGCTATTGACCGAAGCCGTGCTCATTTCCCTCGCCGGCGGCACCGCGGGACTTCTGGGCAGCGTCGTGCTCTTGCGCAAGCTGAGCACGTGGAACCCATTTCCCGGGATCCCCATTCTTTTGCCCGTGAGTCCGGACGCAAAAGTGTATGTGATCGCTCTGGTTTTGGCCTTGGTTAGCGGATTACTGTTCGGGATTGTTCCAGTGCGCCAGGTTCTGAGGGCCGATCCATACCAGATCATCAAAGCGGGACCGACCGGCCGATTCGGGCGCATGACCGTCCGCGACGCGCTCATTGTCCTGCAGATTGCCATCTGTGCCGTTCTCGTCACATCTTCGATGGTCGCCGTCCGTGGACTGGTGCGCTCGCTATACGGCAACTTCGGTTTTGAGCGGAACACGATGCTGCTCAGTGTAGACCTGGCAATGGCCGGCTATAGCGGTGATAGAGTGCCCGACATGCAAAGGCGCATGATCGATGCGATGGAAACAATTCCTGGCGTAGAGCGAGCGGGATTGGTTAACAATTATCCTCCGTTAGCCTATGGCGCGGGCAGCAGGGCAAATATCTTCAAGGATGAAACCAGAGATCTGCGCCAAACGAATGTCGCTGCGATGCCCTACAGGTACGACATATCTGCCGGATACTTCGGCGCGGCCGGAACAGCCTTGTTAATGGGCCGGGACTTCACATGGCATGACGACCAACACGCGCCTGCCGTCGCCGTGGCGAATCGGGCGTTTGCCGGCAAGCTCTTTGGCTCGGTGGCCAACGCAGTCGGCAGATATTTCCGGATGCAGGATGGGACGCGTGTACAGGTAGTGGGTGTTGTCGAAGACGGGAAATATTTGAGCGTCACTGAAGATCAACAGCCGGCGATCTTTCTCCCGTTCCTGCGATCGCCATCGAGTCAGGCTTATGTCATGGTGCGCTCGCGCCGCGATCCGCATCAACTGGCCGCGGCCATGAGGAGCAAACTCCGCGAGCTGGATGCGGGGTTGCCCCTTGATACCAAAACGTGGAACAGCCTTCTGGACGTAGTTCTGTTTCCTTCGCGTGTGGCGACGGCCTCGCTGGGTGTGCTGGGCATGATGGGCGCGATGCTCTCGATCACCGGGATTTTTGGGATGGCCGCGTACTCGGTCAGCAAGCGGCTGAAGGAATTGGGAATTCGTATCGCCCTCGGCGCGCCGCGGAAGGAAGTCCTACGGGCGGCGTTGGGACGAGCTTTGAAGTCGCTGGTTTTTGGTTCGGCAGCAGGATTGATACTCGGAATTCTGGCGAGCCGGGTATTGGCTCATATCGTGTATCAAGCAACTCCCCGCGATCCGGTGGTATTGGCCGGCGTTGTTCTCACCATGTTGCTGCTGGGCCTGCTGGCTACGTGGATTCCAGCGCAACGCGCGCTGTCGATTGATCCTGTGAAACTACTACGCGACGAGTGAACGTTCAGAGATGGAAGAAGCAGGCCGGCCCCGCATGAAAGCCGCCGTCTATACCAGATACGGCCCTCCGGACGTTGTCCAGATCAAGGACATCGAAAAGCCTGCTCCCAAGGACAACGAAGTCCTTGTTCGCATTCATGCGACGACGGTTTGCGCGGCGGACTGGAGGATGAGAAAAGCCGATCCATTCCTCGTAAGATTCATGATCGGCCTTTGGCGGCCAAAGAAGGTCAACATACTGGGGATGGAGTTCGCCGGAACAGTCGAGTCAGTGGGCAAGGCCGTGACCCGGTTCGCCGCGGGCGACCAGGTATTTGGGTCGACCGGGTTCAAGTTCGGCACCCACGCCGAGTACGTATGCGTGCCTGAGGATGGCGCACTGGCGATAAAGCCGGTCAACATGACGCATGAGGAAGCCGCGGCGGTCTTGTTTGGCGGGGTGTCGGCGTTGCATTTCCTGAGGGAAGCAAAGATCCAAGCGGGACAGAAAGTGCTCATATACGGAGCGTCCGGGAGCGTCGGGATTTTCGCGGTCCAACTGGCCAGGCACTTCGGGGCGCAGGTCACGGGGGTGTGCAGCACCGCCAATCTGGACCTGGTGAAGTCTCTCGGCGCTGACGAGGTGGTGGACTACACCAGGGAGGATTTCTCGAGGGCCGGCCGGGTCTATGACATGGTCTTCGACACGGTGGGCAAGAGCGGGTTCTCGCGCAGCCTGAAATCCCTTAAGCGAGGCGGCCTCTACGTTCGGGTAGGGGGTTCTGGACGACTGACGTCGATTCTTGGAGGGATGCTTCGAGGGATGTGGGTTTCAATGACGGGCGCCGCGAAAGTAATTAGCGGAGTGGCACGCGGCGCCGCCGGGGATCAGTCTTTTCTCAAGGGGCTGATCGAGGCCGGAAAACTGAGGACCGTGATAGACAGACGCTATTCACTGGACGAGATCGCCGAGGCCCACCGGCATGCGGAGGCGGGCCACAAGAAGGGACACGTGGTCATCGTCCTCGAACATGTGTGAGGAATGGAGGCTGACGGATCGGATTCTAGAAGCGTTGCTACCTCTGCGGGCCAGAATTGCCGGCTGCTCGTAGGTTGATCACAATCGCGGCGGGCGTGCTCGCCAAGGCCTTCGTTCGCTCCAGGCCAGTTAAAAGACGAGTTTGAGGGCGAGTTGGCCGATGCGCGGGTCGCCCGGCGCCCCCGTGATCCCAACCCCCGTGCCCAGTGTGCTGGTGATGCGGCCAAAGCCGGCGCCCGTGAGCGAGGTGGCCGGGTTGGAGAAATTCACCCTGTTGAACAGGTTGAAGTACTCAGCCCGGAACTGGAATTTCAGACGCTCCTTGCGCAGCGGAAAATCCTTCAATAGGCCGCCGTTGTAAGAGATCAAATTGGGACCGCGCAGGGAGCCCTTGCCGATGTTGCCGAAGGTCCCCGCCGCGGGCGCCCCGAAAGCGGTCGGGACCAGATAATCCACGCACGGTGCGGCGGTGCCGCAGGCGCCCGACCCATAAGTGGGGTTGCTGAGCAGAACGGCGCGGTCCGAGGAAAGCGCGGTTCCCGAGGCGTCCTTGCCGTACGTAACGGTGAACGGATAGCCCGTTTCCGCGTTGAAGATGCCGGTCATTCCCCATCCGCCCGCCACAAAGCGTAGAACGGCGGGGGCCTTGCTGAGCGCCGGCAGGTTGTAGACAAACGAGGCAACGAAGTGCTGCTTGCGGTCGAAGTCCGACGGACCGCGGTCGAATTGGTGCCGCCCGGGCATGTACCACGGGATCGGCGAGTTGCCGCCCGCCACCACGGTCGTGATGTCCTGGCCATAAGGCCAGTCGTCAATGGACTTCGACCAGGTGTAGTTGGCCAGAATCGTGAATCCCTTGCTGAACCGCTTCTGTGCGGTCAATTGCAGCGAGTGGTAGTTGGAGTTGATATCGTTCATGCCCATGGCAATGTTGCTGTACTGCGGGTACAGGTGCTTTCCCGTCGGGTACACGTTGGGGGATAGTTCCACGTTCTCCATCCCGTGCGAAGCATGGGAACCGACGTAAGCGGCCCGGACCATCCAGTCTCCCCTCAACTGCTGCTCGATGGTCAGGTTCCATTGGTAGGTCACCGGAGTCTGGTAGGTTCCCCCGTGACCGACGTCATAGCTTGCCGCCAGATCCGGCAGAGGAAACACGATATTCTTTGGCGGAGGGTACGGCGCCGGGAACGGATTCGTGATCCCCAGGTACGGGTTGCTGAACGGTACCATGTTTGAAATCGGCGGGTTGGGGTTTACCGGGTTGAGGTTCACCTGAACGCTGAACGGGCTGGTGTCCACAAAGCGGTTGTTGTAGATTCCGTTTTGCAGCGAGTCGTAAAACATCCCGAAGCCGCCACGGATGCTGGTCTTTCCTTTGCCCCCCACGTCGTAGGCAAAACCGAAGCGCGGCTCGAAGTTTCTGTAGCTCGCGTAATTCCCATAAGGCGGAACGCCGGGATCTCCCGGGAACAGCAATCCCGGAGGCGCGCCGGTGAAAACGGTTGAGACCGTGCCGGCGGCATAGGCGCTGGGGCTGAAAATCTCGGTGCGGCCTTTGGTCTCCTTCCAGGGGAAGAACGGGTCGAAGCGCAGGCCGAGGTTCATCGTCAGGTTCCGCGTGGCATGCCAGTCATCCTGGAAATAGAGCCCGAAACTGTTGATGCGGTTGTCCTTGAACTCGCCGTTGCCCTGCAGGAAAGTGCGCATGTACCCGAGCAGGAAACTGGCCATCGAGAGATTGGTGACATCGGCGGTAAACCCGAACGCGCCCGGCTGATGGAACTGGTTCCGGATCATCACCCAGGAGCGAATCGCATTCACCCCGAACATCAGGTTGTGACTGCCGTGCACCAGCGAAAGATCCTCGCTCAGCGAGTATTGGTCGCGGGTGAAGGTAGCCGGGTCGGATTGCCCCACGCTGAAAAAGCTGGCCACGCTGAGGGATTCCAGAATGTGGTCGCCGGGCGCCTGGTACATCTTCACGCCCAGTTGGGTGGCGTCAATGCTGCCATCCGCCGGCCCCCGGTTGGAGACCTGGCGGCTGACGCTGGCCCGGAAGTCGCTCAGGAAAGTCGGCGTGAAGACGTGCGTTTCGTTGAGCATGAAGTTGTGCGAATCGATGACGGCGTTGCTGCTTTGCGCCGGATAGTTCGCCAGGTTCAGGAACCCCGTGTTGGCGAAGCGATCGAAAAAGTATCGCCCGGTCAGATGATCCTTGGTGCCGAGGGTGTGATCGACCCTTACCGTCGCCTCGTCAAAATCCTGGATGGTGGGTAGTGCGTAGTAGGTCAGCCCACTCCCCACGCCCACCGGAAGGTACTTGGTGAAAGCCAGGGCGGCCTTATCGAAACGGCTGGTCGGAATCAGGTTGTTCGGGAACGCAGTGCCGCTCAGCGGATCGACGATCGTGGTCGCTTTGCCTATGGCATTGGCGGGGTCGGAGGCGCTCAGGTACGCCGAGAAATCGCCGTTCAGGTCGGCGGGAGTGGGCACGTATTCCGACGATGTGCCTCCAATCGTGTTAATGCGCGTGCCCTCGTAGCTCAGGAAAAAGAAGGTTTTGTTCTTGCCGTTGTAGACGTGCGGAATGTCCACCGGGCCGCCGAAGGCTCCGCCGAATTGATTGCGCTTCAACGGGTCGACCTTGGCCGCAAAGAAGTTGCGCGCGTTGAAATCGGCATTGCGGACGAACTCAAAGGCGGAACCGTGCAGGTCGTTGGTGCCCGATTTGGTCACGACGTTCACCACGCCGCCCGCGCTGCCTCCGTACTTCGCCGAGTAGTTGCTGGTCTGGACACTGAATTCCTGGAGGGCGTCCGGGTTGGGGAATGGCTGGTTGACGTTGGTATAGATGTCCGTGTTCGTGGCGCCGTCCAGCCGGTAGCTGGTTTGATTCTGTCTCGCCCCGTTGGAGCTCACCAGGACGGCAGTTGGAAAGGTCTTGGTATTCCCTTGATCCGCGCCGTCGGCATTGGGCGCGAGCAGCGTGCCGGCCGTGGCGAGCGCCAGGCTGGCGGCATTTCGGCCATCCAGCGGCAGATCGACAATCCGCCGCGTATCCACCACTTCGCTCAGAGTGGCTGTGGCCGTGGTGATCAGAGACGCATCTGCGCTGACGCTCACCACTTGGCCCGCTACCGCCACCGTCAGGCTCACGTTGACCGCGGCGCTCTGGTCGGCCTGCAAGGTGATGCCTTTCTGGGTAAAGGTGGCGAACCCACGCACGTCGACGGTGAGAGAATACGTCGAGGGACGAAGCGAGGGAAAGACGTAATAACCTTGTGCATTGCTGGTGGCCACGCGCGAAGCGGATGTCCCTTCCTCGACCAGTTTTACTTCGGCGTTGGGAACCACCGCGCCGGACGGATCTGTCACCGTTCCGACAATGGTTCCGAGACCCTGAGCATGAACCATGGCGCATGCAACAGTAAGTAACAAGGTTGACGCGAGTAGCCGCCAAACCGAAACAACGCTGCGACGAAACATGACTGACCTCCTGGAGCCCAAACCGTCCATCAACACGGGGCAAATAGGCCCTATTGTCCTCTTATCCAGGTTTCCCTTTTTGGCTTCCTGGCTAGCAGTGATTATACTCCAACCCCGCAGGCTACCTCCTACCCTGTCGTGCGAAGGCCACCCGGGTCCCGAGTACCAGGTCTCGACCGGCGGAGGCGACTTGCCGCGCTGGAGCCGTCCGACTTCCGGTTACCCGTCAACCGCTCGCCATCGGCCCGGGCAGGGGGTTCGGATGGTTCGGATAAAGGATCAAGAGAAGGAACATCGCCATGGGTCTGCTAGTATTGACTTCAGGAGAAAATCGCCGATGCCATTCCGCAGCATGCCTGGCCCCAGCCGGAATTCCACGTATCAGCGGCTCGCTGCGCTAATGCTGTTTCCCATGTGTCTGCTGCAAGGGCAGACCACGAATCCGCTGGAATTGGTCAAGCAGGCGACACCATCTGCGAGTGAGCGCCTTCCCTACGGCAAGAGCCCGCTGCAATTTGGTGAGTTGCGTTTGCCGGCTGGTGCAGGGCAGTTTCCTATTGCCATCCTTGTCCATGGTGGATGTTGGGAGGTCCATCTGCGCAACCTGCCTGAAAGTGTCACTTCCTTCGAACTGCTGCGCCCGATCGCCGCGGCGCTTGCGACAGCGGGTATCGCCTCGTGGAATGTCGAATACCGTCGCCTCGGAAATGAGGGCGGCGGCTGGCCCGGGACCTACCAGGACTTAAGCAGAGCGACGGACTATTTGCGCGAACTGGCGCCTCGCTATCATCTGGACCTTAAGCATGCGGTGGCGGTCGGTCATTCGTCGGGTGGTCAACTTGCGTTGTGGTTAGGTGCACGAGGCAAGCTGCCGAAGAGCAGCATGCTGTATACGAATTCGCCACTTCCGCTGAATGGTGTCGTGAGTGTCGATGGTCCCCCGGATCTCGAAGCGGACCGCGCGATCGAGCAGTCGGTGTGCGGTGGCCCGGTGATCACGCAGTTCATCGGCGGTACGCCGGCGGAGTTCCCTAGCCGTTATCGAGAGGGTTCGGCAAGTGGGCTGCTGCCCATCGGGACCAGACAGGAGATATTCGTAGCGGGCACGCTTGGCGAGGCGTGGATCACGCTGTTCAAGCAGTATGTGGCCGCGGCTGAGAAGGCAGGCGACCCGGTTCGCCTGCTAACAATGGACAGTGCTGGTCACTTTGACGGGATCAACCCGCAATCGCCCGCTTGGCAGGCGGTGATGGCCAGCATACAATCGCTGGTCAGCGTTCACTGATCGGATGATACTTCGGATAATGCAGACCAGATCACCGGGTGGCATCCTCTGACGTCTCTCTCAACGGGGATATGGAATCTCCGGTTGCTGTGGTTTGACCGCGCTGGGAAGCCGCTGGGGACTGTAGGCCCGCCCGGCGACGGCAGCGATCCGGCCATCTCGCCAGACGGCGCAACAGTGGCCGAGGATCGGTCGGACCCGGTAGCGGGCACGCCCTACATCCTGCTGCACGATCTGGTGCACGGAACGGACTCCCGCTTTACGTTCGATCCCAAAACGGATCTGTCGCCGGTTTGGTCGCCCGACGGCAGCCGGATCCTGTTTTGTTCCAACCGCACCGGAGAGCGGGGTCTTTACCAGAAACCCGCAACGGGAGCCGGAAAGGAAGAACTCCTGTTCGAAACGCCGACTATTACGGTTCCCACCGACTGGTCCCGCGACGGGCGTGTCGTCAATTTCCAGAACGCCGGAGTACACACCGCATTCGATGTTTGGGTCCTGCCGCTCTCCGGTGATCGGAAGCCGTTTCCTTTCCTGCAAACGGCTGCCTCGGAGCGTAACGGAAAGCTCTCCCCGGACGGGCGCTGGTTGGCCTACGAGTCGGACCAAACGGGAGAGTACGAGGTCTACGTCCAGACATTCCCGGGCAAGGAGGGCAAGTGGCAGGTTTCGGCTGCGGGCGGCACACATCCGGTATGGAGGCGCGACGGCAGGGAACTCTTCTTCATCTCCGGAAATGGTCAACTGATGGCCGCGGATGTGAAAAGCGGCGCTACATTCGGGCACAGCGTACCGAAACCGCTGTTTGAGACGGAAACGCCGTTGAACGCGGCTTTTGGTGTCAGCCAGGATGGCAAGCGGTTCCTGATGGACAACCTTTTGGAAATCGGGTCGATACAGTCAATGAACGTGATAATCAACTGGCAGGCCGGCGCGAAGCAGTGAACTCCATGCCTCTCTCCACAGGAACTCGTTTGGGCCCCTACGAAATCGATGCTCCTATTGGCGCTGGGGGCATGGGCGAGGTGTATCGCGCGCGGGATACGCGCCTCGGCCGTGAGGTCGCAGTGAAGTCCTGGCGGCCCATCTTAGCCCGGGTTAGGCTGACGGCCGGTGGGCGACAGCCAGCGACGCGAAGGGCATCTTACGAATTACTTTGAAGCCCCCGGCCTCTCCAGGCTCGCCAGCAGATGGGTGTGGTTGTACTTGCGCGCCAAATCCAGCGCCGTCAGCCCCTCCGTTGTGCGCGCGCCCGTCCGGGCGCCGGATTTGAGCAGCAAGTCGACCATCGCCGAATCGCCAAAGTCAATCGAAGCCGCGTACAGCAGTGGCGTCATCCCCTTCTTATCGACGTAATTCACGTCCGCGCCGCGCTCCATCAACAGGCGCGCCATATCCACCCGGTTCCCGATAGCTGCCCACGACAGGACCGTGATGCCGTCGTCATCCGCCTCGTCCACCCTGGCGCCGGCGTCCAGCAACGCGCGAACAGAGTCGATGCGATGCGTGGTTGCCAGTTGCAGCAGCGGCGTCGCGGGAAACATGCCGAGGAGAATCATCTTATCGTCCACCCGGTCGCCCTCTTTGTGGAGACGGCCGATCATTTCGAAGTTACCGGAAAAAGCTGCCAGGATTATCGGGAAAGCGTTGAATGGTGGTGCGCCATGGCCCTTCGGCAGGCGCACTTTTGCTCCGCGGTCCAGCAACAGATTCATAGCGGCGCCAGAGCCGGGATATTGGGCCGCCACCAATAGCGCCGAGTAGCGGTCTTTGGCCCGCGCGTCGGCGTTCGCGCCGCGATCGAGCAACACCTTCATTTTTTCGACGTCCGGCACAGCCAGCATGAGGGCGGTGACCCCTCCCGCCTTGGTCGCGGAGTTGGGATCGAACCCCCCGTCCAGCAACTTCTTCACATCGGCGGCGCCGCCGAACAGCAGCGTTTCGGCCCAAGGCTCGATGCCCGCCGGCTCCGCTTCTTTGAGGACCAGCGGCCCAGGCTTCGCCGGTCCGAGCGCGCCGGCCAGCGCGATCACGGCCAAGCTGTCGCCCATCGCGGAAATGAACTGATCGTGGCCGTAAGGGTGGGCGGTCTCGAAATACTTGGGACTCACCGGCGCCGGCGGATGCAGCCGCGATACCACATGCCATGAGCCATCCGCGGCCTGGGTGTTCAGCAGGTAGGCGATGCCGCGCTGCCAGGCGGCGTCCTGAACTGCAACGCCACCCGCTTCATGCAGCGCGACCAGCACGTTACTGGTGGAATAGGCATCGCTCGAGCGTCCATCAAGCGAGCTCCAGCCCCCATCGGCCTGCTGCGTGGCTTTGAGTTCCGTGGCCATCTTCCGGAGCGTGGCCGGATCCGCGGCGGCCCAGGAGGCGCCCAGCAGTTGGTACACGCGCTCCTCGGTCGCGCGAGGCAGGTGGGAAGACCAGCCAGCTCCGCGCGCGTGCCACCCGCGTCAGGACGTCGGCCTTCTGGCTTGGGTGGCCGTAGAGCTGAATCGCGCGCACAGTAATCGCGGTCGTCGTGAACGGGCTATAAGATTGGGGCGGTCTTACGTCGCCGGTTTCCCAATGCCCATCCGGCTCCTGCCGGGCCGCGACCAAACGCGCGTAAACAGCGGTCACCAGGCTGGGACGCACCCCTGCCGCGTTGGCCGCAATCATGCCATAGCTGTCATTCAAGGCTGGATCGATGACGTACGTGAACTCTGCCGCCCGTTCCAGGTTGGAGTAGAAACCGAACGCAGCGGCTGCGTCGGCGTGCGCCGCCTTTTCGTCAACCGGGATGCCGTGCTCCCGCGCCGCTCGGAATGCAAGCGCCGGGAACACCTGCTGATGGCAGGAGACACAGCTCGCCTTGGCATACCAGTTGTTTTGGCTCTTCTGAATGATCGCGACCGCCCTGGTGGCAGCCTCCTGAATGCGTGCGGTGGAAGCATCTCCCGCCAGGCTGGCCAAAACCGAGCACACTATCCCGATCCAAAGTTTCATCGATCCTCCTCCGCTATCTGTGGCAGCGTTACGCGGTCAGATCAGTATACACCCGGCTCACTCGCGCGGATGAGCATCCGAAACGGCGAATGGATTGTCGGCCATCCTTCCAGTACCCGGAGTCGCCCAGGACCAATCGGCTTTTTGATCGGTTAAACTTAGCTGAATCTTTATGCCGCTCTCCGCCGGCCACAAACTCGGCCCTTACGAAATCCTTGCGCCCATCGGTGCCGGTGGAATGAGTGAGGTGTACCGCGCCCGCGATAGCAAGCTCAATCGCGACGTAGCCGTCAAAGTACTGCCCGCCGGGCTGGCCAATGATGCGCAGTACATGGCCCGCTTCCAACGCGAAGCGCAGACGCTGCGTCGCTCAATCACCCCAACATCGCGACCGTCTATGGCATCGAGCAGGGTGCGCCGGTGATGGAATTCGTGGCGGGCGCCGACCGGCGAGGCCAGTTCGCAACGCACACATTCTCGCGCAGAGTCCCGCAACGTCGACCGACAGCCCGCTCGAACACAGTGGCCGTGCGCGTCCGTTCGAGCTTCATGCTTGCTGCCGCCCTGAACTCCTGCCCCTGCAGACATTAACTGAACACGACCTAAACTGTGAGTGCGGTCAACCGCGCCAGTTCGGCAAGTGCCTGAAAGGATTGAGCTTGGAGAACGTGAGATTCCGGATTTGTGCACGTGATTCGTCGATTGCCGAGGGTGCGTGTGCGTGCGGGAATTACACCGATCTGTGCCGTGTAGGTGGCCTGACACCACCACCCCGCGCCGGAAAACGCGCCACGCCGGCCGTATTCGCAGTCGTGCCCCTTCGCGTGGTGCGGACCCGCCTAATCCAGCGCCGGAGCCACGCAGACTCTTCCTGGCCACATATTGGCGGACGTGACTCCCCCTGGTTCGAATAAGTGACGTTCTCCTCCTAATGGCGGCTTCGCTCAACTATAACAGGTGCTTTGCGCATACTTAAGATTGGAGTCGAAGCTTATCTGCCTGGGTATTCAACCGAATGTCGCTCGAACCACTTTCGGCGAATGAGTCCGGCGGCCTCCATGGGCGCGACCACGTCCCGCTTCCTGGTTGGAGGAGGTGGAGCCGGTTAGCGAAGAGGAGCGCCAGCAGGGCAGCTATGACGTCCGGCCCCATCCACAGCAGGACGTTGGGGCGCGGGCGTGGGCGGTCGGCGACTGTCGCTTGGAATTGCGGTGCCAGGAACAGATCTGGTGGATCAATCATGGTCCGATGGGCTTGCCATCTGACGGGGATGGCGGCGCCGATGGGACTCGCCCCGAAGGCTTCCGGATGTGCCCCGCTTGTGGCGAGATGGTGCGACTGGTAGTACAACCGCAGCCAGCTCCCGATGCTCCGCGCCGCGGCCGGAGGCAAGCGCGCAATCCACGCGCCGACCAGGACCCGCACGCAAGGCGATGCAATGGAGAACCGAGATCGGTGACATTCGGTCAACAGGCCAAGGCGGACACGTTGCGGCTCCTTGTGGAAGGCATGGAAGAGCAGGGAGAGGATGGAGTGGCCTGGGCCTGGTCAATCGGCACCGCCATGCTTGAAGGCGCGCGAAGGCACTTCGAGCTGGATGACGATGACCTCGATGTGATCGTCCAAACCGCAAGGAGCGCCGATGGGCGTAACCGAGCGCTGGAGATCCTATGGGTGGAGACGTACGATCCCTTTGAAACGCGAGCTCGAAACCCAGTTACTGACTTCAACTACTTGCTGTTCAAATGAACTCATGATCGGCTCCTGCTTGGCCCACTTTGGATGCACCGCGTCGAAGTCCAGGTTCTCCGTGAGTCTGATTGCCTTTCGCACCAAACGAATCCGTGAGAAATCGCATCCGCCTCGTGGCTTTTATTAGATCGTAATAGTGGAGATGATGTTGAGCAGGTCGGTGCTGTAAAGCGGCTTGACATTCTCAGGACGCAGGCCCAACGATCTCCCGGGCGATGGGCAACGTGGTGTCCTTCAACACGTTATGGATGCCGGAGATTCTGCGGCTTCGCGTAGCTATCAAATGAATCGCCTCGATGGTTCAGTATGCGGCAATTCCGGCGATCTGGCAAGGCATAGCGGACTGCGGTCCCGAACGCCGTTCGAGGAAGTCTGATTCAACTCGAACTGGAAACTCAGCAGCCTGAAAATGGCCGCCAACCAGAACAGCTCCCTGTGTCGCCGTAGCTTACAGAAGGTCGCGATCGCTTTTTCTCAACGCTGATCAACAGGCTAGGGCCGACTTAGTAGTGCGCGAAAAAAGGCGCATTTGGTGCCTTTGGTGCATTGCGCTTGCCGGTGTTTTTGGCACCTGAACACTAAGGAAAGCGTGAAGTTTTCCTGCTATGGAAGCACCAAATCACTGTGCCCATTTTGGTGTCCACGGGCTGATTACGGTTGTGTCGATATCGGACTCTGATGCGCGCCGCCATTGCTTCGTGTCGCCGCATCGGTGTGCTTCGACGTCGAAGCCGGCACCGGAACCAGTAATTGCGAGCCATCACTGTTTCAGTAAAGCACGAGAGAGCCAATTCGACAAATCAACTCGTCCGAATCGGGCGACTCGCTCGACTTGACCTCGTTCGCAGCGGAGACATTGATTCGCAATCGACTCGATGTTAGCATCGACGCAGTGAGTAGAATTCCAAACATGAGAAACACCCTGACATCAAATGAGCGTTACCGTGCGGGCGTGATCCCCTACGCAAAGATGGGCTACTGGGAACCCGATTACATCCCGAAGGACACCGACGTGCTCGCGTTGTTTCGCGTAACGCCGCAGGACGGCGTCGATCCCATTGAGGCGGCCGCAGCGGTAGCGGGTGAATCCTCGACCGCTACCTGGACGGTGGTGTGGACCGACCGGTTGACTGCGTGCGAGGTCTATCGGGCAAAGGCCTACCGGGTCGACGCGGTGCCGAATTCGCCGGGGCAGTATTTCGCTTACATCGCCTATGAAATGGACCTGTTCGAAGAAGGCTCTATCGCGAACCTGACCGCCTCGATCATCGGCAATGTTTTCGGGTTCAAGGCCATCAAGGCGCTCCGCTTGGAAGATATGCGTCTTCCCGTAGCCTATCTCAAGACCTTCCAGGGGCCGGCCACCGGCATCGTGGTGGAGCGCGAACGGCTGGACAAATTCGGCCGTCCTCTGCTGGGCGCGACCATAAAACCCAAACTGGGACTCTCGGGAAAGAACTACGGCCGAGTGGTCTACGAAGCGCTCAGAGGGGGTATGGATTTCACGAAAGACGATGAAAACATCAACTCCCAGCCTTTCATGCGCTGGCGCGAACGCTTCCTGTACGGGATGGAAGCTGTAAACCGCGCCTCGGCGGCGACCGGGGAGGTCAAAGGGCATTACTTGAACGTGACGGCGGGCACGATGGAGGATATGTACGAGCGCGCCGAATTCGCCAAAGAGTTGGGATCCATCGTCATCATGATCGACCTGGTGGTCGGCTATACCGCCATCCAGTCGATGGCCAAGTGGGCGCGCAAAAACGACATGATCCTGCACCTGCATCGGGCGGGCAACTCCACGTATGCGCGCCAAAAGAATCACGGGATGAGTTTCAGGGTGATCTGTAAATGGATGCGCATGGCGGGCGTGGATCATCTGCATGCCGGAACCGTGGTGGGAAAACTGGAGGGCGATCCGTTGATGGTCCGGGGATTCTACGACACACTGCGGGAACCTCATACAGTGGCGCGACTCGAGAACGGCCTGTTCTTCGAGCAGGACTGGGCCTCGCTGCGAATGGTGATGCCCGTGGCCTCCGGCGGAATTCATGCAGGCCAGGTGCCCCAGTTACTCCACTATCTGGGCGAGGACGTGATTCTGCAATTCGGAGGCGGCACGATTGGTCACCCGGCGGGAATTCAGGCTGGAGCGACGGCCAATCGGGTTGCCGTCGAGGCGATTATCCAGGCACGGAACGAAGGGCGCGATTACCTGAAGGAAGGCCCGGAGATTCTAGAGAGGGCAGCCAGGTGGTGCTCCCCGCTACGTGGCGCTCTCGAGACGTGGAAGGATGTGACGTACAACTACGAGTCCACGGATACCGCGGACTTTGTTCCGGTGGCGACCCCGACTTATTGAGCGGAAGGAACGTTATGAGACTTACGCAGGGCACTTTCTCTTTTTTACCCGACTTGACCGATCGACAGATCGCCAGTCAGATCGACTATTGCATCAAGAATAGCTGGTCGATCGGCATCGAGTACACCGACGATCCGCATCCGCGGAACTCCTACTGGGACATGTGGGCCCTTCCTATGTTCGAAGTGCTCGACCCGGCTGCGATCCTGTTCGAAATCAATGCTTGCCGGAAGGCCTTCCCCAACCACTACATCAAGGTCAATGCCAACAATCCGGTGAGAGGACGGGAGACGGTGGCGCTCTCCTTCCTGGTAAACCGGCCGAAGCGGGAGCCCGGCTTCCGGCTCGACCGCCAGGAAGTGGCCGGCCGCGCCATCAGGTACACGCTGCACTCGTACGCGGCGGACCAGCCCGAAGGCGAACGCTACGACGGCGAGCGGGCGGAGTCTGGAAACGGTAGAGGATAGGGCACTCCCCATGGAATGCTTGTCTGAAACTCGAGCGGCACAGGATGAAGTGGTGGATATCGATGTAGCCGTGCGCGAATCCAATATCCAGGATGTTCTGGGAGAGCTGGATGCCGAATTGATCGGCCTCCTCCCTGTGAAACTGAGAATCCGCCAGATTGCCTCGCTGCTCCTGGTGGAAAAGTTTCGCAAGCAAATGGGGCTCTGCGCCGATCCTCCGTCCTTGCACATGTGTTTCACGGGCCGGCCAGGCACCGGAAAGACCACAGTCGCGATGCGCATGGCGAAGTTACTCCATCGTCTCGGGTATGTGCGCCGGGGGCACCTGGTGGTGGCTACTCGCGACGATCTGGTTGGACAGTACGTGGGCCACACGGCGCCCAAAACCAAAGAGATCCTGCAGAAGGCCATGGGCGGGGTGTTGTTTATCGATGAAGCGTACTACCTGTATCGCGCCGAGAACGAGCGCGACTACGGCCAGGAGGCAATCGAGATCCTGCTCCAGTTTATGGAGAATCGGCGCGACGACCTGGTGGTGATTCTCGCCGGATACAAGGAGCGCATGGACAGTTTTTTTCTGTCCAATCCCGGCTTGCATTCGCGCGTCGCGCATCACATCGATTTCCCCGACTATTCGCTCGAAGAATTAATCGAGATCGCCGAACTGATGGCCCGCCAGCAGATGTACGCATTCGACGAAGACTCGAGAGCGGCCTTCAGGGAGTATCTGCAGTTGCGCACCGCGCAGCCGCACTCTGCCAACGCCCGCAGTGTGCGCAACGCGATTGACCGGATCAAGCTGCGCCAGGCCGTTCGCCTGGTCGAACAGGGAGGGCGCGTTGTCAAACAGGAACTGGCGCGCATCGACGCAGTCGATATCCGGCAGAGCAGAGTATTTCAGGGAGGGCTGGATGGCGCCGCCGCAGATTCGCCGGCCAAAGCCCCGCAGTGTCAGGGCGACAGATAGAGGAGTACGATGAGTCCTAAAATGACGGGCCGAAGACCGGTCCTGCTTGGCATCATGGGCGACAGCGCCGCGGGGAAGACGACCCTCACCCAGGGGTTGACCAACCTGCTCGGCGCGCACCGCGTCACGCACATGTGCACGGACGACTATCACAAATACGACCGGGCTCAACGCGCGGCGCTGAATATCACCGCGCTCGATCCGGATTGCAATTATCTCGATATTCTGGAACTGCAACTGGAGCGCCTGCACTATGGCCAGCCGATCCTGAAACCGGTGTACGAACACGCCACCGGCACACTGATCCGGCCGGAGTACATCAAGCCCCGGGAGTTCGTGATTGTGGAAGGGCTGCTCGGATTTCATTCGGGCGTGATGCGCCAGTTCTACGACGTAAAGGTGTATCTCGAACCGCCCGAGGATCTGCGCCGGGTGTGGAAGATCAGGCGGGATACTGCCAAGCGCGGCTACACGGTGGACCAGGTGTTGGCCGAGTTGGAGAAACGGGAAGCCGATTCCCGCGAGTTCATTCGCACGCAGCGCGAACGTGCCGATATCGTCGTGCAGTTCTACCCTCCCTACGGCGTGTCCGCGGAAGGGGCCAATGGACATCTCAACGTGCGGCTCATTCTGCGGCCGACCATTCCTCATCCCGACATGAGTTACCTGTCCGAGAAGCAGAGTCAGGACACGGGCATCCGCCTTTTGTTGGGGCGCGACACCGGCCGTCCCGTGGACATTCTTGAGATCGACGGCAGCGTCACACCGGAGCAGGCGGCATATCTGGAGGAGACAATCTGGCGCCATCTGCCCGGCGTAGACCCGATCGGCGCCGATCAGTTCGGAGTCTATCAGGATCGCGGCGTGAAGCGGCAGAGCGACCCGCTGGCGCTCACTCAACTGCTGTTGACTTATCATCTGTTACGTGAGTGCGGCGAGAATACTCAGAGGCTGTTTGCGCCACCGGTAGCGGCTCTCAGCCGGGTGAGCAAAGCCGGAGTGCCATCGGCCTCCACCGTGACCGGGGCTCTCGCGCCGGCTCCTGAAACGATCGGCCAACTGCGATAATCGTTGGACTGACCGCGTGACCGGCACGGAATCAAAGCACGGCGCATCGGCCGGGAGATCGTCGCGCTGTGGATTGCGGCCAACCAGGTGCGGGCTGGGCGTCGGCACCGGCACGATTTCATCCCACAGTACGGAGATTGTCAACAAAGGGAAGAACGACAGGCCAGACATGCATACACAAACCCTGGAGAATCTGTGCATCAATACCATCCGCATCCTCTCCGCGGATGCGGTGCAAAATGCCAATTCCGGACATCCGGGCTTGCCAATGGGTGCAGCGGCCATGGCCTATGCGCTGTGGACTCGATTTCTGAAGCACAATCCAAAGGATCCGCTTTGGTTCGACCGTGACCGCTTTGTGCTCTCGGCCGGACATGGATCGATGCTGCTATATAGTCTGCTCCACTTAACGGGTTATGACCTGCCGCTGGAACAACTGAAACGCTTCCGGCAGTGGGGCAGCAAGACGCCGGGACACCCTGAGCGTGGGCATACAGCCGGCGTCGAAGTGGCGACTGGGCCGCTCGGTCAAGGCTTCGGGAACGCAGTGGGGATGGCCATTGCGGAAGCATGGCTGGCGGCGCGTTTCAACCGGCCGGGGCACAAGATCGTGGATCACTATACGTATGCCATCTGCGGTGACGGAGACCTTATGGAGGGGATCACTCAGGAAGCCGCATCGCTTGCCGGGCATCTGCGCCTCGGCAAACTCATTTGTTTGTACGATCAGAATCATATTTCTCTTTCGGGCGCCACGGATATGACTTTTACCGAGGACGTTGCGCGCCGGTTCGACGCCGACGGCTGGCACACCTGCGCGGTGACGGACGGAAACGATACCGAGGACATCGCCAAGGCAATCCAGGAGGCGCGGCAAGAGGAGCGGCGACCGTCGCTGATTCTCGTGCGCACGCATATCGGGTATGGCAGCCCAAAGAAGCAGGACAACTTTTCAGCACACGGAAGCCCGCTCGGTGAAGAAGAGCTGCTGGCGACGAAAAGAGCACTGGGCTGGCCGGCGACGGACAAGTTTTATCTCCCGAAGGAGGCTGTGGATCGCTTCCGTGAGGCAATCGACCAGGGCGCCAGCGCGCAACGGGAGTGGCAGAAGAGACTCGAGGCCTACAATAATGAATTCCCGAAGGAGGGAGCGGAGTTCGATCTGCTCTTGAGTGGAGAGTTGCCCGAGAACTGGGCTGCCGGTTTGCCGAATTGGAATTCCTCGGATAAACCGATGTCCACGCGCGTGGCAGGTGGGCACGCCTTGAACGCATTGGCGAAGAACATCCAAAATCTCATTGGCGGGTCGGCGGACTTGAACCCATCGACGGAGACAGCGCTCAAAGGCCTGGGGGATTTCCAGCCTTCTGAAGTCACTGGAGCCGGCACCTTGGGTTCAGTCGGCGGCGAGTGGAGCTACGCTGGC